>DASXEN010000122.1:0-13072 GCA_036490095.1 Caulobacteraceae bacterium
TCCAAAGGCCGCCAACGGACGGACGTGGTCGCCTGCGTTCGCTGAATCGGTCCTAGAATCAAGAGCTTGGCGCACCCAGCGACGACCGGCCGCACGAGGCCGGCGACCCCCAAGGTGGGCCACAGAGCTTAACGTTACGTACGCCGGGCCGGCCGATCAAGCCTTTCAGTCAGGGTCAGCAGGTCGTGCCAGGCGTGTTTCTTGGCGGCCGGCTGGCGCAGCAGGAAGGCCGGGTGCAGCGTCGGCAGCGCCGGCAGCTCGATCCCGCCGTCGGCCGAGCGCCACTCGAACCAGCGCCCGCGCAGCGACAGGATGCCCTCCGTCGTCTTCAGCATGTGCTTGGCCGAGGCGCCGCCGGCCAGCAGCAGCAGCTTCGGCCGCACCAGCGCCACGGCCCGCTCGACGAACGGCGCGCAGACCGCCTGCTCGGCGGCGGTGGGGGTGCGGTTGCCGGGCGGGCGCCAGAACACCGTGTTGGTGATGAAGACCCGGCCCTCCAGGCCCGACGCCGCCAGCATCTTGTCGAGCAGCTTGCCGGCGCGGCCGACGAACGGCGCCCCTCGCGCGTCCTCGTCGCCGCCCGGCCCCTCGCCGACGATCATCACCGGCGCCTCTGGATCGCCGCGCGAGAACACCGACTGGCGCGCGCCTTGCCGCTTCAGGTCGCAGCCGTCGAACGCCGCGATCGCCGCCGCCAAGGCCGCCAGGTCACCCGCCGCCGCGGCCGCCGCCCGCGCCGCCTCGACCGCGCCGGGGTCCGCCATCTCCCGCAACAGCCCGGGGCGCGGCGCGGCGGGCTGGACGGGCGGGGCGGGCGCGGCCCTGGGCTTCAGCGCCTCCAGCCCGGCCGCCATCCGGTCGACCGGCGCGTCGGCGTAGCAGACGTCCACGCCAGCCTCGACCCAGAAGGCGAGCAGGCTCTCGACGGCGCGCGGATCGGCGGGCATGGCCGTGGCTTAGCACCCCTATAACCCTCGCCCCACCGAAGAGTGGGGAGAGGGATAGGGAAGGGGTTCACGATCCCCCGAACGTCTCGGCGAGCAGCTCCAGCGTCGCGTCGTCCTGATCGCCGGCGAAATACTTGGCGAGCGCGGCCGAGAAGCGGTGCTCCTCCGGCTCGGCGCGGTGGAAGAGGGTGAGGCTGGAGCGCAGCTTCACGTCGTCGGCGCCGAACACCTGCCGCGCCGAGCGGCCCTCCAGGGCGTTGATCGCGTCGACGCAGTCCCGCAGCCGCGCCCCCAGGATCGGATGCTCAAGGTAGGCGACCGCCTCCTCCAGCGAGCCGATGGCGTAGCGCCGGTTCATGGCGCTCGACCCAAGCCCGGCGATCTGCGGGAAGACGAACCAGATCCAGTGGCCCTGCTTGCGCCCGGCCTGCAGCTCGCCGAGCGCGCGCTCGTAGACGCCGCCGTCCTGCGCCTCGACGAACCGCTTCAGGTCGAACGGGTCTTGCATGGCCTCTCGCTCAGCCGCCGTGCGGAGCCTGTCTCCGGCCCTTCCTAAAGCACCGGCGCGGGCCGGACGATCCCGTCCTCGCCGCCGCTAGTGGCTTGACCGGCCCGGCGTCGGCTTCGAATAAGGGCGGTCAGACCAGGGGACCGAGGCCATGAGCGAAGACGTCGAACGCGAGGCGATGGACTACGACGTGGTCATCGTCGGCGCTGGTCCCGCCGGCCTCTCGGCGGCGATCCGTCTGAAGCAGCTGAACGCCGACCTCACCGTCGCGGTGTTGGAGAAGGGCTCGGAGGTCGGCGCCCACATCCTTTCCGGCGCGGTGGTCGACCCCAAGGGCCTCGACGAGCTGATCCCCGACTGGAAGGAGAAGGGCGCGCCACTCGACACGCCGGTCACCGAGGATCGCTTCCTGGTGCTGGGGCCGCAGGGCGACGTGGCGGCGCCCGTCTTCCTGATGCCACCGTTCATGCACAATCACGGCTGCTACGCCGGCTCGCTCGCCAATCTCTGCCGCTGGCTGGGGACCCAGGCCGAGGAACTGGGCGTCGAGATCTATCCGGGCTTCGCCGCCTCGGACCTGACTTTCCGCGAGGACGGGTCGGTCAAGGGCGTGGTCGTCGGCGTCGTCGGGATCGGCAAAGACGGCGAGCACAAGGCCGACTACCAGCCGGGGATGGTGATCAACGGCAAGTACGTCTTCATCGGCGAGGGGGTGCGCGGCTCGCTCGCCAAGGTGATCCTGGCCAAATACGGCCTCGCCGACGGCAAGGAGCCGCAGAAGTTCGGCATCGGCGTCAAGGAGCTCTGGCAGGTGCCGGACGCGGTGTTCAGGCCCGGCCTGGCGCAGCACACCGTCGGCTGGCCGCTCGAGGACGACACGCATGGCGGCGGCTTCATGTACCACTTCGGCGACCACTACGTGGCCGTCGGCCTCGTCACCCACCTCAGCTACAAGAACCCCTGGGTCTCGCCGTTCGACGAGTTCCAGCGCTACAAGCACCACCCGGCGGTCGCCCGCTATCTGGAGGGCGGCAAGCGCATTGCCTACGGCGCGCGGGCGATCACCGAGGGCGGCTGGCAGTCGCTGCCGAAGCTCAGCTTCCCGGGCGGCGTGCTGATTGGCTGCTCGGCCGGCCTGGTGAACGTGCCGCGCCTCAAGGGCAGCCACAACGCGATCAAGTCCGGCATGCTGGCCGCCGAGGCGGCCTTCGCCGCGATCGGGGCCGGCCGCGAAGGCGACGAGCTCGCCGACTACGAGACGAGCCTGCGCAGCTCCTGGGTCGGCAAGGAGCTGAGGCTGGTGCGCAACGCCAAGCCGCTCATCTCGCGGTTCGGCGAGGTGGTGGGCGCCTTCATCAGCATGCTCGACATGTGGACCTGCTACTTCACCGGCGGTTTCTCGTTCCTCGGCACGCTGGGGCACGGCAAGACCGACGCGGCTTCCACCGGCCTGGCGTCCGATTACAAGCCGATCGTCTACCCGAAGCCGGACGGCGTGCTGTCGTTCGACAAACTGAGCTCGGTGTTCCTCTCCTCGACCAACCACGAGGAAGACCAGCCGCCGCACCTGCGGCTGAAGGATCCGACCGTGCCGATCAACGTCAACCTGCCGCGCTATGGCGAGCCGGCGCGGCTCTACTGCCCGGCGGGCGTCTACGAGGTGCTCTACGACGACGCCGGCCAGAACCCGCGCTTCCAGATCAACGCCCAGAACTGCGTCCACTGCAAAACCTGCGACATCAAGGACCCGTCGCAGAACATCACCTGGACCACCCCCGAGGGCGGCGGTGGCCCCAACTATCCGAACATGTGAGGCTCAGTCCGGCGCAATCACGGACGGCGGAATGCAGCTACACCGCAGCGGCTGCGCCTATGCTCCATGGCATATGGCGGCTGCGGCAAAGGCGAGCGGAGCCTGTCCCAAGGTCGAGAAAGCCGCCGTAACCACGCTCACGTTGGCTCCAGCGAATGCGGCGATTGCTGCGATGATGCCCTCGGCGGCCCCGCCCGAGGCCACGGTCACGGCAAACCCCGCGGTAACGCCCAAAGTATCGAACAGAAACATCACACCCATCTGGCAGGGGCTCCAGGCCATGGCGCTGATCTGGCCATTGGCGGTCGCCTGAACTGACTTGAAGAGCTCCCCGCCGCGGACCCTCTGCGCGAACTGCGCAGGCGTAACGCCGGCAGGAAGCTGACCGCCCAAAGCGTGCCACTCGGCAGCAGGGTCGCGGACGAAATTCGCGGCGGCTTGCTTGTCGCTATGCAGGCGCTGGAGGATGGAGACGGTCTGGGCTTTCAGCATCGAGCACTCCGTGGGCTGAGAAAATGTCGCTTCTGCAACATTCTGTAACATGCCCGTAGCTTTCGACAAGACCATGGACGGGTGCGCCGCGCGCCTTGCCGTCGCGCCGCGAACGCGCGATGGCAGAGCCATGCTTCGCCGCCTCTTCGCCCTCTGCCTCGCCGCCTCGCTGGGCGCCTGCGCCACCGAGCGCATGACCGTGACGCACGCGGCCGCCGCCGGCGCCGCGCCGGACGCCGCCCAGCCGCCGGCGCCGCCCGCCGACACCTCGTCCTACGGCCTCTTCCTCGCCGGCGAGGCGGCCCGCGACGAAGGCCACCTCGGCGCCGCGGCCTTCTACCTGACCCGCGCCGCCGCCGTCGAAGGCGGTCCGCCGTACCTGCGGGCCGACGCCTTCAACGCCGCCTTGCAGGCCGGCGACATCGCCGGAGCGGCCGCGCTGGCGCCGGACGCCGCGGACAGCGGCGCCGACGCGTCGCTGGGCCGGCTGGTGCGCGGGGTCGAAGCGATGGCCGAGGGCCGCGACAGGGACGCCTACGTCCTGCTCGCCAGCGCCGGCCCCGGCGGGCCGCCGGCGACCGCCGCCCAGCTGCTGGCGCCGTTCGCCGCCGCCGGCGCAGGCGACGCCGCGCACGCCCTGGCCCGCCCGGTCATCGACGCCGACCTGATCTCGCAGTTCATCGCCGACCTCGACCGCGCCGAGCTGCAGGAGCGGCTCGGCAAGCGAGACGCCGCCGAGGCCAGCTACAAGGTCATCGCAGGCCTCGACGAGAGCGGCCTCGTGGTCAACGCCTATGCCGGCTTCCTGGAGCGGCGCGGCCGCTGGGCCGACGCGATCGCCCTCTATCGAGCCCGCATCGACCATGCCCCGTCCGACGCGGGCGCGGCCGCGGGACTGGCGTTGGCGCTCAGGCATGCGAAGCCGCCGCCGCTGGGCGACCTGCGCCAGGGCGCGGCCGGCGCGCTGACCATCTCCGCGGCGGCGCTGTCGTCGCAGAAGCAGGAGCTGGCCGCCCTCGACGACCTGCGCCTGGCGCTGCGGCTCGATCCGGCGCAGGACGACGCCTGGCTGCTGCTGGGCGAGCTGCTGGCCCCGGCCGACCTCGACGGCGCCCGCGCCGCCTACGCCAGCGTGTCCGCCGGCTCCGACAACTACGTCGCCGCTCGCGACAAGCTGGCCTGGACCTACCAGAGCGCCGGCGACCACGACACGGCGCTGAAGGTGGCCCGCGAGACGCTCGCCGCCGCGCCGGCGAGCCGCGACGCCGCGGCCAACCTCGCCGACCTGTTGCGGGGCGACGATCAGTACACGGAATCGGCCGTGGTGCTGACCCGGCTGATCGATGCGCCGGGCGGGCAGGGCGACTGGCGGCTCTACTACGCCCGCGCCTCGTCCTACGAGGAGATCGGCGACGCCGCCCGCACCGAGGCCGACCTGCAGGCCGCCCTCAAGCTCAATCCCGACCAGCCGGAGCTGCTGAATTTCCAGGGCTATTTCTGGATCGACCGCGGCGAGCACTTGAAGGAAGGGCTGGCGATGATCCACCGCGCGGTCGACGCCGATCCGCAGTCGGGCGAGATCGTCGACAGCCTCGGCTGGGCCTACTACCGGCTCGGCGACTACGCGAGCGCGGTCGCGAAGCTGGAGCAGGCGATCACCCTCGATCCCGGCATCCCGGAGGTGAACGACCATCTCGGCGACGCCTACTGGCGGGTCGGGCGCAAGACCGAGGCGCAGTTCCAGTGGCGCCGGGTGCTGTCGCTGGCGCCGGACGCGAAGCTGAAGGCCAGGGTCGAGGCCAAGCTGGCCTCGCCGCTGGGGCCTGACGCGTCTCAGGCGCCGCCGCCCCCGCCGCAGAGCTGCACGCCCTGATGCCCGAGCGGCTGGCGCCGGCCAAGGTCAACCTCTTCCTCCACGTCGGCCCGCTCGGCGCCGACGGCTATCATCCCGTCTGCAGCCTGATGACCTTCGCCGACGTCGGCGACCTGCTGCGGCTGGAGCGGCGCCCCGAGACCGCCTTCGCGGTCGAGGGCGAGTTCGCCGCCGGGCTGGGCGGCGACGCCAACCTGGTGGTTACGGCGCGCGAGGCGCTGCTGGCGGTGCTTGGCCAAGAGCTGCCGCCGTTCACGCTGACGCTGGAGAAGCGCCTGCCGGTCGCCGCCGGCCTCGGCGGCGGCTCGTCGGACGCGGCTGCGGCGCTCAGGCTAATCGTCGACGCCTTCGGGCTCCGCCGCGACGCGTCCGCCGACACGCTGGCGAGGATCGCCCGCGGCCTCGGCGCGGATGTCACCGCCTGCCTCGTCGGCCAGGCCGTGCTGGCGCGTGGCCGCGGCGACGAATGCGACGATCCGCCGAAGTTCCCGGACATCGACGCGGTGCTGGTCAATCCCATGGTCCCGTCGAGCACGCGGGCCATCTACGCGGCCTTCGACGCCGCCGGGGCCGGGACCGAAGCGGACGATCCGGTCTGGCCCGCGGCCATCGATACGGTTGAGCAGCTCGCGGATTTCCTCGCCGCGTGCCGCAACGACCTGGAGGCGCCGGCGATCGCGCTGCAGCCGGCCATCGCCGAGGTGCTGGCGGCGTTGCGCGCCCGGCCGCAGACTCTGTTCGCCCGCATGTCCGGCTCCGGCGCCACCTGCTTTGCCCTCTGCGCCGACGCCCAGGCGAGCGAGGCGCTGCGCCGCGCCGTCGCCGAGGCGCATCCCGCTTGGTGGGTCCGGCGCTGCCGCCTGGAGGGCTTCCGTCCCTGACGGCAAGCAGCGCATTTCATGGCGCGGCTACGTGGCGCAGGCGGCGAGGGCGATTGACGGCGGGGCGCAAGCCTTAATAAAGCTGCTGGCTACGGGACGCCCAGGAGGGGGCCCTTAGCCGAGGACTTCTATGCACCTGAACCGCTTATTCGCCACCGCGGCCGCGGCGGCCCTGATCGCTTGCCCCGCAATCGTCCTGGCCCAGGGCCAGACCAACGGCGCCCCGGCCGCGCCGCCGCCGGCCGCCACGCCGCCCGCGCAGGCCCTGCCGTCGATCCCCAAGATCACCGGCGGCGACAATATTTACGACACGCTGAAGGCGTCGGGTCAGTTCACCATCCTGATCAAGGCCATCGACCAGAGCAATCTTGGCGCCTACGTCCAGAAGTATCCGAACTTCACCTTCTTCGCGCCGACCGACGCGGCCTTCAACGCCTTGCCGCCTGGCGTGCTCGCCAGCCTGATGGCCGCCAACGATAAGGCCGCCAACCAGCTGCAGCAGATCGTCGCCTACCACCTCCTGACCGTTCCGGTGGACTCCAGCAAGATCAAGGGCGCCAAGGGTCCGGTCGCCACCGCCGAGAAGCAGACGCTGATGCTCGACGGCTCCGATCCGAACGACATGAAGGTCAACAACGCCGACATCATCCAGGCCGATGTGCGCACCACCAACGGCGGCATCATCCAGGTGATCGACAAGGTGCTGGCGCCGCCCGACAGCCCCTACGCGGCCCAGCTGGCCCCGACGCCGGCGCCCGCCCCGACCCCGGCCCCGACGCCTCAGGCGGGCGCGGCTCCTTAAGGGCTCGTCGAGGGGTTGCGGAGCGCGGGAACCTCATAGCCGCGCTTCGCGTTCGCTTCGACGTGGCGGCCAAAAGTGGCCGCTCCCAGAAGGATCAAGTCATGCCCCTCGTTCGTTCAGCCCTGATCGCGACGGCGGCGTGCCTCATCGGCGCGGCCGCCTACGCCCAGACCACGACCGGCGACACTACCCCGCCCGCCGGCGACACGACCCAATCGATGCCGCAGACCCCCGACAACAGTCAGGTCGCGGCGCCGCAGACCTCGCCCGACATGAGCGCCCAGACCGGCACGTCGGTGAACACGTCCGCCACCGCCACGGGCGGCAACGAGGTGATCGCCAGCCAGCCGGTGCCGGACACCCCGGCCAACCGGGCCAAGTACGGCAAGCCGCTGTCGCGCGCCGGCAAGCGGACGGCGCCGGCGGGCAACTGACCCGGCGTTGGTTCAGGGGCCGGGGGGCCCGGTCAGCTTGAAGCAGAGGTCGGCGGGCCCTATAGGTCCGCCGACCTTTTCGCACCCGCGATATCCGTTTTCCGTCAGCTTCGATGGCCGCCGCCCCGCCCTTGTCGTTCCAGGGACTGATCCTTGCGCTCCACGACTACTGGAGCCGGCAAGGCTGCGTGATCCTGCAGCCCTATGACGTGGAGGTGGGGGCGGGGACGCTGCACCCGATGACGGTGCTGCGGGCGCTGGGGCCGAAACCCTGGCGGCTCGCCTACGTGCAGCCCTCGCGCCGCCCGGCCGATGCCCGCTACGGCGAGAACCCCAACCGGCTGCAGCACTATTACCAGTACCAGGTGATGCTGAAGCCCAACCCCGCCGACATGCAGGCGCTCTACCTGGGCTCGCTGGCCGCCATCGGCATCGACTTCAGCCTGCACGACGTGCGCTTCGTCGAGGACGACTGGGAGAACCCCACCGTGGGGGCCTGGGGCCTCGGCTGGGAGGTGTGGTGCGACGGGATGGAGATCAGCCAGTACACCTACTTCCAGCAGGTGGGCGGCCTCGACGTGTTCCCGGTCGCGGGTGAGCTGACTTATGGGCTGGAGCGGCTGGCGATGTACGTCCAGGGCGTCGAGAACGTCTACGATCTGGCCTTCAACGACCCGCAGAGCCCGGACGCCAAGACCTACGGCGACGTCTTCCTGGAGAGCGAGCGGCAGTTCTCCGCCTTCGACTTCGAGGCCGCCAACGTCGAGGTGCTGAAGCGCCAGTTCGACGACATGGAGCGCGAGGCGCCGCGGCTGCTGGCCGCCCGCGGCCGCCAAGGCCAGCCGCTGGTGCTGCCGGCCTACGACTACGTGCTGAAGGCCTCGCACCTCTTCAACCTGATGGACGCCCGGGGCGCCATCGCCGTCGCCGAGCGCCAAAGCTACATCGGCCGCATCCGCGACCTCTGCAAAGCCTGCGCGGAAGCCTGGGTGGCCCAGGAAGGCGAGACCGCGTGATGGCCCGGGCCTGGATATCGCCTCCGGCATCCCTCTCCCCGCCTCGCGAGGAGAGGTCAGGTGAGGGGCCTCGGCGCGGAGCGCCGAGCGCGCGTGAGCGCTGTTTGGCGTCTGCCGACGCCAGCGCATCGCTGGCGCGACGCGCACCCCTCACCCGTCCGACCGCTTCGCGCTCGGCCGACCTCTCCCCACTCTTCGGTGGGGCGAGGGCTACGGACGCGGGCGCTTAGGCATGCCCCAGCTCCTGCTCGAGCTTCTGTCGGAGGAGATTCCGGCGCGAATGCAGCCGGGGGCGCGGCGCGACCTGGAGCGGCTGGCGCGCGAGCGGCTGGCGGCCGAGGAGCTGCCGTTCGAGGGGCTCCGAGCCTACGCCGGTCCGCGTCGCCTGACCCTCGTGGTTGACGGCCTGCCGGCTGCGCAGGGGGACCGGGTCGAGGCGCGCAAGGGGCCGCGGGTCGGCGCGCCGGAGCAGGCGCTGGCCGGCTTCCTGCGCTCGACCGGCCTTACCCAGAGCGACCTCACCCAGCGCGACGGCGTCTGGTTCGCCGACATCTCCCGCGCCGGGCGGCCCACCGCTGAGATCCTCGCCGAGATGGCGGAGGCGATCGTCCGCGGCTTCCCGTGGCCGAAGTCGATGACCTCAGGCGCCGGCAAGCTGCGCTGGGTGCGGCCGCTGCAGCGCATCCTCTGCGTCTTCGACCGCAAGGTGGTGGCCATCGAGATCGACGGCATTGCCGCCGGCGACCTCTCCGAGGGCCACCGGTTCATGGGCGACGCCCAGCCGTTCCGCGCCCGCGACTTCGACGAGTACCGCGAGGCGCTGGCCGGCCACTATGTGATCCTCGACGCCGAGGTGCGCGAGCAGCGCATCCTCGACGGCGCGCGGGAGGTCTGCGCCGGACGCGGGCTGGAGCTGGTCGACGACGCAGGCCTGCTGGAGGAGGTGGCCGGGCTCGCCGAGTGGCCGGTTCCGGTGCTCGGCGACATGGACGCCGCCTTCCTGGAGCTGCCGCCCGAGGTGATCCGCACCTCGATGCGCGTCCACCAGCGCTATTTCACCGTGCGCAGCCGCGCCACCGGCAAGCTCGCGCCGAACTTCGTGGTGATCGCCAACATCGAGGCGGCCGACGGCGGCGCGCTGGTGGCGGCCGGCAACGCCCGGGTGCTGTCGGCGCGGCTCTCCGACGCCCAGTTCTTCTGGAACGAGGACCGCCGCGCCGGCTTCGAGCCCTGGCTCGCCAGGCTGAAGGGCGTCACCTTCCATGCCAGGCTGGGGACCATGGCCGAGCGGGTGGCGCGGCTGGAGGCGGTCGCCGAGGCGCTGGCGGCCCACGTCGGCGCCGATCCGAAGCGCGCCCGTGAGGCGGCGCGGCTCGCCAAGGCCGACCTCGCCTCCGCCATGGTCGGCGAATTTCCCGAGCTGCAGGGGGTGATGGGCGGCTACTACGCCCGCGAGGCTGGCCTGCCCGGTCCGGTCGCCGAGGCGATCGCCGAGCAGTACAAGCCCGCCGGCCCCTCCGACGACGTCCCCGACACGCCGCTCTCGATGGCGCTGGCGCTGGCCGACAAGCTCGACACCATGGTCGGCTTCTTCGCCGTCGGCGAGAAACCCACCGGCTCGCGCGATCCCTACGGCCTGCGCCGCGCGGCGCTGGGACTGATCCGCATCGTGCTGAAGTCGGAGGTGCGGCTGCCGATCCGCGCCGCGGTGCAGGACTGGTATCGGTCGCTGAAGACCTACGTGGCGCCCGGCCGCGGGGTCTACGTGTCGGCGCCGCGGACCACCGGCTGGCTGGGGATCGATCCGGACGAGCCCGACCTCGGCATCGAGCCCTATCTCGAAGAGCTGGAGGAGGCGCTGGTCACCGAGGCCGCCTGGGTGATCGAGGTGGACGAGGACCGGCCGGTCTCGTTCGACCGCACCGCCGTCGGCCGCAAGCCGCCGGCACAGCCGGTGATCTACAGCTTCCGCGCCGCCCGCGAGGTGGCTGACGAGGTGACCGGCTTCCTGGTCGAGCGGCTGAAGGTGCTGCTGCGGGACCAGGGCGCGCGCCATGACCTGGTGGACGCCGCCTTCGCGCTGGGCGACGACGACCTGGTGCGGATCATGCGCCGGATCGAGGCTCTGGGACGCTTCCTCGCCGCCGCCGACGGCGCCAACCTGCAGGCAGCCTACAAGCGCGCCTCCAACATCCTTGCCGCCGAGGCGAAGAAGGGGGCGTTGCCCTCCGGGGCGCCCGCGGCGCTCGCCGGCGCTCCGGCCGAAGAAGCCGCGCTGATCAAGGCGCTGGGCGTGGCCCAGCCCAAGGTGGAGGCCGCGCTCGCCGCCGAGGACTTCGCCGCCGCCATGCAGGCGCTGGCGGCGCTCAGGGCGCCGGTCGACGCCTTCTTCGACAAGGTGCTGGTCAATTCCGAGGTCCCCGCCGAGCGCGCCAACCGGCTGAAACTGCTGGGCGAAGCGCGCGATTTGATGGGGCAGGTGGCCGATTTCTCGCTGGTGACGGGTTAGGAGCGGACATGGTGAGCACGCTGGCGCGCAAGGGCTTCGTCTACGCCTTCGGCGGCGGCGGCGCGGACGGCGACGCCTCGATGAAGGACCTGCTGGGGGGCAAGGGCGCCAACCTGGCTGAGATGTCGGCGCTCGGCCTGCCGGTGCCGCCCGGGTTCACCATCACCACCGAAGCCTGCACCTATTTCTACGCCAACGAGCGGCGCTATCCTGAGAGCCTGCGCGGCGAGGTGACCGAGGCGCTGTCGCGAGTCGAGACGCTGGCCGGCAAGCGCTTCGGCGACGCCGCCAATCCGCTGCTGGTCTCGGTGCGCTCCGGCGCGCGCGCCTCGATGCCGGGGATGATGGACACGGTGCTCAACCTCGGCCTCAACGATGCCACCGTCGACGGGCTGGCGAAGCTCGCCGGCGACCGCCGCTTCGCCTTCGACAGCTACCGCCGCTTCATCCAGATGTACTCCAACGTGGTGCTCGGCCTCGACCACCACATGTTCGAGGAGATCCTCGACGACCATAAGGACGCGCTGGGCGTCACCATCGACACGCAGCTTTCGGCCGAGGACTGGGAGGGCGTGGTCGGCGACTACAAGGCCGCCGTCGAGCGCCAGCTGGGCGAGCCGTTCCCGCAGGCGCCGCAGGAGCAGCTGTGGGGCGCGATCGGCGCCGTGTTCGACAGCTGGATGAACGACCGGGCGAAGTTCTACCGCCGCATGCACGACATCCCGGAAAGCTGGGGCACGGCGGTGAACGTGCAATCCATGGTGTTCGGCAACATGGGCGAGACCAGCGCCACCGGGGTCGCCTTCACCCGCAATCCCTCCACCGGCGAGCACGCCCTCTACGGCGAGTTCCTGATCAACGCCCAGGGCGAGGACGTGGTGGCCGGCATCCGCACGCCGCAGTCCATCACCAAGGCGGCCCGCGAGGAGATGGGCGAGAAGGCGCCGTCGATGGAGGAGGCGCTGCCGGAGGTGTTCGGCGAGCTGAAGGGCGTCGTCACCCGGCTAGAGCGCCACTACCGCGACATGCAGGACATCGAGTTCACCGTCGAGCGCGGGCGGCTCTACATGCTGCAGACGCGCAACGGCAAGCGCACCGCCAAGGCCGCGCTGCGGGTGGCCGTCGATCTCGCCAGCGAGGGCCTGATCACCCATGAGGAGGCGGTGATGCGGGTCGAGCCGGCCTCGCTCGACCAGTTGCTGCACCCCACCATCGACCCTGACGCCGAGCGCGACCTGATCGCCGCCGGCCTGCCGGCCTCGCCGGGCGCCGCCACCGGCAAGATCGTCTTCACCGCCGAGGAGGCCGAGCGGCTCGGGACCGCGGGCGAGGCGGTGATCCTGGTCCGCGACGAGACCAGCCCCGAGGACATCCGCGGCATGCACGCCGCCCGCGGCATCGTCACGGCGCGCGGCGGCATGACCAGCCACGCGGCCGTGGTCGCCCGCGGCATGGGTCGCCCGTGCGTCTCCGGCGCCGGCGAGTTGCAGATCTACGCCAAGCAGGGCGAGATGAGCGCCCGCGGCCGAGTCTTCAGGGCAGGCGACATCATCACCATCGATGGCGGCAAGGGCGAGATCCTGGCCGGCCGCGTAACGATGATCGAGCCCGAGCTGTCGGGCGATTTCGCCACCCTGATGACCTGGGCCGACGCGTCGCGCCGCCTGAAGGTGCGCACCAACGCCGAGACCGCGCTGGACGCCCGCACCGCCCGCCAGTTCGGCGCCGAGGGCATTGGCCTAGTCCGCACCGAGCACCTGTTCTTCGACGCCGACCGCATCGCCGCGGTGCGCGAGA
>DASXEN010000144.1:0-9132 GCA_036490095.1 Caulobacteraceae bacterium
CGGCCGTTCTCTCCATAAGCGAAAGGAGTTCCCCGCCATGGACAACGCCCCGGAGCACGCCGCCGACCAGGGCCTCGGCCGCGTCGATCGCGGCCAGCGCGTGGCGGGCGAGACCCGCTTCGCCGACGGCCACGACGGCAAGGAGCGCGCGCATTTCGTCAAGCGCAAGGAGGGGCAGCTGCACGCCGACATGACCGGCGGCGCCGGCGCCGCGCCGGTCACCACCGAGGACGTGGTCGAAGCCCCCGACACCGCCTCGGCCTGGGAGGCGCGCGAGGACGGCGAGCGCGACGACCGCGGCCGCTAACCCCATCCGCTCGCTCGGGAATCTGATCTAGGGTAGCCCTCGCCCGCTGAAGGAGGGCCGCAGCGATAGACGAGAACGCCGTCATCACCGACCCGGCGCCGACCGTCCCGCCGGCGCGGCGCATGCGCCTGCCGCGGCTGGCGCTGGAGGGGCTGGCCTATCTGCGCGGCGAAATCCGCGCCAGCGAGCTGTGGCTGGTGGTGATCGCCACCGGCATCGGCGCGGCCGCGGGGCTGGCCACCATCGCCATCGGCTGGATCTCGCACGGCGCCCAGCAGCTGTTCTACGGCATCGACTTCGACGAGCGGCTCAGCGCTCAGATCCACATCGCTCCGGAGCGGATGATCGCGCTGCCGATCGGCGGCGCGCTGCTGGTCGCCGGCGCCTGGCTGTGGATGCGCGGCAAGCGCGGCACGCCGGTTGACCCGGTGGAGGCCAACGCGCTGCGCGGCGGGCGGATGAGCTTCCGCGACAGCCTCTACGTCACCCTGCAGACCATCTGCTCGAACGGCTTCGGCGCCTCGGTGGGGCTGGAGGCGGCCTATGCGCAGATGGGCGGGGCGGTCGCCTCGGTCACCGGCCGGGCGCTCAACCTGCGCCGCAGCGACCTGCGCACCTTCGTCGGCGCGGGGGCGGGGGCGGCGATCGGCGCGGCGTTCGGCGCGCCGCTGACCGGGGCCTTCTACGCCTTCGAGATCATCATCGGCTCCTACACCATCGCCAACGTCGCCCCGGTGGTCGCCGCCTCGCTGGCCGCCGTGCTGATGACCCAGATCGCCCACTTCCAGCCGATGGTGGTGAGGATCCCGGCGCCCTCGGCGCTGTCGCTCGCGCAGTACATGCTGTTCGTCGGCCTCGGCTTCGTCTGCGCCGGCTTCGGCATCGTGGTGATGCGCCTCGTCGGCCTCAGCGAGATGTTCACCGGCAAGCTCACCCGCTTCCGGCCCTACCGCCCGGTGGTCGGCGGCGTGCTGCTGGCGATCCTGGCGATCTTCGCGCCGCAGACCCTGTCGGCCGGCCACGGGGCCATGCACCTCGACCTCACCGCCGACCTTGGCCTCACCGCGCTGATCTTCCTGCTGGCCACCAAGGCGCTGGCGTCGATCGTGTCGCTGGGCTTCGGCTACCGCGGCGGCCTGTTCTTCGCCTCGCTCTACCTGGGCTCGCTGATGGGCCGCATCTACGCCGTGGCGCTGGACGCCTGGACCGGCGCGGCGCTCGATCCGCTGGCCGCGGCGCTGGTCGGCATGGGGGCGATGGCGGTCTCCGTCGTCGGCGGGCCCTTCACCATGTCGTTCCTGGTGCTGGAGACCACCGGCGACTTCGGCCTCACCGCCGCCACCCTGACCGCCTCGATCGTCGCCAGCGTCATCGTCCGTGAGCTGTTCGGCTACTCCTTCTCGACCTGGCGGTTGCACCTGCGCGGCGAGACCATCCGCAGCGCCCACGACGTCGGCTGGCTGCGCACCCTCACCGCCGGACGGATGATGCGCCGCGACCCGCCGGTGATCGCCGCCGCCGCCTCGCTGGACGAGTTCCGCCGCCGCTTCCCGCTCGGCTCGACGCGCCGGGTGATCGCCCTCGACGGCGCCAGCCGCTACGCCGGCATCGTGCTCACCTCCGCCGTCTACGCCGACCCGGACGGCAAGGGGGTGGTCAGCGAGATGATGGTGCTGCAGTCCGACTGGCTGACGCCGCAGATGTCGATCAAGGACATCATGGGCGTCTTCGACCGCACCGGCGCCGACGAGCTCGCCGTGCTCGACCCCAACCGCGAGCTCCTGGGCATGCTCACCGAAGCCTACGCCACCCGCCGCTACGCCGAGGAGCTGGAGAAGAACCGGCGCGACCTGGTGGGCGGGGATTAGCGACGGCGCGCCTTGCGGGACGGTAGCCCCCGGACGGCAGGCCCAGCGTGGCCTCAGGCGGCGTGATCCGCCAGCTCGCAGGGCGCGGCGCCGCTCTCCACCTGCAGCGTCGCGTGGTGGATGGAGAAGCGGCGCTTCAGCTCGGCGCAGACCTCGGCCAGCAGGCCGTCGTCCAGCGCCGCGCCGGGCCGCACCAGGTGGGCGGTGAGCGCGGTCTCGGTGGTGCTCATGCCCCAGATGTGCAGGTCGTGCACCTCGGTGACGCCGGGCAGGGCGGCGAGGTAGCGGGCGACGCCGGCCTCGTCGACGCCCGGCGGTACGCCGGCCAGCGCCAGCCGCAGCGCCTCGCGCAGCAGCGACCAGGTTCCCCAGACGATCACCGCGCTGATCACCAGGCTGACCACCGGGTCGAGCCACAGCCAGTGGGTGATGAGGACCGCTGCGCCGGTCGCCACCACGCCCAGCGCCACCAGCGCGTCGGAGGCCATGTGCTGGAAGGCGCTGCGCACGTTGAGGTCGCGCTCGCGCCCGCCGGCGAACATCAGGGCCGTCGTCCCGTTGACGGCGATGCCGACCGCGGCCACCGCCATCATGGTCGCGCCGGCCGCCGGCGCCGGCTGCATCAGCCGCAGCACCGCCTGCCAGGCGATCGCGCCGGTGACCAGCGCCAGCAGCACCGCGTTGGCCAGCGCCGCCAGGATCGACGACGAGCGCAGGCCGTAGGTGAAGCGGCTCGACGGCGCGCGCTGCGAGAGCCAGGCCGCCAGCCAGGCCAGGCCCAGGCTCACCACGTCGCCGGCGTTGTGGCCGGCGTCGGCCAGCAGCGCCAGCGAGTTGGCGAAGACGCCGTATACCGCCTCGCCGACCACGTAGGCGAGGTTCAGCACCACGCCGATGGCGAAGGCGCGGCCGAAGTCGGCCGGCGCGTGCGCGTGGTGATGATGGTGGGCGCCATGACCGTGGTCATGGTGATGGCCGCCGTGATGAGCGTGGTCGTGCGCCATGACCTGGGTCAATCGGCCCGTTGCCCGCCCTCGATCAAGCGCAAACGCATTCGGAGCGAAGATCGTGGCCGGCACTAGCTGCCAAGCTCCTGCCACTTTCGGGATGGCGGATCGGTTAGGGACAGGCTCGCTGAACCGCATGCTATCAAAGACCGTAAGGGGTGGCTGATGACGACCGATCGGGGACACACGCGCATCGCCCGGCGCCGGGGCTCGCGCCGCGACGTCGAGGCAAGCGTGCGCGCGCCCAGCGCCGCCGCCCTGCTGCGGGCCACGGCGGCCGGCTGCGCCGCCGCGGTGATCGCCCAGACAGCCGCCGCCGCGCCGCCGCTGATGGACTGGCCGGACCTGCTCGGGCGGCCGATGCCGGCGGCGACCCGGCAGTTCGCCTACGGCCCGCTGCCGGCCCAGGTGGCCGACCTGTGGCTGCCGGACGGCAAGGGACCGTTTCCGGTGGTGCTGATGGTGCACGGCGGCTGCTGGCGCTCGCGGGTCGCCAAGCTGACCATCATGAACTGGGCCGCCGAGGACCTGCGCCGGCGCGGCATCGCCGTCTGGAACATCGAGTATCGCGGCGTCGACGTGCTCGGCGGCGGCTATCCGGGCACCTTCCAGGACGTCGCCGCGGCCGCGGACGAGCTGGCCAAGGTCGGGCCCGCCTATCATCTGAAGCTCGACCGGGTGGTCGCGGTCGGCCACTCCGCCGGCGGCCATCTCGCACCCTGGCTGGCGGCGCGCGGCCACATCGCGCCGGGCGGGCCGCTGAGCGCCGCCCGTCCGTTGCCGATCGCCGCCGTGGTCAGCCTCGGCGGCCTGCCGGACCTGGAGCTGGCCCGGCGCGTCGGCATGTGCGGCGAGGGCACGGTGGAGAAGCTCACCGGCCCGGCGACGCCGGCGCATCCGGCCATCTACGCCGACACCTCGCCGGCCGAGCTGCCGGTGACCGCGCCCACGGTGCTGATCAACGGCGTGCAGGACGGCATCGCCCCGCCCGAGGTCGGCGCGGCCTATGTAGCGCGGATGAAAGACCCGCGCGTCACCCAGATCGTCCTTGCGGACACCGGCCATGTCGAGCTTATCGCCCCCGGCGCGGCAGCCTGGTCGCGCGCCGCCGAGGTGATCGATGAGCTTCTCCGCCCGACGCGTTCGCCGCGCCGCTAGCGCCGCGACCGTGCTGCTGGTGGCGGCGCTGCTGGCGGCGGCGTTGGCGCTGGCGCCAGCCCTGGCGGCCGCCCAGATCGCCCCGGACGCGGGCACGCCCGGCCAGGCTGCCTACGACCTGCGCCAGCTGGTCGCCAAGTACGTCGCCTGGCGCGGCCCGGCCTTCGACGAGCTGCAGACCGTCCACGAACGGCTCTACGTCGACACCCAGGCGGGCCGCCGCTCGGGCGCGCTGTGGATGGACCGGCAGGGGCGGCTGCGGCGCGAGATCGACGGCGACGACGCCAGGCTGCTGGAAGTGGCCGGGCCCGACGGCGCATGGCGGCTCGGCGCCGACGGCAGGCTCGAGGACGATCCGGCCGGCGTGGAGCGGGCGCGCCGCTACGCCGCGCTGCAGTTCGGCGACGCGCTGCGCGGCCGCGACGGCGCGCGCGCGGCGCTGGCCGGCACGGCCGACCTGGAGGATCGCACCTGGACGGTGATCCGGGTCAGCTTCGGGGATGCCGACGTCTACGACGCCCTCGTCGATCCGGCCACCGGCGGGCTCTGCTGCTATCGCATCACCGAGGGCGGCGCGCAGCGCACCGAGCTGTTCGGCGATTGGCGGCTGGTCGACGGCGTGCGCATGCCGTTCACCCGGCTGGTCCGCGCTGGCTACGACATGGGCTTCCGCGCCGCCGCGGTGGAGCTCAACCGCGACCTCGATCCCGCCCTCTTCGCCAAGCCGGCCGAGAAGTAGGAAAGCAGGGACACACACGCTTTTTGCTCGAGTGAGCCGGACCGCCGCTCAAAAAGCGTGTGTGTCCCTACTTTCACCCCTGCTTTCCGTTCCCAGGCGGCCGGCCAGCGCCTCGGCGAGCAGCCAGGCGACGCCCTCGGTGGCCTCGCCCTCGGTGACCAGGTCGGCGGCGGCCTGCACGTCCGGCAGCGCGTTGGCCACCGCCGCGGCGACGCCGCACATCCGCAGGAACACCAGGTCGTTCTCGGCGTCGCCGACGCCCAGCACCTCGCCGGCCGGCAGCGACAGCTCCGCCAGCGCCGCGCGCAGGCCGCTGGCCTTGTCGATCCCGGCCGGCAGGCACATCACCGAATCCTTGTTGAGGATCGCACGCCAGTCCAGGCCGAGGTCGCGGATCGCCGCCTCGACGCCCTCGGCATAGTCGCTGGAAGTGGCGACGATCACCTCGCCGATCGCCAGCGGGCGCACCTGCAGCCGTTGCAGCGCCTGGGTCAGCGCCGGCGGCGGGCCTGGCGCCAGCGCGCGGGTCTCGCCCCGCGACGGCCAGTGCAGCAGGGCGCCGTTCTCGGCCACGACCAGGTCGAAGAGGCCGACCTCGGGGAAGACGCGGCGCAGGTCCGGCAGCTCGCGGCCGGTGACCATGATCAGCGCGCGGCCGCTCGCCTTCCACCGCCGCAACGCGTCCAGCGTCGCCGGCCCGACGACGCCGTGGCTCGCCAGCGTGCCGTCGTAGTCCGTCGCCAGCGCGCCGATCAGCAACCGCTCGGCTCCCCCGCGGGCCGCTGCATCAGCTCCAAGCCAGCTCGTCCTTCTTGTCGTAGTCGTGGAAGGCCTTCTCCAGCCCGCCCAGCACCTCGGCGGCGGTCTCGAACAGCGCCCGCGCCCGGGGATCCTGGATCACCTTGACGTCTTCGCGCAGGTGGTGGGCGGTGTCGTGGAACTGCTTCTCCATCTGCTTGGTGTGATGGCGGGGATCGTTGACGTCCAACTCGGCCATGGCCGCGTCTCCTTCGCTAGCGCCCGTGGACCGAATTCCCAGCCGCCGCGGCGGTTCCGCCAGCCGGCCTCGCTAAGCCTTGCGGATCACCAGGGCGAAGCGCTGGCCCTGCAGGGCGATGCGGTGGGCGCTGACGGTGACCTTGGCGGGCGCGTTGGCCGCCAGGCCGCTCAGGTCCACCTGCTCGACGTTGTTGAGCCGGTCGAACTCGGCCGAGCCGGCCCCGACGTTGCCGTGCGCCTCGGTCTGGCCGACGCTCACCACCAGGTCGAGGTCGTTCTGCAGCCCCTGGCCGGCCGGGTCGGTCCACACCAGCGTCACCTTCAGGGCGCCGGTCGGGCCGGTCACGGCGTCGAACGACTGGACGGCGCCGGTGTCGGCCAGCGGCGCGCCCTCGTCGTGCAGCTGCAGCCCCGGATCGACCGAGGCGGCGACGTCCACCCGGCCGAAGCCCTGGTCGGCGTTCGGCGGCGCGCCGGCCTCGGAGGGCACGTACTGGCCCTTCAGCGGCGTCGCGCCGTTGATCAGCATCGCCTTCACCAGCGCGGCGCTGGGCCCGGCGACGCCGCGGTCGCGGATCAGGTGCTGGCGCACCAGCGCCGCGCAGCCGGAGACCAGGGGCGTCGCCATGCTGGTGCCGGTGTCGAACATATAGCCGGCGATGGGGCTGATGCCGAACACCGTCTCGGCCTGGGCGGCGCGCGAGAGGGTGGAGAGGATCGAGGTGCCGGGCGCCACCACGTCCGGCTTGATGCGCCCGTCGACCGTGGTGCCGCGGCTGGAGAAGGCCGCCATCCCCTCGGGATTGTTGGCGCTGACGTCGTGGTAGAGCGGGTCGATCGGGAAGTTGTCGGGCCGCAGCGAGCCGTAGGTCGGCGAGCCGTCGCGCAGCGACTCCGACGCGCCGACGGTGATGCAGTTCTTCGCCGTGCCGGGCGGCGAAACCGAGCCGCCGTCGACCGCGCCGTTCTGGTTGTCGTCGGAGCCGTCGTTCCCGGCCGCGAAGCAGATCACCATGTCCGGGTTGGCGTGGACGAACTCGTCGACCTGCGTCGCCTCGTCGTCGTAGGCCTGGTGCGAGGCCGGGTCGCTGTTGCCCCAGGAGTTGGAGTGCACCCGCGCGCCGTCGGTGGCGTAGACCTGCTTGAAGAGGTCGCCGAGGTTAGCCGGCAGGCCGCCCAGGCCGCCGTCGGCGGTCAGCACCGACTGCATCACCAGCTTGGCGGCCGGCGCGCTGCCGGCGATGCGGCCGACCCCGGCGACGGTGTCGTCGCCGAGCACCGAGCCGCAGACGTGCGTGCCGTGGCCCACCGGATCGTCGGGCACGCCGCGCTGGCCGAGGTCGTAGATCTTCAGCACCCGCGTTCCGAAAGCCGCCAGCAGGTCGCTGGTGCTGCCCTTGTCGAGGCCGGTGTCGCAGACCGCCACCACCTGGCCGTCGCCGTCGAGCGCGGAGAGCCCGCCCACGCCTGCGTGCAGGTCGTAGGACCGCAGGATCGGCCCGGCGACGTTGTTGAAGAGGGAATGCTTCGGCGCCGGCTCGATCGCCCGCACCTCGTCGATATCGGCCAGCGCCTTGATCCGCGAGGTCGGGACCGTCAGCATGATCCGCCGGCCGTGCGCCGGCAGCGTCTCCAGGTTGACGCCGGCGGCCCGGGCGATGCGCTCGTAGACGCCGCTCGGCTCGACGTCCTTGTGCAGCACCAGGCGCACCTTCACCGTCTGGCCGCGCAGGCGGTCGGCCGCGCCTTCCTTGGCCATGGTGGCCACCGAGTCGCTCGTCGGGTCGCGCCCGGAGACGGCCGGGTGCACCTTGAAGCCCTTCATGTAGCCGCCCGCCCAGACCACGAACGGCAGGGCGCGGACCGGGCCGAGGTCGTCCGACGTGTAGTGGGCGACGTAGGTGTCCAGCGGCACGAACTCCAAGAGTTCGCAGCCGACGTCCGCCAGCTGCTGGCGCTCCGCCGCCGTCACCGGCCCGGCGAGCTGCACCAGGATGTAGTCGGTGTGCACCGGATCGGCGCTGGGCAGCGCCAGCGCGTCCAGTTGCGGGCCGCGGCGCACCGGGTCGATGGTGTTGCCGTTGATGGTGATCCGAGCCATGACGCCCCGTCTCCTTCGCGCTTCGACTGCCGGACTGGCGCGCCCGCCTACCCCCGCAGGCGCGCGCCGCAATTCAGGCCCGAACGGGCGATGGATGCAATCGACAATTGGACGCCGCGGCGTCCGATCAGGAGCACGCGCCGATGACCTCGCCGATCGAGAGGGCCGAAGCCTTCTGCCGCCGTTACGGCCTGCGCCTGCCGATCGTGATGGCGCCGATGGCGGGCGCCTGTCCGCCGGCGCTCGCCGCCGCCGTCGCCGCCGCCGGCGGCATGGGCGCCTGCGGGGCGCTGGTGCTGTCGCCGGCGCAGATCGCCGATTGGGTGGGCCAGGCGCGCGCGGCCAGCAACGGCCCGTTCCAGGTCAACCTCTGGATCCCCAACGCCCCACCGGCGCGCGATGCCGCGCACGAGGCGCAGGTGCGCGAATTCCTCGCCGACTGGGGCCCCGAGCCGGCCGAGAGCGCCGGCGAGGTGCGGCTGCAGGATTTCGAGGCCCAGTGCGAAGCGGTGCTGGCGGCCGGCCCGGCGGTGGTCTCGTCGATCATGGGGCTGTTCCCGCCGGTGATGGTCGCCCGCATGAAAGAGCGCCGCATCGCCTGGTGGGCGACCGTCACCACGCTCGCCGAGGCGCGCGCGGCGGCCGAGGCGGGCGCCGACGCCATCGTCGCCCAGGGCATGGAGGCCGGCGGCCACCGCGGCGCCTTCGATCCCGCCCGGGCCGAGATCGACCTGGTCGGCCTCTTCGCCCTGCTGCCGGCGATCGCCGACGCGACCCGCCTGCCGGTGATCGCCACCGGCGGAGTCACCGACGCGCGCGGCGTCGCGGCGGCGCTGGCGCTGGGCGCGAGCGCGGTGCAGGTCGGCACCGGCTTCCTGCGCTGCCCGGAGTCGCAGCTGGCGCCGGCCTGGTCCGAGGCGCTGGCGGCCGCGACGCCGGAGGGCACGGCCGTC
>DASXEN010000157.1:0-21876 GCA_036490095.1 Caulobacteraceae bacterium
CGCCCCCTTCTCGTCGAGCAGCGAGATAGCGCGGGCGCAATAGCCGCAGAACGGGCGGGTGTAGATGACGACGTCGGCCATAGGCTCACTGCTTAGACTGCCAGCGCTTGGACTGTAAGTGCGGCTTCATATAGTCGCCGCGTCGCGCTCCTGCACCCGGGCTACGGTGGCGACGAACACCTCCGCCGCGCCGGCGGCTTTGAGAGCGCGGGCGCAGCCCTCGGCGGTGGCGCCGGTGGTGATCACGTCGTCGACCAGCAGGATCCGCTTGCCGGTGATGCGTACGTGCATCCGCGCCGGCGCCTCGAAGGCGGCGGCGACGTTGCGGCGGCGCCCGGAGCCCGAGCGGCCGCCCTGGGTCGGCGTGTGCCGCCGCCGCACCAGGGCGTCCGGCAAGTAGGCGAGGCCGGCGCGGCGGGCCAGCGGCCGGGCGATCTCGGCGGCCTGGTTGAAGCGCCGGGCGATCAGCCGGAGCGGATGCAGCGGCACCGGCACGACGGCGTCGGCGTCCTCGATTAGGTCGCGGGCGGCGCGGGCGAGCCACAGGGCGAAGAGGCCGGCGAGGTCGGTGCGGTCGGCCCGCTTCAGCTTCAGGATCAGGTCGCGCGAGGCCTCGTCGTAGGCCACCGCGGCGCGCGCCCGGTCGAAGCGGCGCCGGCGCGACTGGCAGGCGGCGCAACGCTCGCCGGCATCGTAAGCCTGCGGCGCGCCGCAGCCGTCGCAGACCGGCGCCTCGAGGAAGGCGACCCGGCCCCAGGCCTCGGCGCTGAGCCCGCGCGACTGCACCGGGCCGCCGAGCCGCGCGCCGTCCAGCGCCTGCGGCGGCAGCACCACGTTGATCGCCGCGCCGAGCAGGCGCCGGGCGCGCAAGGCCGCGCCGGCGGCGCTGTCGCGGGCATGCTCGGTCCAGCTCATCGGCTCAGCTTGGCATGGCCGCGTCCCGCGCGGTAGCTGTCTGCCCCGATGAGCATGCCATGAGCGGCCCGCCGCGCCTCTTCGACCGCGCCCTGCACCGCCGGCGCCTGGATCGCGCCGCGGCCGGCTACGCCAACGCCGGCTTCCTCAAGCGCCGCGCCGCGCAGGACTTGGTGGCGCGGCTGGAGGCGATCCGCCGCGAGTTTCCCGTCGCCGTCGACCTCGGGGCCCGGGACGGCGCCTTCGTCCGCGCTCTGGCGGCCAGCGACGCCGCCGCCAAGGTGGGGCTGCTGGTCGAGACCGACCTCTCGGCGGCGATGCTGGCCGGCCGGCATGGCCTGCGGCTGGTGGCGGACGAGGAGCGGCTGCCGTTCGCGCCGCAGAGCCTCGACCTGGTGGTCTCCTCGCTCGCCTTGCACTGGACCAACGACTTCGTCGGCGCGCTGATCCAGATCCGCCAGGCGCTGCGGCCCGACGGCCTCTTCCTGGGCGCCATCCTCGGCGGCGCGACGCTGACCGAGCTGCGCGCGGCGCTCACCGACGCGGAGCTGGAGCTGGCCGGCGGCGCGGGGCCGCGCGTCTCGCCGTTCGCCGACGCCTACGACGCCGCGGCGCTGCTGCAGCGCGCCGGCTTCGCCCTGCCGGTGGCCGACGTCGACCGCGTCACCGTCCGCTACGACCACGCCCTGGCGCTGATGGCCGACCTGCGGGCGATGGGCGAGACCAGCGTGCTGGTCGAGGGCGCCGGGCGGCCGCTCACCCGCCCCATCGTCGCCCGCGCCGCCGCGCTCTACGCCGAGCGCTTCGCCGGCCCCGACGGGCGCATCGCCGCCACCTTCGAGATTCTCACCCTCACCGGCTGGTCCCCGCACGAGAGCCAGCAGCAACCGCTGCGCCCCGGCTCGGCGAAAATGCGCCTGGCCGACGCGCTGCACGCGAGGGAGCAGAGCGCGGGCGAGAAGGCGGGGGGCTGAGCAGCCCTGGGGCGAACGCGCCATTCGCATCTACATAACCATGTCATCCCGGCCGGAGCGCGCAGCGCGCAGAGCCGGGATCTACTCAGCGCCGTCCGTGGAAGCAGATCCCGGATGAGTCCGCTTCGCGGCTCTCCGGGATGACAACTCAGGTTTGGGAGCAAGCCCCCGGGAAAGATCGAGCGACGCCTACGCCGCGACGATGTCGTCGTCGGCGCTCGTCGTCTCGGGGGCGGGGACTTCGGAGATGAAGCGCTCGATGGCGAGCGCCTTGCGGGCCAGCTCCTGCACCGCCGGCGGCGCGTCGTCGGGCGCTTCGGAGAACAGCTGCAGCAGCTCGCGGACGATGCCGCGCAGCGCCGGCGTCGAGGCGATCAGGCGGGCCTGGTGCTCGATGCGGCGCGGGTCGCGGTCGTACTCGGCGCCCGGCACGCGCCAGCCGCCCCAGTCGGAGGCGTCGGTGACCACCACCGGGTAGGTGCCGGGATAGGGATGGTGGGCGCAGTCGTCGGGCGTCTGCCACTTGTTGCGCGCCCGCATCAGCCGCCAGGTGGGCTCGCCGCTGTCGTCGTCGCCGCCGATCGGGTCCTCGGGGCGCAGCTCGTGGGCGAGGAACGGGCGGCCGAGGCCGACGTCGTAGGTGACCCGGACCGGCTCCTCGAAGCCCTTGGCCCAGACCGGCTCGATCCGCTCGATCATCGCCCAGGCGCCGACGCTGTCGACCCAGACCTTCTGGTTACGCTGGAATACCGCCTTGGCCATCTGGTCGCCGCCCGCACCACCTTGGAAACGGGGCCATCAAATCCCTAAAACCTTGACGCGCAGTCAATCTTTCGCCCGCCCGAAACCCGGTTATGGTGATTTCGAACCTCTGCGAGAGCGCCCGCATGAATTTCGATTTCTCCGACGACCAGAAGTTCCTCAAGAGCGAGGCGCGCAAATTCCTGGAGGGCCGCTGCCCGACCTCGAAAGTGCGGGCGGTGCTCGACGATCCGGCCAGGTCCTACGACGCCGACCTCTGGAAGGAGGTGGCCGCGCAGGGCTGGCTGGGCGCGGCCATCCCCGAGGCGCACGGCGGCCTGGGGCTCGGCCACCTGGAGCTGTGCGTGATCGCCGAGGAGCTGGGCCGGGCGCTGGCGCCGATTCCGTTCGCCTCCACGGTCTACTTCGTCGCCGAAGCGCTGCTGCTGGCGGGCTCGGATGCGCAGAAGGCCAAATGGCTGCCGACGATCGCCGCCGGCGAGACCATCGGCTGCTTCGCCACCGTCGAGCGGCCCGGCGCGCTCACCGAGGCGCAGGTGCAGGCGCGGGTCGAAGGCGGCAAGCTCACCGGAACCAAGCTGCCGGTCACCGACGGCGACGTCGCCGACCTGGCGGTGGTGCTGGCGCGCGAGAACGGGCCGCTCGGCCTCTTCCTGGTCGAGCTGAACGGGCCCGGCGTCACCCGCGAGACGCTGGAGACGCTCGATCCCACCCGCGGCGCCGCCCGGCTGACCTTCGCCGGCGCGCCGGCCGAGCGGCTGGGCGAGGCCGGCGAAGGGCTGTCGCTGGCCGAGGCGGTGCTGGAGCGGGCCGCGGTGCTGCTGGCGTTCGAGCAGATCGGCGGCGCCGACCGGGCGCTGGAGATGGCCAAGGGCTACGCCATGGAGCGCTACGCCTTCGGCCGGCCGATCGGCGGCTACCAGGCGATCAAGCACAAGCTGGCCGACATGTACGTCAACAACGAGCTGGCCCGCGCCAACGCCTACTACGGCGCCTGGGCGCTGGAGACCGGCGCCTCGGAGCTGCCGCTGGCGGCGGCCGCGGCGCGGGTCGCCGCCTGCGACGCCTACTGGTACGCCGCCAAGGAAAACCTGCAGACCCACGGCGGCATCGGCTTCACCTGGCAGATGGACTGCCACCTCTTCTATCGCCGCTCGCAGCAGCTCGGCCTCGTCGCCGGCGGCGCCAAGGCGTGGAAGGAAAAGCTGGTGAGCCAGCTCGAACGCCGAAACGCGGCCTGAACGAACGGAGCGCTGTCATGGACTTCAACGACACCCCCGAGGAAGCCGCCTACCGCGTCGACGCGCGCGCCTGGCTGGAGGCCAACGCGCCCAAGGGCGGCCCGCGCGGCGACGACCTCGGCGGCGAGGACGCCGGCGGCCTGAAGGCGGCCAAGGCCTGGCAGGCGAAGAAGGCCGCCGCCGGCTACTCCTGCATCACCTGGCCCAAGGAGTGGGGCGGCGTCGGCGGGGCCAACTGGCAGGCGCAGGTGTTCGCCCAGGAGGAGGCGGGCTATCCGACGCCCGGCAACCCGTTCCAGATCGGCCTCGGCATGTGCGTGCCGACCATCATGACCGCGGGCGCCGACGCCGACAAACAGCGCTTCGTCGGCCCGGCCATGCGCGGCGAGGAGATCTGGTGCCAGCTGTTCTCCGAGCCTTCCGGCGGCTCGGACGTGGCGGCCTCGAGGACGCGGGCGGTGCGCGCGCCGGGCGGCTCCGGCGACTGGATCATCAACGGCCAGAAGGTTTGGACCTCGGGCGCCCAGTATTCCGATTTCGGCATCCTCATCACCCGCACCGACCCTGACGTGCCCAAGCACAAGGGCCTGACGATGTTCTGGGTCGACATGCACGATCCGGCCATCGACGTGCGGCCGATCCACCAGATGTCGGGCGCCTCCGGCTTCAACGAGGTCTACTTCACCGACCTGCGGGTCAAGGACAGCCAGCGCGTCGGCCCGGTCGGCGAGGGCTGGCGGGTCTCGCTGGTGACGCTGATGAACGAGCGCAACGCCATCGGCGGCGGCGCCAGCTACCACCGGCAGGTCATGGACCTGGCCTCCAGCGTCGCGACGCTGGCCGGCTCCGGCATCAAGGACGCCTCACTGCGCGAGAAGGTCGCCGAGTGGTACGTGCGCGCCGAGGGCCTGCGGCTCACGCGGCTGCGCACCCAGACGGCGCTGTCGCGCGGCCAGACGCCCGGCCCCGAGGCCTCGATCGGCAAGCTGGTCACCGCGCCGCTGATGCAGGACGTGGCCAACACGGCGCTGGAGCTGGAGGACCAGTTCGGCGTCATCCGCGATCCGGCCGTGGCCCCGCTCTCGGCGCTGTTCCAGGCGACGCTGATGAGCGCGCCCGGCATGCGCATCGCCGGCGGCACCGACGAGATCATGCGCAACATCATCGCCGAGCGGGTGCTGGGCCTGCCGCAGGACGTGCGCGTCGACAAGGACGTGGCCTTCAAGGACATCCCCACCGGTCGCTGACCGCGCGCAGGAGAACGCCGATACACCAAAAAGGGGTATCTTCTCGCGCGGCTTAACTTCTTCGCAAGTGCGGCCGGTCATGGTGTGCGCCAAGTTAGGCATTCACGGCCACCATGCATTCTCTCGGCGATCTGATCGACCGGCGCCCGGCCTTGCCTGCCGGCGGACATTGCGAGGACGCCCTCGCCGCCTTCGTGCACGATCCCGACTGCCGCGCGATCGCGGTGGTCGAAGGGGATCGGCCGATCGGCGTGCTGCACCGCGAGGCGTTCCTGGCGCGCATGGAAGCGCCGGGCGCCGCCGACCGGCCGCTGCCCGAAGCGGTCGAGCCCGACCCGCTGATCGCCGACGCCGCCGAGGCCGCCGCCGCCTTCGCCGCGCGCGCCATGGCCGAGCGGCCGCTCGACGTGCTGGGCGGCTTCATCGTCACCCGCGGCGGCCTCTACCAGGGGGTCTGCGACCTCGGCCGGCTGTTGCCCGCGCTCGGCGGCGCCGACCTGCCAGAGTCCGACCTGCCAGAGTCCGACTTGCCCGAATCCGACCTCATCGAGCGCATCTGCGCGGAGGTGCGCACGCCGGTGGCCGACGCGCTGGCCGCCGCCGACGGGCTGAAGCGGCTGCGGCTGCCGGAAGGCTCGGCGGCGCTGATCGACACCATCACCGAGGCCGCCGAGTCGACCCTGTCGCTGCTCGACGTGGCGACCGAGCTGCAGCGGGCCGAGGCCGGCCGGCTGGAGATCGCCCCCGCCCCGCGCCGGCTGCAGGAGCTGATGGACGAGATCGAGTCCAGCTGGCGCGTCGCGGCCGAGACCGCCGGCATCACGCTGCTGGTCTCCTACGACGGCGCGCCCGACTGCGCGGCGATGGTCGATTCCGGCCGGCTGATGCAGGTGTTCGACGCGCTGATCGGCCACGCGATGGCCCATTCGCGGCGCGGCGTGCTGGAGGCCAGCCTGCTGGTCCGCGCCGCCGGCCAGGGCTTCACCCTGGTCGGCAAGGTCCGCGACAACGGCGCCTCCTACGACGAGGCGCACCTGGCCGGCATGTTCGCCGGCCGCACCGGCCTCGCGCCGCAGGGCGGCATGAGCCTGCAGCTGGCGCTGGTGCTGGCGCAGAAGGCGATGACCGCCATGGGCGGGGCGCTGGAGGCCAGGGCCAACCCCGGCCCCGGCGCCACCGTCTCGTTCGAGCTGGAGGTCGAAGCCGCCGAGGCCGCCGGCGCCGCCGAGCCAGAGCCGCAGGCCGTGGCCGGCCGCTCGGCCCACATCCTGGTGGTCGACGACAACGCCACCAACCGCATGGTGGTCGAGGCGCTGTGCGAGATGTTCGACTGCTCGACCGAGTCGGTGGTCGATGGCGTCGAGGCGGTGGAGGCGGCCGGGGCCGGCCGCTACGACGTGATCCTGATGGACATCAAGATGCCGCGCATGGACGGCGTTACCGCCACCCGCGAGATCCGCAAGCTGCCCGGCGCCGCCGGCCGCACCCCGATCGTCGCCCTGACCGCCAACGCCGACGCCGACGAGGTGGCCCAGTACCTGGCCGCCGGCATGCTCTGCGTGGTCGAAAAACCGATCAAGCCCGAGCGCCTGATGGAAGCGCTGGAAACCGCCCTGACCGACCGCGCCGCCGGCCCGGACGCCGCGGCGGCCTGAGGGCGCTCATCCCCCACAACGTCATCCGGGAGACCCGCGCAGCGGAGCCATCCGGGATCTTCTCAGCACCGTCGCCGGAAGCGGATCCCGGCCCGCCTCACGGCGGGCTCTCCGGAATGACGCCGAGTGGCGCCTTTCCCCGCACGTACGCCGTTAGCCCATCGACCAGCCAGTCGAACATCGCCCGCATGCAGCGGCTCGCCTTCAGGTCCTCGTGCATGGCGACCCACATCTCCAGCTCGTAGCGGAACACGTCCTCCAGCACCGGGACGAGGTCGCCGTCGCGGGCGGCGATCGGGGCCTGGCAGGCGCCGACGCCGAAACCGGCGCGCAGCATCGCCAGCTGGGCGAGGTCGTTGTCGGTGCGCAGCGCGAACGAGGCGCGGGTGAAGGGCAGCTGGCGCTCGTTCAAGGCACGCAGCATCAGGCGGTCGCGGTCGAAGCCGATGGCGGCGATGCGCGGATCGGTCAGCGAGGCCGGCGCGCCGTGCGCGGCCAGGTAGCGGCGGTGGGCGTAGAGCTTCAGCTGCACGGCGCCGATGCGGCGGGCGACGAGCGCGGCTTGTGTCGGGCGCACCATCCGCACGGCGATGTCGGCGTCGCGGCGGATCAGGTCCTCCTGGCGGTTGGAGAGCGCCAGCTCGATCACCGTCTGCGGGTACGCCGCGTGGAAGCCGGCGAGGATCGGCGGCAGCACCTCGACGCCGACGACGTCGGCGGCGGTCAGGCGGATGACACCGCGCACCGCGTCGGCCTCGCCCGAGGCGGCGCGCACCAGCGCCTCGGCGGCGGCGGCCATCGCTTCGGCATGCGGACGCAGCGCCAGCGCCGCCTCGGTCGGCGCGAGGCCGGCGGCCGAGCGGGTGAAGAGCACCGCGCCGAGTTCGGTCTCCAGCGCCTCGACGTGGCGGCCGACAGTGGGCTGGGTGAGGCCGAGCGCGCGGGCGGCGCCCGAGAGGCTGCCCTCATCCAGCACCGCCAGCAGCGTGCGGTAGTGGTCCCAGCTATCCATACGAAAATGTATAGATGAGGCACGGAATCCCGCAATTCCGTTTAGTGCCGCGGCGGCGCATCTCCCGCTCCAGCAAAACGAGGAGCGATCCCATGACCCCCGAATCCACCCCCCGCACCGCGCTGATCATCGGCGCGACCGGCTCGTTCGGCGCGCACGCCGCCTGGGCGCTGATCAAGCGCGGCTGGCGCATCCGGGCGCTGGCCCGCGACCCCGCCGCGGCGGCCGCCAGGCTCGGCCCACGCAGCCCGATCGAGTGGGTGAAGGGCGACGCCATGGACGAGGCGAGCGTCGTCGCGGCCGCGGCCGGCGCGCAGCTGGTGGTGCACGCCGCCAACCCGCCCGGCTACCGCAACTGGAAGGGCACGGTGCTGCCGATGGCTGAGAGCGCGATGGCCGCGGCCAAGGCCGCCGACGCGCGGCTGGTCATCCCCGGCAACGTCTACAACTTCGCCCCCGACGCCGGGCCGAGCATCGCAGAGGACGCGCCGCAGGCGCCGGCGACCCGCAAGGGCGCGATCCGGGTCGAGATGGAGCGGCGGCTCAAGGCCGCCTCGCAAGCCGGCTTGAAGGTGCTGATCCTGCGCGCCGGCGACTTCTTCGGCCCCGAGGCGCCCAACAGCGCGCTCGGCTGGCTGGCGACCCGCCGCCGCGGGCGGCTGACCGGCGCCTACATTCCCGGCCGCGCCGGCCACGCCTTCGCCTACATGCCCGACTTGGCCGAGACGATGGCGCGGCTGGCCGACGCCGAGGACCGGCTGGCGGCCTTCGAGGTGTTCCACTTCCGCGGCCAGTGGCTGGAGCGGGCGGCCGACTTCGGCGAGGCCATGCGCCGCGCCTCGGGCCGGCCGGACCTGCCGCTGCGGCCCTTCCCCTGGATGGTCGTGCGGCTGGCCGCGCCGTTCAACGAGACCTTCCGCGAGCTGCTGGAGATGCGCTACCTCTGGGACAGGCCAATCGGCCTCGACAACGCCAGGCTGGTCCGCTTCCTCGGCGAGGAGCCGCACACGCCGCTGGACCGGGCGCTCAGGGCCACCCTGGCCGACGTGGGCTGCCTGGAGGCGCCGGCCTACGTGGGCGCCGAGGCCTGCCGATCCAGCTCCATGATGGCGCCGACGAGGTGATAGAGGGTGGAGGCCGGCGCCGGCTCCTCGCGGAAGCCGCCGCCGGGGGCCATCCAGTCGCGCCAGAGGCCGCGGGTCGGCACGTCGAGGAAGGCCTCGATCGCCCCGCACGCCTGCAGCGTCGCCGCCCACAGCTCGGCGTCGCCGGTCAGGGCGGCGGCCCTGGCGCAGGCCCGGGCCCGCTCGGTCTGCGCCCACAGCCGCGCGCCGCGGTCGGTCGAGGCGAAGTCGCCGTCCAGCGCGAACATCGCCACGCCGCGCTCGCGGTCGACGCCGGCCCGCTCGGCGGTGTCGATCAGGTTCAGCGCCGTGTAGCGGGCGTCGTCGTCCTGCGGATCGTCTTGCAGCAGCAGGAACGCCCACTCGTAGAGGTGGCCCGGCCAGATCACCCAGTCGCCCGCCGACGCCGGGGCGCGCCAGCCGGGGCGGTACTGCTCCAGGACCGCGTGCCGCCAATGGTTCTGCAACTGCTGCACGCCAAGGCGCTGCTGGGCGAGCCGGGCGAGGCCGGCGGCGAGGTCGCGCCAGGCGGGGTTGGGCGAGGCGGCCCGCCACGCCTGGGCGCTTTCGAACAGGTGCATGTTCGGGTTGGCGAACAGCGGCTCGGCGCAGCCCGGCGCCTCGCCGTAGCCGCCGCCTTGCGCGAACGCCTCGATCCGCCGCACCAGCCGCAGCGCCACCTCCTCCTGGCCCCAGTCGCCGAAGGCGGCGCGCTCGGCGGCCAGCGCCAGCAGCACGAAGGCCTGGTCGTAGAGGAGGCCCATGCCGTCGAGCGGGCCGATCCAATCAGGGGCGGTGCGGTAGAGGCCGTCGGCGCAGCGCCGCTCCAGCAGGGCGTTGATCCCCTGGCGGCTGGCGAGCTTGGCCGGACCCGTCCAGCCCAGCGCCTTGGCCTGCGCGTAGACGTAGGCCTGCCGCGCCTGCACCCGCAGCCGCTTCGGCCCCTCGGCCACCGTGCCGTCGAGGTTCAGCCGGTCGTGATAGCCGCCGCCGGCCATGTCGGCGGCCCGCTCCCACCAGATCGGCAGCGCGCCCTCCAGCAGCCAGGCCTTCAGCCGCGCCGCCGCCGCGCGGACGCCCGCCGGCGCGCTCAAGGATGCGACTCGGCGATGGCGGCGAGGTAGGCGCCGTAGGGACCCGACGCCCTGGCCAGCGCCTTCAGCGCGTCGCGGTCGATCCAGCCGTTGAGGAAGGCGATCTCCTCGACGCAGCCGAGCCGCAGGCCTTGCCGCTCCTCGATGGTGCGCACGAACTCGCCGGCCTGGATCAGCGCGTCGTGGGTGCCAGTGTCGAGCCAGGCGAAGCCGCGGCCCAGCATCTGCACCGACAGCTCGCCCAGCGCCTGGTAGCGGCCGATCAGGTCGAGGATCTCCAGCTCGCCGCGCGGCGAGGGCTTCAGCGTGCGGGCGAAGCCGCTGGCGCGGCCGTCGAAGAAGTAGAGGCCGGTGACGGCGACGTTGGAGCGCGGCCGGGCCGGCTTCTCCTCCAGGCTGATCGCCTTGCCGTCGGCCCCGAACTCGACGACGCCGTAGCGGCTGGCGTCGGCCACCGGATAGCCGAAGATCACCGCGCCCGCGTCCGCCTCGGCCGCTGCGCGCAACTGGCCGCTGAAGCCGGCGCCGTAGAAGATGTTGTCGCCGAGCACCAGGGCGCTGGGTTGGCCGTCCACGAACGCCTCGCCCAGCAGGTAGGCCTGCGGCAGGCCGTCGGGGCTCGGCTGGGCGACGTACTCGAGCCGCAGGCCCAGCCGCGCGCCATCGCCCAGCAGCCGCCGGAACGCCGGCTGGTCGTCGGGGGTGGTGATGATCAGGATCTCGCGGATGCCGGCCAGCATCAGCACCGACAGCGGATAGTAGATCATCGGCTTGTTGTAGACCGGCAGCAGCTGCTTCGAGGTCGCCAGCGTCAGCGGATGCAGCCGGCTGCCCGCGCCACCGGCCAGGATCAGGCCGCGGCGCATTCAACGCCTCGCAAGTCGGGGGCGCGGCCTTGCGCCCCCTCCACCACGCCGCTTCGCGGCGCGGTCCCCCTCCCCCGCTTCGCGGGGCAGGAACAAGTCGCTCGCTCCTCACTCGTACCGAAGAGTACGGGGGAGGTGGATCGGCGCGCTGCAGGCGCGGCGAGACGGAGGGGGCGCAAAGCGGCGCCGCCCCGCCGTCGCGCCGCAATCGATCGGCTGAGCTTCATCCCCGCCTTCAGGGTCGCTATGGTCGCCGCCACCAGCCGAGAGGGCGCACAATTTCCCCGATGACTCAAGCCGATCCGATCCTCGCCCCGGTGCTTGCCATCGACCGGCTGAGCGTGCGCTTCGCCACCCATGACGGCGAGGTGGAGGCGGTGCGCGGCGTCTCGCTGAGCGTCGCAAGCGGCGAGTGCCTGGGGGTGGTGGGCGAGAGCGGCTCGGGCAAGAGCCAGACCTTCATGGCGGTGATGGGCCTGCTGGCCGCCAACGGCCAGGCCGAGGGCTCGGCCCGGTTCAAGGGCCAGGAGCTGCTGAACCTGAAGCCGGCGGCGCTGAACCGCATCCGCGGCTCGAAGATGACCATGATCTTCCAGGACCCGCTGACCGCGCTGACCCCGCACGTGAAGATCGGCGAGCAGATCGCCGAGCCGCTGCGCCGTCACCTCGGGATGGGCGGCAAGGCGGCGATGGACCACGCCCGCGCCTGGCTCGACAAGGTGCGCATCCCCGAGGCGCGCCGGCGGCTCGGCCAGTATCCGCACGAGCTCTCGGGCGGCATGCGCCAGCGGGTGATGATCGCCGCGGCGATGGCCTGCGGCCCGGACCTGCTGATCGCCGACGAGCCGACCACCGCGCTCGACGTCACCGTGCAGGCCGAGATCCTCGACCTGATGGCCGAGCTGAAGCGCGAGACCGGCGCGGCCATGGTGCTGATCACCCACGACATGGGCGTCATCGCCCGCCTCGCCGACCGCGTCTGCGTGATGAAGGACGGCGCCTATGTCGAGGAGGGGGAGGCGCAGGCGCTGTTCCGCGATCCGCAGACCGACTACGCCAAGAGCCTGCTGGCGGCGATCCCGCGGCTCGACCGCGAGGACCGCGGCGGGCGCCCGACGCTGGCCCCCGCGCCCGCCGACGCGCCGCTGGTGGTCCGCGGCGACGACGTGAGGGTGTGGTTTCCGATCAGCGACGGCTTCCTCGGCCGCAAGCGGCAGCTCAGGGCCGTCGACGGCGTCAGCTTCGAGATCCGGCGCGGCGAGACGCTGGGCGTGGTCGGCGAGAGCGGCTGCGGCAAGTCCACCCTGTCGCGGGCGGTGCTGAGCCTGATCCCGGCCACCGGCGGCGCCGTGACGGTGCTCGGCCGCGACATCACCCACGCCGACCAGCGGACCCTGCGTCAGGCGCGCAAGGACCTGCAGATCGTCTTCCAGGACCCGCTGGCCAGCCTCGACCCGCGCGCCACCGTCGGGGACTCCGTCGCCGAGCCGCTGCGGGTGTTCCGGCCGGGCATGTCCCGCGCCGACCAGCAGCAGGCGGCGGCGGCGATGATGGCCAAGTCCGGCCTGTCGCCTGAGCTGGTCAACCGCTACCCGCACGAGCTTTCCGGCGGCCAGAACCAGCGGGTCGGCATCGCCCGGGCGATGATCCTGTCGCCGCAGCTGGTGATCTGCGACGAGGCGGTCTCGGCGCTCGACGTCTCCATCCGCGCCCAGATCATCGACCTCCTGATCGAGCTGCAGCGCGACATGGGCCTCGCCATGATGTTCATCAGCCACGACCTCGCCGTGGTGCGCGAGATCAGCCACCGGGTTCTGGTGCTCTACCTCGGCCGGGTGATGGAGCTGGCCACCCGCGAGCAGCTCTACGCTGCCCCGCAGCACCCCTACACCAAGGCCCTGCTGGCCGCCGCGCCGATCCCCGACCCGGCCCGCGAACGCGCCCGCCAGCGCATCAGCTTGGGCGGCGAGCCCCCGAGCCCGCTCGATCCCCGCGCGGTGCTCCGCTTCCTGCCGTCGAAGCGCGACCAGGAGCCGGTCTACGTGCCGAAGCTGATCGAGGTCGCGCCGGGCCACCTGGTGAGCGAGTTCGACCCGGCTTGAGGGAGACGGGTGCGCACCCATCTCGTTCCGACCCCACCATGTCATCCCGGCCGGAGCCGCGCAGCGGCGCAGAGCCGGGATCTACTCAGCGCCATCGTTGAAAGCAGATCCCGGACGAGTCCGCTTCGCGGCTCTCCGGATTGACATCGCAGATGAGGCCGAACCTCAGAGCCGCTCCAGATGGAACACCGCGATCTCCGCCGCCCGCAGCGCCGGCAGCGGCAGGCCCATGGTCGCCAGCAGCTGCCCTGGCGCAACGGCGCTCTCCAGCGGCGCCCGCCGCGCCGGGGTCAGCAGCCGCATCCGATAGTCCGCGCCCGGATCGAGCGTCGGCAAGCGCAGCGGCGCCGGTGTGGCGACCGTCGGCGTCGCCAGCTGGGCGTAGCTGACCAGGACGCCCGCTTCGTTCGCCACCATGAAGGCCAGCGCGGTCGGGTCCGCCGTCTCCAGCCTCGCCGTCCGCCCGCCGTGCAGCAGGCCCCGGTGCTGCTTGTAGATCCCGATGATCTGCGCCAGCCGTGCGCGCTCGGCCTCGGTGAAATCGCGGATGTCGGCTTCGATGCCCAGGTGGCCGAAGACGGCGGTCCAGGCGCGGAAGGCGAGGCTGAGGCGCCGGCCGGTGGTGTGGCTGGGCGAGGGGCCGACGTGGGCGCCCATCACCTCCGGCGGGAAGAAGACCCCGAAGCCGCGCTGGATCGCCTGCCGGTCGAGGGCGTCGTTGTTGTCGGAGGTCCAGATGCGCTCGGTGCGGCGCAGGATCTCGTAGTCGGCGCGGCCGCCGCCGGAGGCGCAGCTCTCGATCTCGACGCCGGGATGGGCGGCGCGCAGCCGGTCGATCAGGGCGTAGACGGCCAGGGTCTGGCGATGGCTGGCCGGGCGGCCGAGGCTGGCCGCGTGGGTCAGGTCGCGGTTCATGTCCCACTTCAGGTAGCCGATCGGGTGCGCCGCCAGCAGCGCGTCGAGCTGGGCGAAGATCGCCTCGGCCACCTCAGGCCGGGTGAGGTCGAGCACATACTGGCCGCGGCCCAGCGGCTGCACCCGGGCGCCGGCGTGCAGGGTCCAGTCCGGATGCTCGGCCAAGAGCTTCGAGCGGGCGTTGGCCATCTCCGGCTCGACCCAGAGGCCGAACTCCAGGCCCAGGCCCCGCATGTGCTCGATCAGCGGCCCGAGCCCATCCGGATACTTGCGTGGGTCGGCGCGCCAGTCGCCGAGGCTGGTGGTGTCGTCGTCGCGGCCCTCGAACCAGCCGTCGTCGAGCACGAAGCGCTCGGCCCCGACGCTGGCGGCGAGCTCGGCCAGCGCCTTCAGCTCGGCGAGGTCGTGGCGGAAGTAGACCGCCTCCCAGGTGTTGAAGTTGACCGGCCGCGGCTTGCCCGCCAGCCGCCCGCCGAGGATCTGCCGGCGCACGAACGGGTGCAGCCGGTCGGAGAGGCCGTTCAGGCCGGCGTCGGAGCGGGCCGCGTAGAGGATCGGCGTCACATAGGCCTCGCCGGCCGCGAGCGTGACCTCGCCCGGCAGGAAGAGCTCGCCTGCCTGCGCCTGCATCACCCCGTCGCGCAGCCGCTCGAAGACGAGCCGCGCGTTGCCGCTCCAGGCCAGGTGCAGGCCCAGCACCGCGCCCGCCGCCTCGCCGAAGCCCGGCTCGCCGACCACCGCGAACGGCGGCGCGTGGTGCGAGGTGCGCCCGGTGCGGTTCTCCTTGACGATCAGGCCGGTGGCGAGGCGCTGGCGGACCGGCTGGAACTCGCGCGCCCAGCGGCCGTCGAACAGCACCACCTCGTCGTGCGCCAGCGGCAGGGCGGCGGGGGCCATCCAGTCCAGGTGCAGCGCGTCGCGGCCGCGGTTGACCAGGCGGCTGCGGAAGGCGGCGACGCCGGTCTCGGAATCGAGGCTGACGCGCAGCTCCAGCTCGACGTCGGCCTCCGCATCGGCCAGCAGGATCGCCCAGCCGTCGTCGATCGGCCGCGCCTCGCGGAAGCCGAGCTGGGTGACGAAGTCGCCGCTGGCCCGGCAAAGCTCCAGCGCCGGATGACCGGTGAAGCCGCGCCCGGCCTCGGGGAAGAGGTCGAACGCCTCGCCGCCGTCGAGCATGCCGCCGCCGGCGCGGGGCGGGGGCGTGAGCGCCGCCACGGCCGCGGCGTCGACGCCGTCCGGCAGCGCCGGGCCCCAGTAGGCCAGCACCGGCGGGCCGTCGCGCAGCGCCAGCAGCATGGTCTCGCCGCCGCCGTCCAGCCTCGCCACGCGCGTTTCGCCGTCCATCCCCGCGAGATAGGCGCAACGGGGCGGGATGCGCAAAGCGAAGCTGCGGAGGGGGAGGGGGTCGGGGCGCCTTGGAACGCCACCGAGGGTGAGCACGTGTCCCCGCGCAGCGTTCAGAGCCGGCCGTCGATCGCTTGGAAGGCATTTTTTCCGAGGTCCGGGCCGGGTCAAGGATCGCCGCTGCGCGGCGACCGCGGAGCGGCGGCGCTTCGCGCCGTCCTTGACGCGGTCCGGCCCCTCGGAAGAGCATCAGCCAAGCGAACAATGGCTAAATCTCGATCCCCACTCCCAAACAGCGGTCACCGCCGGGCTTTGTCCCGGCGGCCCATGCACACGCATTGTGGGGTGGCCGTGTGGGCCGCACGGCCATGGCCGGCACCCTCGCCACGCCCCTCCAGAGCCCCGCCCGCGGCCTTGGTGCTGTTACTGCTAGTACCCTAGCGCCCACCCCACGCAACGGCCCTCAGCGGCCTTCCCAGCGCCTTCCAGGGGCGCCCCAGACGCGGGAGGCCGGACTCGCACAAGGCCGGCCCGGATCCGCGCACATCGCCCCCCGGCCGCCCCGCCGCCGCATCGCCCCTGGTCAGCCGGCAACCCCGCCAGCACCCGCACAGGCGTACGCCGCCCATTCGACTCCCTCGGCGATTTTCATTGCGGACAGATAGCATCCGAGTTAAACGGATATAAATTATCCGAATAAGGAGATTGGCGATGCGCACTCGGGTGGTGGTGGTCGGTGGCGGTGTTGCGGGGCTGGTGGCAGCGGCGGATCTCGCTCGCAGCGGGTTGCAGCCAGTGCTCTTGGAAGCGGCGCCGCAGCTCGGCGGACGAGCCCAGACCCGCGTCGTCGATGGCTTTTGCTTCAACCAGGGGTCCCACGCGTTTTACGCCGCAGGGGCCTTTAAGGCCGCGCTCGACGACTTCGGCGTCAAGGTCAGCGCGGGACAAGCCGACGTTGGAAATGGGCTCGCGCTTTGGGGCGATGACGTCCAGCGATGGCCGATCCGGCCAGCCGACGAGGCCGCGCCGCCGCTGGATCCGGCAGACCGAACGCGGCTTCGCGCCGAACTGAGGCGGATCGGACAGGGCGATTACGACGGCCGCGGCCAGCCGCTGCGCGCGGTCACCGAGCCCTTGCCCGCGCGTGTCCGAAATGTGATCGAGGCTCTCGTACGGGTGACGAACTATACCCACGCGCCGAACCTGCTGGACGCCAAGGCGGCCTTCGATCAGCTGCGGCGGGGCTTTGACGGCGCGCTCTATGTCGATGGGGGGTGGGGTGGCCTCGTGGACGGGCTTGCCGCCGCGGCCCGCAAGGCCGGCGCTGAGCTGCGTACCGAAACGCGCGTGTCAGCCGTCGGGCGCCAAGAGCGCGGCTGGCGGGTCGACATCTTCGGCGAAGCCTCGATCGCCTGCGACGCCGTCATATTGGCGCTTCCGCCGTCCGACGCGAGCGCGGTCGCTGCGTCATCGAAGGCCGTCGCCGCCCTGTTGGACGACCTCGCTCCAGCACGGATCATGGGCCTCGACCTGGCGCTTTCGGACGGGGTTCATCCGCGAGCCAGCTTCATCCTCGGCATGACCGGGCCGACATATGTGGCGACGCCCTCGGCCGTCGCCAGGGTGGCGCCGGAAGGTGGGGTGATGGCCCATCTGGTGCGCTATCTGGGGCCGGAGGAGACGGCGAACGCCGAGGCCATCGATGAGCTTGAGACCCTTGCGGATGGCTTGTTGCCGGGCTGGCGCGCGCACGAAATTCGCCGCCAGCGCTGGGTTGGAATGACGGTGAGTCACGACATTCCCCGATGGCAGACCGCGGGCCGGCGCGCCGCTGGTCGAGTCGCCGGCGCGACCGGGCTCTATCTGGCCGGAGACTGGATCGGTGACCACGAAATGCTGGCCGACGCAGCGGCGGCGAGCGCCAAGGCCGCGGCGGCTGAGGTGGCGACGTTCCTTTCCCAGGTCCCAGCGATCTGACAGCGGTCGACACGGGCGGAGAACCGCTAGGCCGGGAATGACAGATGAAGCGGCGCCGTCGGGGTCGCGGCCGGCGTTCGGCTTCGTCTTCGCCTCGGTGCTGATGAGCGCTGTTTCCAGCGGCCTGATCTTCCCGATCCTGCCTAACCTGATCCGCTCGTTCTTCGGCGCCGTGAGCACGGCGTCGACGGCGGTGGCGGCGGAGTGGCAGTTCATCTTCGGGGTTACCTGGGGGACGATGCAGTTTGTCGCCGGCCCGCTGTTGGGCGTGCTCTCGGACCGGTTCGGGCGGCGGCCGGTGCTGCTGATCTCGCTCTTCGGACTGTCGCTGGATTTTCTGGTGATGGCTCTCGCGCCGAGCCTGCCCTGGTTGCTGGTCGGTCGCGTGCTGAGCGGCCTCACCGCGGCGAACTTCGCCACAGCCAGCGCCTACGTGGCCGACATCAGCGTGCCAGATCAGCGCGCGAAGAACTTCGGCTGGATCAGCGCCGGACTCAGCGTCGGCTTTCTGGTGGGACCGGCGGCGGCGGGGGTGCTGGCGACGCAGGCCGTGCACATCGGGACTTTCGTCCTCGATCCGTTACGCACGCCGTTCCTCGTCGCCGCCGGCCTCTGCGCGGTGAACTGGGTCTACGGACTCGTGGTGCTGCCGGAGTCGTTGCCGGCGGCGCGTCGGATGGGGGCGTTCGACTGGGCGAGGGCCAATCCGGTCGGCAGCCTCTCGCTCATGGCCTCCCGTAGCGAGCTACTGCCGCTGGCCGCGATCAACTTCCTCACCCAGGTCGCCACGCTGGTGATGCCCGCGGTCTTCGTGCTCTTCGCCACGCTGCGCTATCACTGGAGCCTCAGCTTCCTGGGCCTGACCATCGCCATGAGGTGGCGCTTTCTACATCCGCGCTGCCTGCGTGTAAGAAGTGCTCATCATGCATCTTCGCTGAGGGACCTAGGAAGGCCGCTCGTTGGCGAAGACCACCTTCGGGCCGGGGTCGAAGATCGCCTCGGTCGCCTCGGTGAAGGTCGCGACGCGAGAGGCGACGTGTGCAGGGTCGAAGCCGCCGTGGGCGCAATGATCCAGGACGTGCGGAAGCTCAGCCCGGGCGTGAACGCGGCCGGTGTGGAAGGTGACGCCACGGGCGTACATGGCCCGCAGCGGCATCGGCACTTCGTTGCTGAAAAACATGCCCACCGAGGTGACGACGCCGTTCGGGTTGGTCGAAGCCAGCGCAAACTCCAGCTTGGCCTGATCACCTTCGGCGAGAACCGTGATGTCATACGCGAGCCGCTCGCGCGGCAGCGACAGGGGCTCCGCCTTCGCGCCCAACGCCTCGGCGCGCGCCCGGCGGCCTTCGTCGTCATCGAGGAAGAGGACTTCGGATGCGCCCAGCGAGACGGCAAGACCGGTCGCATAGAGGCCGACGCTCTGGGCGTTGCCGCCCACCACCAGTACCCGGGCGTCCGGACGCGCCCGCAGGTGCGGGGCGACGGCGCGCCAGCCATCCGGAATATTGTCGGCGAGGCTGGCGAACGTGACCGCGTCGAGACCGTCGGGGAAGCGGACCAACATGTGGTCGGCGAACGGAACCCGGACCAGTTCCGAAAGCGCCCCACCGAATTCCTGACCCGAGCTTGGGGCCAGGCCGTATGCGGCGCGCTCAGGGTAGGCGGCGCAGCCGTTGGTATGACCGCGCCGACAGGCGTCGCAGCGCCCGCACGAAAGCTGGAAGGGGATGACGACCCGGTCGCCGGGAACGACGCCGGCCGCTTCGCCGGCATCCGTCACGACGCCGATGGTCTCATGTCCCAGCGCGAACGGCCCTGGGAAAGCTGGCAACCCGCGGACGATGAGAAGGTCCAGATCACAGCGCGCCACCGCGATCGGCCGGACCAGCGCATCGGTGGGCGCTTCGATGCGGGGTGCGGGGACCTCCCACCACTCGAGCTTGCCGGGAGAGACGTAGGTCAGCTGGCGCATCGTCATCTCATCCTTCACCAAAATTGATCAGAGGTGGCCGGTTGCAAGGCGAACCTCCAGCATCGGCCGCACGTCATGCAGGCTGCTGGCGACCGCTAGGCACTTGCCGCCATTTCGTCGTTGGCCCCAAGGAGGTCGGACGCCATCACTGTCATCATCCCGGCGGCGTAGCCGGCGCGCACGCCGTTGTGGGAGTATTCCAGCGCCAGGCAGGTGTTCGGCGCGGCGCGCAGGCGAGCGGCGGCACTGCGGGTCTGGGCCTGCCCGCCAAGCCGCGGCGTCGCCTCGAGCAGCACTGTCGTCAGTCCGTTGCGGGCGAGGTCCGCCACCGCCACCAGCCCCGCAATGCCGCCGCCCGCTACCAAAACACGAACGCGCATCACGGATCTCCAACTCAGACAAGTTGTGTCCGTTTAATCCAGATGTTATTTGTCCGCAATGAAAATCGCCGAGGGAGTCGAATGGGCGGCCCACGCCTGTGCGGTGCTGGCGGCCCTGCCGGCGGGCCAAGGGCTGAACGCCGCTGCGTTGGCGTCCTTCCACGAGCTGCCGCCCGCCTATATGGCCAAGCACCTGCAAGCGCTGTCGAAAGCTGGCATCGTGACGGCCGTCCGCGGAGCCAGGGGCGGCTATACTTTGGCGCGCCCGCCTTCCGAGATCACGCTATGGGATATTCAGGCCGCTATCTCCGGCTCGCGGCCAAGCTTTCAATGCCAGGATATCCGCCGCAAGGGTCCCTGCGCAGGCTATTCGCCCAGCGGGGTTCCATGCGCGATCGCTTGCGCTTTCGCGGCGGCGGAAGCGGCCTACCGGAACCAGCTGAGGTCTGTTCCGCTGGCGGAGCTTGTGCGCCAGGTCGGCGCGGGTATGGGGTCGCCGGGGCGCGAGGCGTTCAGGGCGTGGGTGGCGCGGGGCGGCGCGTCCGCCAACTCTTAGACCACATGTCAATCGTGTCCGACTCGACTAAGGCGTGGCATGCCTACTACATCGAGCAACGTCTCTACCGCAGGGATTTTCGCGTCCGCCGCGCCGCCACATCGTCGATCCCGTTCTTCGGCAGCGAGATTCTCGGCGAGGCCGATGGCTCCGACGAGGATCGGGCTTTCGCGCGGCTCGGCGCCGAGTACGGGCTCCACGAGAGCTATGTGATGCCGCATCGGACCGCCGACAGCCGACTGTTTGCCGTGGTGATGATTGGCCCACGCGGCCCGGTCGACCCAGCCTATCGGGTCGCCGCGCTCTGCTTCTCGTCTGCCTTGCTGTTGGCCGCACTCCGCATCGAAGCCGCCAGCCTTCGTGCCTCGCCGGCTGGCGCACGACCGCGCCTGACGCGCCGCCAGCTCGAGTGTTTGGAGTGGTCGCGTCTAGGCAAGAGCTCGGCCGACATCGGCAATATCCTCGGCCTGTCGCCGCGGACCATCGACGAGCACATCGCGGCGGCTTGCCAACTGCTGGGTGTGCGGACCCGCGTCCAGGCCGTTTCCACAGCGCTAACCCAGGGTTTGCTCCCCTACCCCGCGAGTCCCGGCGGCGCCCGCAACCCGTAAGGTTACGGGGTAGAGCCCTTCTCTAGCTTCCCTATCGTCAACGCGTGGTTGCTGGTTGCAAGGAGCCAACACCAGCGTGAGCCATCGGGGCAATGGCGCACGGCTCGCCCTCGCGGGCGATCCGCGTCACCCGCGCCACACCGGCCAAACCGATCTCGGTGTGAGTATGACGCGACGGCTCAAGCCGACACCCCTTGTCGAACTGCTGGAAGCCGGGATCGGCGATGTCCCCGGTTTTCCGCAACCTTTCCACAACGGTTGCGGCCTATCTTCACGCGGTTTTTCGGGGTCGGAGGGACCCTTGGTGCGGATCGACGTCGTACGTCCGAAGGAGCTGACCGCTTCCCAGATCGACGCCTGGCGCGCCCTGCAGGGGCGCAAGGGCGGCTGGGATTCGCCGTTCCTGTCGCCGTGCTGGGCGCGCTCGGTGGAGCAGGCCCGGGGCGGTGAGGGCGTGCGCGTGGCGATCGTCAGCGACGGCGGCCAGCCGCGCGCCTTCATGTCCGCCACCGTCGGCCGCGTCACCGCCATCGCCGCCGGCGGGGCGATGAGCGACTACGAGGGGCTGGTCGGCGACCCGGGGCCGGACTTCGATCCGGCGCAGCTGGTGCGGGCGCTGGGCGTCTCGCGCTACGACTTCGGCCACATCCCCGCCTGCCAGGATCTGTTCACGCCGCACGCCCGCGGCGAGGCGCTGTCGTGGATCTGCGACTTGCCGGACGGCTACGAGGCCTACGCGGCCGGCCGGCGCGCCGCCGGCGTCTCGGCGCTGAAGGAGATCGACCGCAAGCGGCGCAAGGTGGAGCGCGAGCTGGGCGAGACGGTTTTCACCCCCATGTCCGCCGCGCGGGCCGACTTCGAGCGGCTGGTGGAGCTGAAGCGCAGCCAGTTCAAGGCCAGCGGCCAGACCGACGTCTTCACCGCCGGCTGGCCGCTGAAGCTGCTCGACGACCTCTACAGCCTCGACATCCCCGGCTGCCGCGGCGGGCTCTTCACCCTGCACATCGGCGGCAAGCTGGCGGCGGTGCAGTTCCACCTGATGGGTCAGAGCACCATCCACGCCTGGATCATCGCCCACGAGGCCGAGTTCGACCGCTATTCCCCCGGCCTGATCCTGTTCCAGGACCTG
>DASXEN010000161.1:0-9537 GCA_036490095.1 Caulobacteraceae bacterium
GGTTCTGCCTCCACCGAATGGATAGTCTAATTTATCGAGTTTTTCAAGTTAATGGGGTAAGCGCGGACTGGCCAGCGATTTGGGAAGCGCGCACAAACCGCGCGGCGAAGAAGCCGTCGGCGCCGCCGTCGATGTGGAACGGCAGCAGGCGCAGAGTTCCGGCCGCCGTGATGCTTTCGACAGGCGCCCCGCCCTCGCCGGCCGTGATCGGCGCCAGGGCGAAACCAGGATTGCGTTTGAGGAAGGGTCCGACCTGCCCCTCACCCTCTTCGGGCTCCAGCGAGCAGACGCAATAGACCAGCCGGCCGCCGGGCCTGACCTTGCGCGCGGCGGCGTCCAGCAGCCGCGCCTGGGCCTGGGCCAGCTTGGCGATATCGCCCGGCCGCCCGGCCCATAGCGTGTCCGGATGTCGGCGGAAGGTGCCGGTGGCGGTGCAGGGCGCATCGAGCAGCACGGCGTCGAACAGGCGCGGATCGGCCCAGGCGCCGGCGTCGGCGGCGATCAGCTCGGCGCTCAGCTTCAGCCTTTGCAGATTGTCGGCCACCCGCTGCAGCCGCGCCGCGGCTCGGTCTAGGGCGACGACCTCGGCCCCCGCCGCCGCCAATTGCAGGGTCTTGCCGCCGGGCGCGGCGCACAGGTCCAGCGCGCTCTGCCCCGCCTGCACGTCGAGAAGCCGCGCGGGGATGGCGGCGGAGGCGTCCTGCACCCACCAGCGGCCCTCGGCGAAGCCCGGCCATTCCTCGACCCGCCCTCGGCCGGCGCGGCGCAGCGAGCCGCCGGGCAGCAGCTCGGCTTCGAGCGCTTCGGCCAGCGCCGGCGCGTCGGCGGCCGCGCGCGGCGTCAGGTCGGTGGCCGGCTCCTCGGGAATCACCGCGGCGATCGCGGCCGCGGCCGGCTCGCCGTAGGCGGCCGTCCAGCGGGCGAAGAGCCAGGGCGGCGCATGGTCGGCGGGCTCGGCGGCCGGCGGCGGCTCGCGGCCCAGCCGGCGCAGCACCGCGTTGACCAGCGGCTTGAACCCGCGCGTCGCCGCGTTGGCCTGCGCCAGCGCCACGCTGGAATCCACCGCGGCGTAGGCCGGCGTGTCGAGGTGGAAGAGCTGCGCCGCGCCCAGCCGCAGGATCATCCGCACCGGCTCGGGCGGCGCGCGCGTCAGGCAGGCGTCCAGCGCCCGGTCGATCGGGCCGAGGTGGCGCAGCGTCGCCATGGCCAGGGCGCGGGCGAAGGCGCGGTCCTGCGGCGCGAGGCCGCCGAGCGCCGGCGCCTCCAGCGCGGACTCCAGCCCTGCCTTGCGGCCGAGGGCGGCGGTGACGAGGTCGAGGGCGGCCCTGCGGGCGGGATCGGCGGACACGCCGACGCCGTGCCCCGATCGCCACCCCTCACGCAAGCGTCTTCAGGCGGCCTGCGGCTGGCGCCAGAGCGAAACGATCGCCGCGAGGAAGACCAGCATGCCGAGGATGGTGAGGATCTCGCCGGCCATCATGATCGGGATCATGGTCTTGTCGCCGGTCAGCATTTTGGCCAGCGACGGGATCAGGATCAGCACGCCGAGCGCCGACAGGACGAAGTTGGTCCAGCCGAGCCGCCGCGGCGCGCGGGCGCCGGCCAGGGCGTAGAAGGTCCCCATGATCGCCAGCGTGACCCAGCCGAGCAGGTTGAGGTGGGCGTGCGCCGGGGCGAGCGTGAAGTCCTCGTGCGCGCCCATGAAGACACCCCAGCCCATCCCGACCAGGCCGCAGGCGACGGCGGCCGAGAAGAAGGCGAGCGAAAGACGTGGCATGGCGTTGTTCCCCCCAGGAAAGCCCGCGCGGAACGGATCACCTTCGCCTGCGTCGCGCAATCCCCGGCGTTCGCGTCCCGGCGTTCGCGCCCCTCGCGCCGGCGGCGTCGGGACGCTACATCGGCCTGATGCCAGACCCCGATCCGCCGCCCGGCGCCGCGCCGGGCAAGCCGCTCGCCCCCGCCGCCCGGCGGGCGCTGGAGGAGGCCGCCGCGCGCCGCGCCGCCGCCGAGCCGCTGGCGCTGCCGCCCGAGCAGGGAGGCCCGGCCGGCCCCGAGCCCACCCGCTACGGCGACTGGGAGAAGAACGGCATCGCCTCCGACTTCTGAGCGGCGCCGCTCGCCTCTGAGGCGCACGCGCTCGCATCGACCCCGCGCGGCCGGCTAGATGGGCGCGTTAACCAATCGCAGGAGGCGACCTTGCGGGCGATGCTGTTGAGCGCGGTGGGCGCGCTGGTGCTGGCGGCCGGCGGCGCGCCGGCCGTGGCGGGCGGCTACTGGGACGGCGGCGACCGGCCGCTGCCGTCTCCGCCCGGCGAGGCCTACCACGGCTGCGACCGCGGCTGCCCGACCCCGCCGCCGCCCCCGTGCGGCTGCCGCAGCCACCGCTACGCCGAGGACGACGAGGACTTCGGCCCGCCGCCGCAGCCGGCGCAGGGCGTGATCGACTTCGACGGCGGCGTCGGCCCGGCCTTCGTCGATTCGGGCAGCGGCGGCGGCGGGGCCGTGTTCGTCGACAACCGCGGCTTCGCCGGCGTCGACCTGGCCTTCTTCGCCCGCCAGCATTTCAGGGCCCAGGCCCGGGCGCGCGCCTTCGCGTCAGCCCATGCCTCGGCCTTCGCGTCGGCGCACGTGCAGACGTCGACCCACGTGCAGGTCCACGTCCGCCAGCCGCAGATGCGCCAGATGAAGGTCTATCGCCCGGCCCCCAGCTACCACATGTCCGGCGGCCACGGCCGCTGGTAGCTCGCGCCCGGCCCGATCCTCTGGCGCACGCCGGGACCAGGCCGTTTCAACTGCTACGAGCGGTTCTCAGTTCGCCCGCGAGCAGGCCCTGCCGAAGTTCCGCTGAGGGTAAAGGCGCCGTCAGCGGGCGGCCGCCGAAGCGGCCGCCGCGCGAGGCTTCGATCAGTGGTGCGGCGTCGACGCTGCGCCGGCGACGGCGCCCGTGCCGCCACCCACGGCGGCGCCAACCGCCGCGCCAGGAGCGCACCCGATCGGAAGCGTCACAATGCACCCGATCGCCGCGCCGATACCGGCGCCCGTCGCTCCGCCCGCCAAGGCGCGCGCGCCGGGATCCGCATGCCAGCTCCCCTCACGATCGTAATAGCCACGATCATTTTCCGGGTCGGCGCGCCAGTGCACATGCGCGTCGCCTTGGTGGGCTTCATACCAATCGGCATTGTAATAGGTGATCGGCGCGTCGGGCCCGTAAGCATACCGATCGTGCACCCGCCAGCAGTCGCCGTACTGATTGCACGCGACATAGGTCCGGTGGACCGGATCGGCGCTCGCCACCGCCGGAATCATCGAGCTTCCACCCATGATGGCGAGAGATGAACTCAGGCCGAGTGCAGCGGTGAGAATCTTCATAGTATAGCCTTTCTTGGCGACAGGCCGCAGCCCCGCCAGATGTCCATCCGGCCACAACGAGGCGGGAAGACCTTGGTTCCAGCTATGAATGGGGATCAGGGGCGGATGGATGCGGGTCAGGCGCCCGCCATCTCCTCGGCGACGCGGCGGGCGGCGGCCTTGGGGTCGGTGGCGGCGGTGATCGGGCGGCCGATCACCAGGTGGCTGGCGCCCTGGCCCAGCGTATGGGCCGGGGTCTCGGCGCGGGCCTGGTCGTCGAGGCCGGCCCAGTCGGGACGCACGCCCGGCGTCACCACCAGCAGGTTCGGCCCGCCGATCCGCCGCGCCATCGCCGCCTCGCGCGGACTGGCGACGACGCCGTCGGCGCCGGCCTCCAGCACCTGGCGGATGCGCCGCTCGACCAGCGCCTCCACCGACATGCCGTAGCCGATCTGGCCCAGGTCCTGGCCGGTAAGGCTGGTCAGCACCGTCACCCCCAGCACCTTCAGCCGCGTGCCGTCGCAGCCGCGCACGGCGGCGGCGAGCACCTGCGGCTCGGCGTGGACGGTGAGGAAGTCGCCCGCCTCGGCGGCGCAGATGGCGGCGGCGGCCTTCTCGACCGTGGCGCCGATGTCGTGCAGCTTCCAGTCGAGGAACACCTTGCGGCCGCGGCGCTTCAGGTCGCGGGCCATCTCCATGCCGCCGGTGGCCAAGAGCTGCAGGCCGATCTTGTAGAACAGCACCGACTCGCCCAGCCGCTCGACCATCGCCTCCGCGTCGGCGCGGGTGGGCAGGTCGAGGGCGACGATCAGGCGCGGGTCGGCGGCGGCGGCTTGCGGGCGCGCGGCGGCGGTCGCGGCAGCCATGGCGGCTCCTTTGGCGGCGGATTCGGTTTTCGGCTAAGGCTCAAGGATGAGCCCGGCCCACTTCGCGGTCAACTTCTACGTCGCCCTCTTCGCGCTGATCGACCCTGTCGGCAACACCCCGCTGTTCGCCGCCGCGACGGCCGGGGCCAAGCCGGCCGGACAGCGGCTGACCGGCGCCTACATCGCCCTCTTCTCACTGGTGTTCCTGGCCTTCTTCTTCCTGACCGGCATTGGGCTGCTGCGCTTCTTCGGCATCGGGCTGGCGGCCTTCCGCATCGCCGGCGGCGCGCTCTTGTTCCTGCTCGGGCTCGACATGGCGCGCGGCGACCTCGCCCATATCCTGGGCGACGCCGCCGGCGAGGCGGCCAACCTCTCGACCCGCGCCTACGCCCGCTCGCGGTTCGAGCGGCTGGTGGTGCCGTTCGCCATGCCGCTGCTGGTGGGCCCGGGCGCGATCTCGACCGCGGTGATCTACGCCGGCGAAGCCCGCCGCATCGGCCTCGCCGGTGAGGTGGCGGGCTTCGCGGTGATCGCGGCGATGGCGGTGACCATCCTCGCCAGCTTCTGGTTCACCGGCCTGATCACCCGGCTGCTGGGGCGGATCGGCATGATCATCGTCGTGCGGGTGCTGGGGCTGATCCTCTGCGCCATGGCCGTGCAGTTCATCATGGCGGGCATCGCCGACGCCACCATCGGCGTGATGCGCCAGGGCGCCGCGACGCCCTATCCGATGTAGGTCTTGCAAAGCCGCCCTGCGTCCTTCGAGACGCCCGCGATGCGGGCTCCTCAGGATGACGAAGTCGGGTGGGCCGCGACAAAGTTCGTCAGGGTGAGGAGCGACCTCGGACTTGTTCCGGGGTCGCGTCTCGAACCACGCACGATCAGCGCAGCTCAGGTGCGCCGGAAGCGGCCCATCTGGCGGGCCATCAGCGCCATCGCCCATTCGTCGGGGACCAGCTTGGCGAGCGCCGCGATGGCCTTGTTGGGCGCGCCGGTGACGCACATCGGCCGGCCGGCCTCGGCCGCCTCGTAGCCGGCCTGCGCCACCTCGTCGGCGCCCAGCCACATCCAGGCCGGCGTCGAGTCGCCGAGTTGGCCGCGCGAGCCGTCGACGTCGTGGAACTCCGAGTAGGTGAGGCCCGGGCAGAGGGCGCTGACGTGCACGCCCGTGCCTTGCGTCTCGATGTGCAGGCCCTGCGAGAAGCGCACCACATAGGCCTTGGCCGGGCCGTAGAGGGTGTGGCCGAGCGAGCCCGGCATCAGGCCCGCAAGGGAGGCGACGTTGACGATCCGCCCGAAGCGCCGCTCCAGCATGCCCGGCAGCACCCGGTGGGTCAGCTCCGAGACCGCCACCAGCAGCACCTGCAGGAAGGCCTGCTGGTCCTCCCAGCGGGTCGCGGCGTAGGAGCCCGGCAGGCTGTAGCCGGCATTGTTGACCAGCGCGTCGACCACCCGCCCGTTGGCCTCGATCTGCCGCAGGATCTCCGCCGGCGCCTCGGGGCGGGCGAGGTCGGCGGGCAGGATCAGGCTCTCGACCCCGTGGCGCAGGCGAACTTCGTCGGCGAGGGCGGCGAGCCGGTCCTCGCGCCGGGCGGTGAGCGCCAGGTCGTAGCCGTGGCTCGCATAGACGCGCGCCAGCGCCGCCCCGATGCCGGACGACGCCCCGGTGACGAGCGCGAGGCGTCCGCTCAAAACTGCACCGCTGCGACGACGTGTCCGCTCATGGCGGTGGAAAACTAAAGAGCCGCGCTTCGCGTTGAAAGGGTCTGTTGTTGCGCGGCGTGCTTAATCGGCGCGATTGAACGAGGCGGCGATTGCGTGTATCGCGCCGCGCCGCCGCGCTTGGAGGCACTGAGGGATCGTCGGCGTCACGCCTGCGGCGGCCCCTGGAGGATCACGATTGGCTCTCGAGGCTTCGGCCCAGACCGCCGCCCAGGACGTCAAGCCTACCGCCGACGCCGCCGCCGCCGCGAGTGATCGCAACCCGGCGCATCACGGCGCCTACTGGGCGTTGGTGCTGGGCTCGCTCGGCGTCGTGTTCGGCGACATCGGCACCAGCCCGCTCTACGCGATGCGCGAAGCGCTGGCCCACGCCCGGCCGGTGGGGACGCCGCAGGACGCCGTGCTGGGCGTCGTCTCGCTGGTGATCTGGGCGCTGACCCTGGTGGTGACGGTGAAGTACGTCATCTTCCTGATGCGGGCGGACAACAAGGGCGAGGGCGGCACGCTGGCGCTGATGGCGCTGGCGCAGCGGGCCATGGGGCGCCATTCGCTGCCGATCCTGTTCATCGGCATGGTCGGCGCGTCGCTGTTCTACGGCGACGGGATGATCACGCCGGCGATCTCGGTGCTGTCGGCCGCCGAGGGCGTTCGCGAGGCGCCCGGGCTCGGCCACAGCTTCGCGCCCTACGCCCTGCCGAGCGCGGCGGTGATCCTGGTGATCCTGTTCGCGGTGCAGTCGCGCGGCACCCACCGGGTGGCCTCGCTGTTCGGACCGGTGACCGCGGTGTGGTTCGTGGTGCTGGGCGGGCTCGGCCTCTATCACCTCAAGGACGACCTGTCGGTGTTCCGCGCGCTCAGCCCCTACTACGGCATCAAGTTCCTGATCGAGAACGGCTTCGTCGGCTTCGTCATCCTGGGCAGCGTGTTCCTGGCGGTGACCGGGGCCGAGGCGCTCTACGCCGACATGGGCCACTTCGGTAAGCAGCCGATCCGCACCGCCTGGCTCGGCCTCGTCTTCCCCTGCCTGGCGCTCAACTACCTGGGCCAGGGCGCGCTGGTGCTGCACGACCCGCACGCCAGGTTCGACCCCTTCTGGCGCATGGCGCCGACGGCGGTCTACTGGCCGATCCTGATCCTGGCGACGCTGGCGACGGTGATCGCCAGCCAGGCGGTGATCACCGGGGCCTTCTCGATGACCCAGCAGGCGGTGCAGCTGGGCGTGCTGCCGCGCATCTCCATCAAGCGCACCTCCGAGACCCAGGCGGGGCAGATCTTCGTGCCGGCGGTGAACAGCTTCCTGATGGTCGGGGTGCTGGTGCTGCTGCTGGTGTTCCGCGACTCGCACCGCCTGGCCTCGGCCTACGGCATCGCCGTCACCGGGGCGATGTTCGTCGACACCCTGCTCGCCTATGTGATCGCCCGGCGGGTGTGGAAGTGGAACCGCTTCCAGGTGGCGCTGCTGCTGGCGCCGCTGGCGGCGGTCGACGTCACCTTCATCTCCTCGAACCTCTTGAAGATCCCCGACGGCGCCTGGCTGCCCCTGGCGTTCGGCGCGGCGATGGTGCTGGTGATGATCACCTGGAACCGCGGCGCGCAGCTGCTGACCGACAAGACCCGGCGCGACAGCGTGCCGATGAAGGACCTGGCGGACATCCTGCGCAACCGCGCCCCGCACCGGGTGGCCGGCACCGCGGTGTTCCTCACCTCCGACCCCGACGTCGCGCCGGTGGCGCTGATGCACAACCTCAAGCACAACAAGGTGCTGCACGAGAAGAACGTGCTGCTCACCGTCGCCACCGCCGAGACGCCGCGGGTTAAGGACCAGGACCGCCTCAAGATCGAGCCGGTCAGCGCCGACTTCACCAAGGTGACGCTCACCTACGGCTTCATGGAGAGCCCCAACCTGCCCAAGGGGCTGGCGCTGTGCCGCAAGCAGGGGCTGAAGTTCGACATCATGGCCACCAGCTTCTTCCTCGGCCGCCGCTCGGTGGTGCCGGCGGTGCAGTCCGGCATGCCGCTGTGGCAGGACAAGCTGTTCATCTTCCTGATGAAGAACGCCACCAACCCCACCGACTTCTTCAACATCCCCCCCGGCCGCGTGGTCGAGCTGGGGACGCAGGTGACGGTGTAGGCGCCCAGCGCGCCTCTTGCGCTTCGGCCGCCGAGGCCGTTTAAGGCGCGCCTTCCTGACGCTCGCGCCGGAGATGCGCCCGTGGCCGACCTGCCGCCCCCGAAGAAAGTCGTGCTCGCCTACTCCGGCGGCCTCGACACCTCGATCATCCTGAAGTGGCTGCAGACCGAGTACGGCTGCGAGGTGGTGACCTTCACCGCCGACCTCGGCCAGGGCGAGGAGCTGGGGCCGGCGCGCGAGAAGGCGCTGATGGCCGGCGTGAAGCCGGACAACATCTACATCGTCGACCTGCGCGAGGAGTTTGTCCGCGACTACGTGTTCCCGATGTTCCGGGCCAACACGGTCTACGAGGGCCAGTACCTCTTGGGCACCTCGATCGCCCGCCCGCTGATCGCCAAGACCCAGATCGACATCGCCCGCAGGACCGGCGCCGACACGGTCAGCCACGGCTCGACCGGCAAGGGCAACGACCAGGTGCGCTACGAGGTCAGCTACTACGCGCTGGAGCCGGACATCCGGGTGATCGCCCCGTGGCGCGAGGAGGGCTTCTTCAAGAGCCGCGAGGCGATGCTGACCTACGCCGAGCAGCACCAGATCCCGATCGCCAAGGACAAGCGCGGCGAGGCGCCGTTCAGCGTCGACGCCAACCTGCTGCACTCCTCGTCCGAGGGGAAGGTGCTGGAGGACCCTTCGGTGGAGGCGCCCGAGTTCGTCCACCAGCGCACCATCGCCCCCGAGGACGCGCCCGACAGGCCGCACGTCTTCACCCTGGCGTTCGAGCGCGGCGACCCGGTCGCCATCGACGGCCAGGCGCTGTCGCCCGCCGCCTTGCTGACGAAGCTCAACGAGCTCGGCCACGACAACGGGATCGGCCGCCTCGACCTGGTGGAGAACCGCTACGTCGGCATGAAGTCGCGCGGCGTCTACGAGACGCCCGGCGGAACCATCCTCTTGGCCGCCCACCGCGGCATCGAATCGATCACCCTCGACCGCGGCGCCGCGCACCTGAAGGACGAGCTGATGCCGCGCTACGCGGAGCTGATCTACAACGGCTTCTGGTTCACCCCGGAGCGGGAGATGCTGCAGGCGGCGATCGACCACTCGCAGGCCAAGGTCAGCGGCGAGGTGAAGGTCAAGCTCTACAAGGGCAACGTCACCGTCGTCGGCCGCAAAAGCCCCTACTCCCTCTACGACCAGGACCTGGTCACCTTCGAGGAAGGCAAGGTCGCCTACGACCACCGCGACGCCAGCGGCTTCATCAAGCTCAACGCCCTGCGCCTGCGCGCCAAAGCCAGCCGCGACCGCAGAGCCTAGAGGTACTTGGCCAGCCCGACCCGCTCGACGGAATCCCACATCGGTCCGCGATAGACCTCGACGTAGCCGAGCTGGGCGTTCAGCTCGAGCACCGCCCGGTGGGTGGCCTCGGTGACGGTGTAGATCATCCGCACGCCGCGGGCGGCCGCCTCGGCC
>DASXEN010000166.1:0-14269 GCA_036490095.1 Caulobacteraceae bacterium
GGGACAAGTTCGCCAATTTCGAGCGCTACGATTCTTTCACGCGCGCCTGGCTGGGCGCGGCGCGTCGCCTGCTGAAGCCCGAGGGCACGCTCTGGGTGATCGGCAGCTATCACAACATCTTCCGCGTCGGCGCGGCGCTGCAGGACCTGGGGTTCTGGATCCTCAACGACGTGATCTGGCGCAAGTCCAACCCGATGCCGAACTTCAAGGGCACCCGCTTCACCAATGCCCACGAGACGCTGATCTGGGCCGCCAAGCGCCGCGGCGCGCGCCGCTACACCTTCAACTACGACGCCATGAAGCTGGCCAACGACGACCTGCAGATGCGCTCGGACTGGACCATGCCGCTGGCGACCGGCGAGGAGCGCGTCAAGGACGCCGCCGGCGCCAAGGCCCACCCCACTCAGAAGCCCGAGGCGCTGCTGCACCGGGTGATCCTGGCGACCACCCGGCCCGGCGACGTGATCCTCGACCCGTTCTTCGGCGTCGGCACCACCGGGTCGGTCGCCAAGCGCCTCGGCCGCCGCTTCGTCGGCATCGAGCAGAACCCCGGCTACGTCTCGCTGGCCCGCGCCCGCATCGAGCAGGTGGTGGCGACGCCGCCCGGCGACCTGGAGGTCACTGGCTCGAAGAAGGACGAGCCGCGCATCCCGTTCGGCCAGATCGTCGAGCAGGGCTACCTGCACCCCGGCGACACGGTGTGGTGCCCGCGCGGCCAGCATCAGGCCAGGGTGCGCGCCGACGGCAGCCTGGTGAGCGGCGAGCTGACTGGCTCGATTCACAAGCTGGGAGCGATGGTGCAGTCCGCCCCGGCCTGCAACGGCTGGACCTACTGGCACATCCGCACCGACGCGGGCCTGACGCCCATCGACGCGCTCAGGGCCAAGGCCCGGGCGCAGATGACCGCCTGAACCGGCCCTGGTCGAACCGCGGGTCCGGCGCCACACTCGCGCCGGCAAGCTTTCGGGGGCTGAGATGCACGGATTGAGGACAGGCGTCGGCGCCGCGTTGGCGCTGGCGACGTTGATCGGCGCGGCCGGCGCGGCGCGGGCGCAGGGCGGGGCGCAGGTCGGCGAGATCGTGGTCACCGCCGAGCGGCGGGCGAACGGCATGGCGATCGTCACCCAGCCGCCGCCCTACGCCGTGGTGTTCCGCCGGGCGGACAACCTGGTGGTGGAGGCGCAGGTCGACTGCGACACCCGCGACCAGTCGGACCGGCTCACCGAGATGAAGGCGACGCTGCGCAACATGATCGCCGCGGCGTCGGCGAGCGGCGAGATCGAGCTGGGCGTCGAGAGCGACAACGTCATCGTGCCGCTCAAGCCCGAAGCGCTCGACACCATCCTCAGTCCCGGGCAGCGCGAGGACACGACCACCACCACCATCGTGGTCAAGACCCACGTGGCCCAGGCCGACACCTTCGAGGCCGCCTCGGCGCGCATCAACGGCTTCATCCTGAAGACCAAGGTGGTCGGGCGCACCGAGGTGACGCGGACCGGCGACTGGCAGCTCACCCTGATCACGCCGCGCCAGTACCGGCCGCAGATCGTCGCGGCGATCGGCCAGGACGCCAACGACACCCTGAAGGCGTTCGGTCCCGGCTACGGCGTCGAGGTCGCCGGCCTCGAGCACGCCGTGGAATGGAGCCGCTCGGGGCCGCTCGATCTGGCGCTCTACGTTCCCTACACGCTGAAGGTCGTGCCGCTGCCGGCCCGCTGAGAGCTTTGGCTATCGGGCCGGGCCGGCTTCGGCGCCGACCGGCGCCAGGCCATCGTATAGAAGCTGGCGGTTCTCGGGGCGGGGGAACCAGATCTTGGCGAGGTGGTCGATCGAGCCGGCGTCGGCGCGGTGGAAGCTTTCCAGGGCTTCCCGGGCCAGCTCGGCCTGGCCGAGGTGGCCGTGCAGCGAGGCGAGGATCAGGTGGCTGACCGGCAGGCGGTAGGTGGTGGTCTGGAAGAGCGCCAGCGCCTCGTCGAACCGATGCAGCTGGAACTGGGCTGACGCCAGATAGGCGCGCGTGAAGCCGTTCACCGACGAGATGGGATCGAGCCGCATCGCCGTTTCCAGGTGCGCCGCCGCCGTCTCGGGATCGCCGTTGCGCAGGTGCAGCGAGCCGCTGGCCAGCCAGATGAAGCCCGAGCGGGGATTGAGGGCGACGGCGCGCTCGATCAGCGGCAGGGCGCGGGCCATGTGGCCGTCGAGGCCGGGCAGGCTGATCGCCACCTGGGCGACCACTCGCGGCGCGGCGGCCGCGATCCTGAGCGCCCGGTCCGCGTACTCCAGGCCCTTGCGGCGGACGGCCAGCGGATCGTCCGTCCACGCGTGGTCGATGAGCTGGCGGTAGCAGACGCACGCCTGCGACAGGGCGAGCGCGAAGTTGGGATCCAGCGCGACCGCCTGGTCGAGCAGGTCGATCGCCTGGGCGATCTCCTCCCGGCGCGAGATGCGGAACAGGAACATCGCCCGCATGTAGAGGTCGTAGCTGCTCAGGTTGGTGGTCGGGCGGGATGCGACCGTGCGCATGTCGGCGTCCTGCATCGCGCCCTCGGCCACGCCGGCGACGCGCTCGGCCACCCGGTCCTGCAGGGCGAACACGTCGGCGAGGTCGTCCTCCAGGCGGTCGGTCCACAGCTCGGCGCCGCTCTCGGTCTCGACCAGGTGCAGGGAGATGCGCACCCGCGATCCGGCCTTGCGGACGCTGCCTTCGAGCAGGTAGCGCACGCCCAGGTCCCGCGCGGCGTCCTGCGGGCTCAGCGGCCGGCCCATCGCCGCCATCGTGCCGCCGGCCGCGACCACCGCCAGCGACCGGTAGCTGGAGAGCGCCGCGACGATCTCCTCGACGATGCCCTCGACGAAATAGGCCTGGTCGGGGTCGCTGCTCAGGTTGGCGAACGGCATCACCGCGAGGCGCGGCGCCGACAGCCCGCCGGGCGAGCTCCGGGCGGCGTGGGCGGCCTCGGTCGCCGTGGCCAGCTCCCGGAGGCTCGCCACCACCGTCGCCCAAGCGGGCGTGTCCAGGGCCCCCTCGCAGAGGTCGGCGCACTGGATGCGGTCGAAAGGCATCGGCAACGCCACCTGGTCGATGCGCAGCTGCACCAGCTTCCGATCCTGCCTGGCGCGGTCAGCCTCGGACTGGACCCATTCCGAGCGCACGGCGTCGGCCGACCAGATCACCAGCACCGCCTTGGCGGCGGCCAGCTGCTCCTGGATCTCCTGGCTGAAGTTGCGGTGGGCGCTCAGGGCGTCGTCGCGCCAGACGCTGAATCCCGCCTCGCGCAGGGCCTCCGCGATCGCCGCGGCCCGGGACTCCGTCGAGCGGGCGTATGAGATGAAAACGTCAGACAAGGCGGCCCCAATCCCCGGCCCCACCCTACCTGGGGCCAAACGGCGCCTGCAAGGCTGCGCGCGGCGCCGCTCAGCCGCCCAGCGCCTTGCGGGCGGCTTTCAGGAACACGCTCGGCATCGCCTCCAGGCCGGCCCGCGGGGTCCAGAGGCCGTCCGGCCAGCCAGCCTCGGCGCGGTAAAGGTCGAGCGCCAGGGCGAAGTGGGTGAAGACGTGGTCGATGCGGCCGGCCGGGCGCCAGTCGGCGGCGACCGGCGCGGCGGCCAGCGCCTCGGCCTCGGTGAAGGGCTGGGCGCGCCAGTCGCTGGTCGGCAGGCCCAGCATGCCGCCCAGCAGGCCCCTGGCCGGGCGGCGCACCAGGGCGACGCGGCCGCCGGCGGTCAGCACATAGGCGACGCCGTGGCGCTGCGGCCGCTCGGGCCTGGCGTCGCGGCGCGGATAGAGCTCCGGCGCGCCGGTGGCGAGGGCCTGGCAGGCGTGGGCCACCGGGCAGACGGCGCAGGCGGGCGACGACGGGGTGCAGACCATCGCCCCCAGGTCCATCAGCGCCTGCGCCCAGTCGCCGGGGCGGTCGGCGGCGACCAGGGTGACGGCCAGCGCCTTCAGCTGCGGCTTGGCGGCCGGCAGCGGCGTCTCGACGGCGAACAGGCGGGCGACGACCCGCTCGACGTTGCCGTCCACCACGTTGGCGGGGCGGTCGAAGGCGATCGCGGCGATGGCGGCGGCGGTGTAGGGGCCGACGCCGGGCAGCGCCCGCAACACCTCCTCGGTGTCCGGGAAGGCGCCGCCCAGCTGGCGGGCGACGTGGCGGGCGCAGGCGATCAGGTTGCGGGCCCGGGCGTAGTAGCCGAGCCCGGCCCAGGCGGCCATCACGTCGGCCTCCGGCGCGGCGGCGAGGTCGGCGACGGTCGGCCAGCGGCGGGTGAAGTCCAGGAAGTAGGGCGTCGCGTGCGGCACCGTGGTCTGCTGCAGCATGATCTCCGAGAGCCACACCCGGTAGGGGTCGGGGCGCAGCCCCAAGGCGCCTTTCCTGGCGCGGTCGGCCGGCCGCACCCGCCAGGGCAGGGCGCGAGCGTTGGCGTCATACCAGTGGAGCAGCTGTGGACGGAGGGCTGCGGGCGTGGCGACGGGCGGCATGGCTTGCTCTATAAAGGCTCGATGCGCCGCTCGCTGCCCTCAGCCCAGGAAGCCGCCGCCATCCTTGCCGCGCGCCGCCCGCGCCCGCCGCCGCGGCCGCCGCGCCATGCCGCCCGCGGCCTCTCGACGACGATGAAGGCGCTGGAGGCGAAGTTCGGCCACAGCGCCGGCGACCTGAAGGCGCGCTGGAAGGAGATCGTCGGCGAGACGCTGGCCGGCCGCACCGAGCCGGTGAAGCTGACGAAGGCCCGCAGCGGCGGTGCGACGCTGGAGCTGAAGGTGGCCGGGCCGGTGGCGGCGCTGGTTCAGCACCAGGCCCCGCTGATCCTCGACCGGCTCAACCTCTACCTCGGCCCCGGCGCGGTGCAGCGCCTGCGGATCGTGCAGGGCCCGATCAGCCAGCCGGTCCGCGGCCGGACCGGGCCGGCGCGCCGCGTCAAGGGGCCGCTCGACGCCGCCGCCGAGCGTGAGCTGGCCGACGGCCTCGCCGGCGCCCGCGACGGCCCCTTGAAGGAGGCGCTGATCCGCCTGGGGCGCGAGGTGCTGCGCCACGACCGTCGGTGACAGGGCCTCGCCCTGCATCAGCCCTCTTCATGAGCGTGACGGAATCGCGCTCTACTCGAACGCCTGACCTGGAGCCCGCCACATGCGCGCCATCGCCGCCCTGCTGATCGCCCTCGGCCTCGCGGCCAGCCTCGCCGCCTGCAAGCCCGGCGGCGGCGACACGACGTCCGCCGACATGAGCCTCGGCCCGCCCACCGCCAAGGTGACGGTGGTCGAGTACGCCTCGCTCGGCTGCCCGATCTGCGCCAAGTGGAACACCGACAACTTCTCGGCCTTCAAGGCCAAGTACGTCGACACCGGCAAGGTGCACTATGTGCTCAAGGAGATGCTGACCGGCGACGAGTCGGTGTCGGCCGCCGGCTTCCTGCTCGCCCGCTGCGCCGGCAAGGACAAGTACTTCCAGGTGGTCGACGCGGTGTTCCGCCAGGAGGCCGACCTGCTGGAATCCGGCAAGGGCGCGGAGGAGCGCGACCGGCTGCTGAAGATCGCCGAGTCGTCGGGGCTGACCGACGCCCAGTTCAACGCCTGCGTCGACGACGACAAGTCCCTGACGGCGCTGAACAAACGGGTCAACGACAGCGCCCAGGCGGCGCACATCGATTCGACACCGACCTTCGTCGTCAACGGCAAGGCGCTGGTCGGCTACCAGGACATGCCGGCGCTCGACAAGGCGATCGCGGACGCGGGGGCCGCCAAGACGTGAGCCTCGCGCGCTTCACCCGCCGCGCCGCCCTGGGCGCGGCCTTGTCGCTGGCGGCGGCGGCCGCGTTCGCCGCCAACGTCACCGCGCCGCAGCCCGACGACATGGCGATCGGCAGCCCCAAGGCGCGGGTGACGGTGATCGAGTACGCCTCGGCCGGCTGCCCGCACTGCGCGGCCTGGAACAACGACGTCTTCCCGGCCTTCAAGGCCAAGTATGTCGACACCGGCCAGGTGCGGTTCGTGGTCCGCGAGATGCTGACCGGCAGCGGCCCGCTGGCCACCGCCGGCTTCATGCTGGCCCGCTGCGCCGGCCCCAGCGGCTACTTTCCGCTGCTGGAGGACGTCTATCGCCGCCAGGCCAGCATGTTCGAGAAGGACGCTAAGCCGGGCCTGATCCTGCAGGACATCGCCAAGGCCCACGGCCTCGACCAGGCGGCGTTCCAGAAATGCCTCGACGACCATGCGGGGCTGGACGCGCTGAACGCCCGCACCGAGCGGCACCACAGCGCCGACGGCGTCGACTCCACCCCGACCTTCTTCGTCGGCGGCAAGAAGGTCGAGGGTGAGGCCTCGCTCGCCGACCTGGGCGCGGCGATCCGCGCGGCGCGCACCGGCGCGGCGAAACGCTAGGAAACGCCGGTGCATTTCCAGCGGCTACGCCTTTCGGGCTTCAAGTCCTTCGTCGAGCCGACCGACTTCCGCATCGAGCCGGGCCTGACCGGCGTCGTCGGCCCGAACGGCTGCGGCAAGTCCAACCTGCTGGAAGCGCTGCGCTGGGTGATGGGCGCCAACTCCGCCAAGGCCATGCGCGGCGCCGGCATGGACGACGTGATCTTCGCCGGCTCCGGCGGGCGGCCGGGGCGCAACCACGCCGAGGTGACGCTCACCATCGACAACGCCGACCAGACCGCGCCGGCGCTGCTGGGCCGCCATCCGGTGCTGGAGGTGGTCCGGCGCATCGACCGCGGCGCCGGCTCGACCTACCGGGTCAACGGCAAGGAGGTCAGGGCGCGCGACGTGCAGCTGCTGTTCGCCGACGCTTCCACCGGGGCCAATTCGCCGGCCCTGGTGCGCCAGGGGCAGATCTCCGAGCTGATCGCCGCGAAGCCGCAGAATCGCCGGCTGATCCTGGAGGAGGCGGCCGGCGTCGCCGGGCTGCACGGCCGCCGCCACGAGGCCGAGCTGAAGGTGCGGGCCGCCGAGGCCAACATGGCGCGGCTCGACGACCTGGCCCGCGAGCTGGACGCCACGCTCGGCCGGCTGAAGCGCGAGGCCCGCCAGGCCGAGCGCTACAAGAAGCTCAGCGCCCAGATCCGCACGCTGCAGGGCGCGGTGCTGCACGCCCGCTGGAGCGAGGCGCGCGGCGCCCTGGCCCGCGTCGACGAGGAGGCGCTGAGCGTCGGCGCCGAGGCCGAGCGGGCGGTGCGCGCGGCGGCGGCGGCGAGCGCGGCGGCGGCCGAGGCCGAGGCGGCGCTGCGGCCGCTGCGCGACGAGGAGACCGCGGCGGCGGCGATCCTGCACCGGCTGGAGATCGAGAAGGACCGGCTGGAGCGGGAGCTGGAAGGCGCCGCGGCGGAGCGGGCGCGGCTGCAGGCCGAGCTGGCGCGGCTCGCCACCGATTCCGCCCGCGAGGGCCAGATCGTCGAGGACGCCGGCCGGGCGCTGACCCGCCTGGAGACCGAGGCCCGGGCGCTGGAGGCGGAGATCGCCGCCGCGCCCGAGCGCATCCCGGCGCTGACCGCGGCGGCCGAGGCCGGGGAGGCGGCGCGCAAGGCGGCCGACGCCGAGGTCGAGCGGCTGGCGGCCGAGATCGCGGCGGCGCAGGCGCATCGGCGCGCGGCGGAGACCCGGCTGGAGGAGGCGCGCTCGCGGCTCGCCCGCACCACCCGCGCGCTCGACCAGACCAGGGCCGACCGCGCCGCCCTCGGCCCCGCCGACGACGGCCGGCGCGCGCAGGCCGAGGCGGCGGCCGCGGCGGCCGACGCCGCGCTCGCCGAGGCCCGCACGACGCTGGAGGCCGCCGAGGCGGAGCGGGCGGCGGCGCTGGCCGTCGAGGCCGAGGCGCGCACCGCGGCGCGGACCGCGTCCGACCAGCTGGCGGTGCTGAAGTCGGAGGCGCAAGGGCTGGCGGCGCTGACCGCCCGGGCCGAGAAGGGCGCGTTCAAGCCGGCGCTGGAGCAGGTGACGCCGCAGCCCGGCTTCGAGACCGCGCTCGCCGCGGCGCTCGGCGACGACCTGGCCGCCGCGCTCGACCCGGCCGCGCCCTCGCGCTGGTGCGGCGCGGACGTCGCGGCCCCGGCCTGGCCGGCCGGGGTGACGCCGCTGGCGGCTCACGTGCAGGCCCCGGCGGAGCTGGCCGCGCGGCTGTCTTTCATCGGCCTGGTCGAGGCGGCGGACGGCCCTCGGCTGATGCGTGGGCTCGCGCCCGGCCAGCGGCTGGTGTCCAGGGCCGGCGACCTCTGGCGCTGGGACGGCTTCGCGGCCAGGGCCGGCGCGCCGAAGCCGGCCGAGGCGCGGCTGAAGCAGCGGGCGCGGCTGGCCGAGGTGGAGACGCAGATCGCCGGGCTGGCGCCGGCGGCGGACACCGCGCGGCAGGCGGCCGAGGCTGCGGCGCGGCGCCTCAGCCAGGCCGACGAGGCCGCGCGGGCGCTGCGCTTCGAGCCGCGCAAGGCCGAGATCGCCGCCCAGCACGCCCGCGAGGCGCTGGAGACCCTGGCCCGCGAAAGCGCCCGCCGCGACGCCCGCGCCCAGTCGCTGGACGAGACCATCGCCCGCTTCGACGCCGAGCGCGCCGAGCTGGCGGCGCAGCTGGCGGACGCAGAGACGGCGCTGTCCGAGCTGGCGCCCGACGACGGCGCAGCGGCGGCGTTGCAGGCGGCCCGGGCCGCGGCCGGCGCGGCGCGGGCTCAGGAGTCCGAGGCGCGGGCGGCGCTCGACGTGGAGCGGCGCGAGCGCGACGGCCGGGCGCGGCGGCTGGAGGCGCTCACCGCCGACCGGCAGGACTGGATGCGCCGCGCCGAGACCGCCAGCCGCCGTCAGGACCAGCTGGCTTTGGAGCGCGAGAAGGCCGAGGCGGCGATCGCCGCGGCGCGCGACGCGCCGGCGACGTTCGAGGCGCGCCGGCAGACGCTGCTGGACCAGCTGGGCGTCGCCGCCGCCCGCAAGGCGAAGTCCGCCGACGCTCTCGACCTGGCCGAGGCCGCGCGCGGCGACGCCGACCGCGTCTGGCGCGCCACCGAGGCGGCGGCCACCGAGGCGCGCGAGCGTCGCGCCACGCTCGCCGCCCGGCTCGACGCCGCCCGCGAGCGGTTCACCGAAAGCGCCGCGGCGATCCGCGAGCAGCTGCGGCTGGAGCCCGAGGCGCTCGGCCGCCGGCTCGCCGAGGAGGCGCAGGCAATGCCGCGCGACGCCGCCGGCATGGAGACCCACCTGGCGGCGCTGGAGCGCGAGCGCGAGCTGATGGGCCCGGTCAACCTGCGCGCCGAGGAAGACGCCCGCGAGCTCGACGCGCGGCTGAAGACGCTGAAGTCCGAGCGGGCCGACCTGACCTCCGCTCTCGCCAAGCTGCGGCAGGCCATCGCCGAGCTGAACGCCGAGGGCCGCGAGCGGCTGACCGCGGCGTTCGGGGTGATCGACGGCCACTTCCGCTCGCTCTTCACCACCCTGTTCGAGGGCGGCGAGGCGGAGCTGCGGCTAGTCGAATCGGACGACCCGCTGGAGGCCGGGCTGGAGATCTACGCCTGCCCGCCGGGCAAGCGGCTGGCGGTGATGAGCCTGCTCTCCGGCGGCGAGCAGGCGCTGACGGCGATGGCGCTGATCTTCGCGGTGTTCCTCGCCAACCCGGCGCCGATCTGCGTGCTCGACGAGGTCGACGCGCCGCTCGACGACGCCAACGTCGAGCGGTTCTGCAACATGATCGACGAGATGCGCCGGCGCACGTCCACCCGCTTCGTCGCCATCACCCACAACCCGCTGACCATGTCGCGCATGGACCGGCTCTACGGAGTCACCATGCACGAGCGCGGCGTCTCGCAACTGGTCAGCGTCGACCTGCGGCAGGCCGAGGCCCTGGCGGCGCAGTAGGATGGCGGCTTTGCTGGATCGCGACGGCTTGGTCGTCCGCCTTCGCGGCGCGGACTGAGCGCAAGGCGCCTCAGCAGTCGGCGCAGGTCACCGTCGTGGAGAGCCGGGGGCGCAGGTAGTAGGTCTCGTTGAAGACCACCGGCCTTGGCATCACCTGGCCGAACACCGAGTTGTAGGTGTAGTGGGCCTCGCCCATGATGGCGCTCTCGTTGGCGCTGATGACGTTGCCCGGCAGGCCGGCGACGGTCGAGCCCTTGGCCAGCGCCGACATGCCGCTGGCGCGGCTCCAGGCGACCGTGACGTTGCCCTTGGCGTCCGCGACCAGGCTGGTCACCCGCATCTGCAGCGGGGTGGTCGGGTAGGGGTACATGATGGTGTTGCCGACCTTGAAGATGTCGTCGACCTCGTCGGAGGTGACGCTGGAGCTCTGCGAGGCGAGGTCGCCGATGGTGGAGGCGGTGTGGGCCGCCCGCTGCTCGGTCATCACCCCCTGGGTCAGCTCCACGACCCCGAAGTAGAGCAGCAGCAGGATCGGCGCCAGCAGGGCGAACTCGACGGCGGCGACGCCGCGCGCGTCGCGGCCGAGGCGGCGGATCAGCTGCACGGCACGCCCCCAACCTGCCAGTTCTCGTTGCGGAACGCGACCGCCGTGGTCAGCAGCCGCTGGTGGTCGTTCAGGTTCGGCAGCCCCGGCTCCAGCAACGGCGTGATCAGCGAGTAGGGGTAGAACACCTGCACCAGCACGATGTCGCACGACGCGCCGGCGTTGAAGGTCATCTGGCTCTGGTCGAGGGCGCCGTTGCGGATCGGCGGGCTGACCTTCAGCGACGAGAAGTCGGAGAAGGTCTGCACGTCGACGCTGAGGTGGGCCATGCAGTCGGCGGTCGAGATCCACGACATGCCGTTGCAGACCAGGGTCTTGAAGCCCGCGGCGGAGTTGGCGCCGCCCGCCTGCAGCTGGCCGGTGCGGATCAGCCGCGCATTGGAGATGGCGGAGGCCTCGATGGTGGTCTGGGTCATGAACATCATGCCCAGTTCCAGGATCGAGAACAGCAGCGCGAAGAAGGGCAGGCCCACCAGGGCGAACTCGACCGCGGTCGCGCCACGGCGGGCGCGGAGGAACCGGCGCAGGAAAGACGGGCGGGTCGGCATCGGCCGAGGGTTCCTTGGGCGAACGAGCCGCAAGGTTACCCGGCGCGCCCTAAGCTAGCCTTAAGGCAGGCCGGGCGAGGCGGTGATCGGGCCGGACGGGGGCGGGATCGCCGGCGTGGCCGGCGCGCCGCCCGCGGCCTGGCCGCCGTTTGCCGGGCCGCTGACCTGTTCGCAGCGGAAGGTGCAATTGTAGCTCTGCAGCTGCGGGCCGTTGAACAGCGCCACGCGGTTGCCGCCGACGGCGCCGACGACGATCTCCTCGCTCAACATCGCCCGGCCGCTGGCGTCGGTCACCAGCAGGTTGGTGACGCCCGAGCCCTTGGCGGTGACCACCAGGTGGCGGCGGTCGGCCACGGAGACGTCGGCGATGGACGGGTTGCCGACGATCACGTCGCGCGCCGGACCCGGCAGGGTGACGAGCGCCGACTGGTCGAGCGGCAGGTCGAGCGCGGTGGCGGCGAAGGCCGTGGCCGGCGCGAGGGCGAGGATCAGCGAGGGCAGGAGCTTGCGCATGCCATGAGGGTCCCGCGCTTTGGTCAACAAAGGCTGAAGGGCGGCGGCGAATTTCAGCCGCCGCCGTGCGCGGCCTTCCAGGCCATCGCCTGGCGGATGCGGCCCTGCAGCGGCGGGTGGGTGTAGAGCACCGCCTCGGCCAGCGGCGACGGATCGACGGCCAGGTGGTTCCAGTCGTGCTCGAGCACCGCGACCAGGCCGTCCGGGGCGCGGGCGTGGTCGAGCGAATAGGCGTCGGCGCCGACGTTGGCGGCGCGCAGGTAGGCGCCGCCCGCCAGCGCCACCAGAATCAGCGTGACGTAGGCGATCGCCGCCAACGCCGGCAGAACGACGGGATCGGCCGCGTCAGTCGCGCCCTTCACCCCGATCAGGCGGGCGACGGCCAGCGCGCCGCGCTGCATGGCGAAGAAGCCGGCCAGGATCACCGCAGCACCCACCAGCGAGACGATCAGGATGTCGTTGTGGACGTAGTGGCCCATCAGGTGGCCGACGTCGGCGCGCGCCTCGCCCGGCGGCCCGGCCAGCAGCGCCCGCCCCATCAGCACCTTGGCGTGGCCGAAGCCGCCGATCACGTCGGCGTCGAAACCCGGGGTCGGTGCGGCCAGCACGCCCTGGGCCGGCAGCCGCGCCTCAGCGATCAGCTGCAGCACGCCGTCGCGGGCCGGGGAGGGCGGCGCCGGCGCCATCGGCGGGGCCGCGCCCAGCGCATAGGGCAGCCAGAACAGCCCGAGAATCACCGCCGTGGCCGCCGCCCCGGCGGCCAGCGGCCAGGTTCGCGGCAGCCGGCGCATCAGCCACAGCAGCGGCGGAACCAGCGCCATCGCCGCCAGCACCGCCAGCGGAATCCCCGCGCCGGCCGCTCCCACGTGCGCTTCGAAGCCGGCGGGCGCCGGGAAGCCGCCGCCCCGGGCGAGCAGCGCGTCGGCGCGCCAGCCGGCGAGGCCGCCGACCATGGCGTTGACCGAGCCCAGGATCAGGGTCAGCGCGCCGGCGGCGATCGCGCTCGCCAGCCACGGCTGCGGCCGTTTGGCCTCGACCCAGCGGCGCAGCTTGCCCAGGGTGTCGTTGCGCGCCACGACGACGCAGGCGCCGATGAAGATCAGCCCGCCCCCCAGCCAGGCGGCGAGGCGCCAGTCGGTGGCGGCATGCGCGGCGGCGCGCTGCGTCGCCGGCAGGCGAGCGATCCAGCCCGCGGTCGCCGCGGCGGGGTCGAGTGCGGCCAATCGCCTAGGCCGGGGCCTGGCCGGCGCGCGGCCGCAGGAGCCGCCCGGCGACGGCGCGGAACGGGTAGATCATCTGTCCGACGAAGCCCGGCGGCATGCCTTCCACCCCATAGCCCTCCGGCAGCACGCCGCGGGGCATGTAATAGGTGCCGAACAGCAGGTCGAACACCGGAAAGGTGGGGGCGAAGTTGCGGTTGCGCACCGCCGGGTCCTTCACATGGTGCCAGCGGTGGAACACCGGGCTGGCCAGCACGTAGCGGAACGGGCCGAAGGTCCAGTCCAGGTTGGCGTGCACCAGTGGGCCGATCACCAGGTTGAACGGACCGAGGAACAGGAAGGCGGCCGGCGAGAAGCCGAGCGTCTGCACCAGCGCCAGCGAGGCGGCGGTGTAGAGGCCGAAGTTCACCGGGTGGATTCGGTAGGCCGCCGTCCAGTCGAGATCCTCGGCGCTGTGGTGGACGGCGTGGAACGGCCACAGGGTCTCGCCGTGCAGCCAGCGGTGCAGCCAGTACTGGATGAAGTCCATGCCCACGAGCAGGATCGCCGACTGGACCACGAGCGGCAGCCGCGAGGCGGGGCCGTAGCCGGCGAAGATCGCGGCCGTGACCGCCGGCGCGTGGGCGCCGAACAGCAGCTGTGCGCCGACGCGGACGTAAAGCTGCGCCGTACCTCCCAGGAACAGCACGCCGAACACCCAGTAGAGGGCGTTGTCGGCGAGGTCCCGGCCGACAAAGGCCCGCTGATTCGGATTGCAGGGCGTCAGCCTCGCCAGCGCGCCGAACGCGAGGAAGGCGACGGCGAGGTTGATCAGTGGCCAGGGCAAGAGCGGGTCTCGGGTTTGCAGCCTCGCGCGAGTCTTAAGGCGTGGCCGTTTAAGCCCGGGTAAAGCCGGCCGCGACGCTCCGCCGCACAATCCGCCGCGGCGTTGCTTTTCAGCGGCGTGCAGCAGCGGCGATTGTTCTGTTGGTTAAGCGAACCTAATCATGAATCAACGTCAACCATAGAAACACCAGCGCAACTACTGGAGCGTTTACTGCGAATTAAGCTGGGTGGGCGACAGTCTCGTGTCTCAAGGGGCGAGCAGGCAGACCGGCTTGATCCCAGACCGGCTTGCTAGCAAGGAGATCAAGCAAATGTCCAAGTTCGTTTCGCGTCTCGTGAAGGACGAATCGGGCGCCACGGCCATCGAATACGGCCTCATCGTCGCCCTCATCGCGGTGGTGATCATCAGCGCCGTGACCACGCTCGGCACGAGCCTCAACACCAGCCTCTCGACGGCCGGCAGCGCGATCGCCCACTAACCGATCGCGGAACCTCAGGTTCCAGGAAGGGGCCGCGGCCGCAAGCCGCGGCCCTTGCTGCGTTCAGGGAAGATTTCGAAGAGGCCGCGGTCGCCGCCGCGGCCTTCTTCATTGCCGCCGCGGCGGCCAGCTGGCCGCGATGCTCACGAGCTTGTCGCCGACATCTGCGCATTGCGCCCGATAGGCGCCTGTAGCTGGCGGCGGACGCCTGGAATTACAGTCGCGACACAAAATTATGTGCAAAGTTAATC
>DASXEN010000180.1:0-19234 GCA_036490095.1 Caulobacteraceae bacterium
CTACGCCGACGAGTTGCGGCTCAAGCAGGGCGTGGCCCGGGTCAGCCTGCTCTATTCGTTCGTCGGCATCACCCAGAAGCTGGGCTCGTCGTTCAACACCGCCATCTCGTTCGGCATCCTCGGCTGGGTCGGCTTCAATCCCGACGAACACGCCCACAACACGCCGCACGCCATCTTCGGCCTGGAGATGACCTACCTCTTCGCGCCGATCGTGTTCGTGCTGGTCGGCGGCGCCTTCTTCTTCGGCTATCCGCTGAACGCCAAGCGGCACGCCGAGATCAAGGCCGCGCTCGATGCGCGCGACAACGCAATCCAGGAGGAGGCGCTGGCCGATGCGCTGGTGGGCGACGCCGATATGTCTCGACCCGCGGCCACGCCCGCGGAATAGTCCTCCAAGCGCATCTCGAAAACGGTGACCCGGATGGCTACGGCAGACATCGCCACCACCGCGACGAAGCCCTACCCGCTGCCGGGCATCATCGCCTTCGGCACCGTCGGCATCCCGCTGGCGGGCATGCTGCTGATCTTCGGGCTGTGGACGCCGCGCTTCTACGTCACCAACGGCCTGCCGCTGGTGGTGGTGGGCGGCGCGATCCTGGTGGTCAGGCTGCTGGACATCTGCCTCGACCCCCTGGTCGCCATCGCCATGGATCGCACCAAGACCCCCATCGGCCGCTACCGGCCGTGGATGATCCTCGGCGTGCCGTTCCTGGTCTACGGCGTCTACAAGGTGCTGCTGCCGCCGCCGCACGCGACGGCCGGCTACCTGATCATCTGGATGGTCTTCACCTACATCGGCTACTCGATGCTGACGCTGGGCCAGACCGCCTGGTCGGCGACGCTGGCGCCGACCTACCAGGAGCGCTCGCGGCTGTTCGGCTGGACGCAGGGGATGGCGGTGATCGGCTCGGTGGCGCTGCTGGTGCTGCCGGCCGTCACCCACGGCGCGATCGTGCCCGGGCGGGCCCGAGACATGGCGACGATGGCGCTGTTCGCCGCGATCGGCTACCCGCTGGCGGTCGCCATCGCCTCGATCTTCACCCGCGAGCGGCCCGCCCCGCCGGTCGCCAAGCAGCGGTTCTCGCTGGCCGACTACCTCTTCGCCGGCAAGCGGATGTGGCGCGTGGTGCTGGCCGACTTGGTGCTGACGCTGGGACCGGGCACCACCGCGCCGATCTACGTCTACTTCTTCCATGACGCGAAGGGTTTCGCCGACGCGGACGTGGCCTTCCTGCTGATCTTCTACATCGGCGCCGGCATCCTCGGGGCGCCGGTCTGGGGACGCGTCGCGCGGCGCTACGGCAAGCACCGCACGGTGCAGATCGCCTGCGTCCTCTACGGCGTCACCCAGACCATCCTGATGGCGCTGCCGCGCGTCCAGCCGGGATACCACCTGGCGCCCGACGGCATCCCGACGGCCGCGGGCATGTTCTGCGTCGGCTTCTGCGCCAGCGCCTTCATCCTGCTGATCCGTTCGATGGTCGCCGACATCGTCGACGAGGTGAAGCTGGAAACCGGCCGGGACCTCACCACCCTGCTGTTCTCGATGGTCACCACCACCACCAAGATCGGCACGGCGGTCACCGTTTCGGTGGTCTTCCCGATCCTCGCCATGGTCGGCTACGACGGCAAGGAAGGGGCGGTGAACACGCCGCACGCCATCTTCGGCCTGGAGATGTGCTACCTGTTCGCGCCGATCATCCTGGTGTTCTTCGGCGGCGCGATGCTGTTCGGCTACACGCTGGACGCCCGGCGCCACGCGGAGATCCGCCAGGCGCTGATGGCGCGCGAATACGCGGGCGCTGAGGAAAGCCTCACCGGCCCGATCGAGCACGGCATCGCCACCGCCGCGGCGGAATAGCTAGGAAAGCCGCTTCGCCGCCTGCGCGAAAGCGTCGGCGACGGCGCCGTCGGGGTCGCTGACCACCAGCGGCAGACCCTCGTCGCCGCCTTGGCGCAAGGCGATGTCGATCGGGATCTCGGCCAGCAGCGGCACGCCCAGCCGCCCCGCTTCGGCGCGCGCGCCGCCGGATCCGAAGATCGGGATCGGCGCGCCGGTGGCCGGGTCCGGAAAAAACGCCATGTTCTCGATCACGCCCAGGATCGGCGTCTCGGTCTTGCGGAACATCGCCGCCGCCCGGCGCACGTCGATCAGGGCGATCTCCTGCGGGGTCGAGACGATCACCACCCCGTCGATCTTCAGCTTCTGCACCAGGGTCAGCTGGATGTCGCCGGTGCCGGGCGGCAGGTCCACCACCAGCACGTCCAGCGGCGCCGCCTCCGTGCCCCAGCGTACGTCGACGATCATCTGCCGCACCGCCGACGAGGCCATCGGCCCGCGCCAGATCATCGGCGCGCCCTCGTCGACCAGGAAGCCGATCGACATCACCTTCAGCCCGTGCGCGACCAGCGGCGTGAGCTTTCCGTCCTCGAACGCCGGCTGTTCGTCCACGCCCAGCATCCGCGGCGTCGAGGGCCCATAGACGTCGGCGTCAAGCACCCCGACCGAAAGCCCGCGCGCGGCGAAGGCGCAGGCGAGGTTCACCGCCACCGTCGACTTGCCGACCCCGCCCTTGCCGCTGGCGACGGCGATCACCCGCTTCACGTGCGGCGGCTTTTCCGCCTCCGCGGTATGCGGCTGCGCATGAGGATCGCTGGCGAGGCTTGCGCCCTTGCGCACCCGGGTGACGCCCGGCCCCGCCGCCTTCGCGGCCGTCGTCAGCACCACCTGCGCCTTCTCGACGCCCGGCACGCCCTTCAGCGCCCGCTCGGCCGCCTCGCGCACCGGCGCATAGACGGCGGCGTCCTCGGCCGCGACTTCGAGCATGAAGCCCGCCCGGCCTTCGCCGATCATCAGCCCCTGCACCAGCCCGGCCTCGGCCAGCCCCCGGCCGCTCTTGGGATCGATCACGCCGTCGAGGGCGGCGAGCACCTGCTCTTTGTCGGGGATAGCCATGCGCGCCTCATATCCGCGCCCGGCCCCGGCATTACAAGGTGGCCGCGCGGTGCGCCTCGATCCAGTCCCGCACGTGATGCAGGCTCTCGGCGATGGCGAGGCACTTCTCGCGCATCTCGTCGGTGGGCTCCAGCAGGTCCGGCACCATCACCGTCATCATGCCGGCGGCATGGGCGGCGCGCACGCCGTTGTGCGAATCCTCCAGCGCCAGGCACAGCGCCGGGCCGGCGCCGAGCCGCTCGGCGGCGGTGAGGAAGGGATCGGGGTTGGGCTTGCCACGCGGGTAGTCGCCGGCGGCCACCACCGCGTCGAAGCGGGGCAGGATGCCGCTCGGCCCCAGCGTGCGCTTCACCGAAGCGTGGCTCGAGGAGGTGGCGATGGCGCGCGGAATCCCCGCCGCGTCGAGATGGTCGAGCAGCTCCACCACGCCCGCCTTCAGCGCCACGCCGACCTCGCAGGCCGCGTGCAGGCGCACGTTGACGTCTGCCCACAGCGCCTCCAGCGGAAACTCCGGGCCGAAGTGGGCGCGGGCGACGGCGTCGCTGGCGGCGTTCGGCAGCCCGACCATCTGCTGGAACACCTCCGGCGGAAACGCCGCGCCGCGCGCCTCGGCCAGTTCGACGGTGAGGTCGCGGATCAGCGCCTCGGTGTCGACGAGCAGGCCGTCCATGTCGAAGACGACGGCGCGGATCGGGCGCGGGAACACCATGGGCTGCGCCTTAGCCAGCGTCGCCGTCCGCAAGGAAGTAAACTCCGGTCTCAGGCCGTAACGAACTGGTTGGCGCCGTAGCCCTGGAAGTAGAGCAGGCTGGTGAGGTCGGTGTGGTCGATGCGGGCGTCGGCCTGGGCGGCCAGCACCGGCTTGGCGCGGTAGGCGACGCCGAGCCCGGCGGCGAGCACCATGTCGAGGTCGTTGGCGCCGTCGCCGACCGCCAGCGTCTCGGCCATCGACACCCCGAATCCGGCCGCCTCGGCCTTCAGCGTGTTCAGCTTGGCGTCGCGGCCGAGGATCGGCTCGACGACGCGCCCGGTCAGCGCCTCGCCGTCGTCGATCAGCTTGTTGCCCCAGTGCGAGTGGAAGCCGGCCGCCCGCGCCACCCGGCTGGTGAAGAAGTCGAAGCCGCCGGACACCAGCACGCAGCGCGCGCCGTGCGCCGCCATGGTCGCCACCAGCGTCCGCGCGCCCGGATTGAGCGCCACCCGCTCGGCGCAGCAACGCTGCATGTCGGCCAGCGTCACCCCGGCGATCATCGCCACCCGCTCGCGCAGCGCGTCCTCGAACTTGAGCTCGCCGCGCATGGCCCGCTCGGTGATCAGCGAGACCTCGTGCTTGAGCCCGGCGAAGTCGGCCAACTCGTCCAGGCACTCGCAGCCGACGATGGTGGAATCCATGTCGGCGATCAGCAGCCGCTTGCGGCGATGCTCGGTCATCTGCACGCAGACGTCGGCGGGCGTGCTCTGCAGCAGGTCCGCCGCCTTGGCGCGGACGATGGTGGGGTCGTCGTGCTCGAAAATGAGGTCGGCGGCGCGGTCGCCGAGCAGCTCGGTGTCGGCGATCGCCGAGCCGGCGCCGGCCACCGCTTCCAGCGCGTTGGGCAGCGCCGCCTGAAGGGCGTCGAAATCCCTGGCGACCAGGGTAAGAACGAGGCGCATGTCCGCTCCGGCTTCCGAGCCCCGCATCTGGTTGATTGCCGGCCCCACTGCAAGCGGGAAGTCGGCCCTGGCGCTGCGCCTGGCCCAGGCGGCCGGCGGCGACATCGTCAATGCCGACTCGATGCAGCTCTACGCCGACCTGGCGGTGCTGACGGCGCGGCCGACCCGCGAGGAGATGCTGCTGGCGCCGCACCACCTGTTCGGGGTCGCCGACGCGGCCGACGGCTGGTCGGTCGGCCGCTGGCTGGACGCCGCGCGGGCCGAGCTGGCCGACATCGCCCGCTGGCGGCGCCCGGCGATCGTGGCCGGCGGCACCGGGCTCTACTTTCGGGCGCTGACGCGGGGGCTGGCGGAGATTCCGGGCGTGCCGCGCGCGGTGACCGACCGGCTGGCGGCCGAGGCCGGCGCGGCGGGCGAGCTGGCGCTGCGTCCGCGCCTCGCCCGGCTGGACCCAGAAGCGGAGGCGCGCATCGCCCGCGGCGACCTGCAGCGGCTGCTGCGCGCGCTCGCGGTCGCCGAGCACACCGGCCGGCCGCTCTCGGCCTGGCAGGCGGACACCCGGGCGACGCTCGCGCCCGGCGACTGGCGCGGCGTGGTGCTGGAGCCGCCGCGCGAGGCGCTCTACGCGGCGTGCGACGCGCGGCTGGCGGCGATGTTCGAGGCCGGCGCCGTCGAGGAGGTGGCGGCGCTGGCGGCGCGCGGCCTCGATCCGGCGCTGCCGGCGATGAAGGCGGTGGGCGTGCGCGAGATCCTCGCCCATCTCGAAGGCCGGCTCAGCCGCGGCGAGGCGCTGGCCCGCGCCCAGCAGGAGACCCGCCGCTACGCCAAGCGCCAGCTCACCTGGCTGCGCAACCAGACGCCGGACTGGCCCCGTATCGCCGCGTCCGATCCGGACGAGCAGTGGCGGGGGCTGCAGCCAATCGTCGGGCTATGAGGTTGTCGGGGCGGCGCGAACCGGCGCGTCCTCGGAGCAAGGAGGAGCAGCATCCATGACGACGCCCCCGACCGCCGAGGCCCTGACGGCCGCCCTTCAGCCATACATAACCGCCGGCGACGCGCCCGGCCTCGTGGCGCTGGCGTCGTGCGGCGACGACACCCAGGTGGCGGCGCTGGGCGCGACGGCATTGGATGGCGCGCAACCGATGGCCCGCGACACGATCTTCCGCATCGCCTCGATGACCAAGCCGGTCACTGCCGTCGCGGCGCTGATGCTGGTCGAGGACGGCGTGCTGGCGCTGGACGCACCGATCGAGCGCTGGCTGCCGGAGCTGGCGGATCGGCGCGTGCTCACCCGTCCCGACGCGCCGCTCAGCGACACGACGCCCGCGAACCGCGCCATCACGGTCGAGGACCTGCTCACCTTCCGCTGCGGCCTCGGCCTCATCTTCGGCTCGCCCGAGCAGTTCCCGATCCTCCGCGCCGTGGCCGAGCGCAAGCTGATGGGCTTCGGCCCGCCGGACCCGACCGTCGACTACGGCCCCGACGAGTACCTGCGCCGGCTCGGCGAGCTGCCGCTGATGGCGCAGCCCGGCGAGGCGTGGCTCTACACCGCCGGCTCCAACATCCTGGGGGTGTTGATCGCACGCGCCGCCGGCCAGCCGCTCGGCGAGGTCTTCCGCAGCCGCATCTTCGCGCCGCTCGGCATGAAGGATACCGGTTTCTTCACGCGGAACCCGGAACGCCTGGCGACCGCCTACGCGTCGCTGGACGGGCGCAAGGTGTGGGACGACCCGGCGGCGAGCGCCTACGCGCAGCCGCCACCCTTCCCGGCGGGCGACGCCGGCCTGGTCTCCACCGTGGACGACTTCCTCGCCTTCTCGCGCTTCCTGTTGCATGGCGGCCTCGCCGGCGAGCGCCGGCTGCTCTCAACCGCCTCGGTCGCGGCCATGAGGCGCGATCACCTCACCGCGGCCCAGCGCGCCGGCGGCCGGCCGGTGCTGACCGCCGACCAAGGCTGGGGCTACGGCGTCGCCGTGACGACGGCGCGCACCGCAGAGGGCGTCCCCGCGGGCGCCTTCGGCTGGAACGGCGGTCTCGGCACCAGCTGGCTGGCCGACCCCGCCACGCAGACCACCGCGCTCCTGATGACCCAGGTCGCCTTCACCAGCCCCGATCCGCCGCCCGTCCACAAGGCGCTGTGGCGGGCGGCGTTCGGCTAGTCGCGAAGAGCTGATCCGACGGCGGTTGCAGGGCCGGCCGCGACGTGGTGGAATCGCGGCCGTTCAACGCGAGGATCCCGCCCATGCTTGGCATCCTGGTCGCCGCGACCGTGGCCTCGTCGCCGACGCCGCCCCATGCCGCGCCCCAGCTCGCCTGCCCCGCCACCCGCTCCCAGCGGACCACCTACGACGGCAGGGTCGGCCCGAAGAAGCTCGGCGACCTGCCGGACGGCCAACTCTACCACGCGGTGCTGAAAGAGGCCGGCGGCTGCAGCATCGACGAGGTGCTGGAGAACGGCCGCTGGGTCGACCGGCTGGCCGGCCCGGCGCATTCGGACCGGCGCCAGGCCGGCGACCGCGGACGCTGAAGGCCGTTCAGCCTTCCTTGACGCTCGCGGGCGAGGGTGGCATGTCGTCCTCGACGATTTGGAGCATCCCGATGCGCCCCGCGCTCATCGTACTTATCCGGCGACCGGTATCGGTAGGAGGCTGACCCCTCCCGCCCGATCTCGGTCGCATGCCCAAGGCCCCCAGCGGGCCTTTTTTCTTGCCCAAACGTCAGACCCGAGCCGCCCCCAATGACCGTCCAGCCCGACATCGAAACCGAAGCCCAGTCCGCCGCCGAGATCATGACCGGCGCCGAGATGGTGGTCCGCGCGCTCGTCGACCAAGGCGTCACCGACCTGTTCGGCTATCCCGGCGGCGCGGTGCTGCCGATCTACGACGCCCTCTTTCACGAGAAGCGGCTGCACCACGTGCTGGTGCGCCACGAGCAGGGCGCGACCCACGCGGCGGAGGGCTACGCCCGCTCCACCGGCCGGCCGGGCGTGGTGCTGGTGACGTCCGGGCCGGGCGCCACCAACGCCGTCACCGGCATCACCGACGCGCTGATGGACTCGATCCCGCTGGTGGTGCTGACCGGCCAGGTGCCCACCCACCTGATCGGCACCGACGCCTTCCAGGAGTGCGACACGGTCGGCATCACCCGCCCCTGCACCAAGCACAACTACCTGGTGAAGGACGTCGTCGACCTGCCGCACGTGCTGCACGAGGCGTTCCGCATCGCCACCACCGGCCGCCCCGGCCCGGTGGTGGTCGACATTCCCAAGGACGTGCAGTTCGCCAGCGGCCTCTACGTCGGGCCGGAGAAGGCGCGGGTCAGCCACAGCTACCGGCCGCGCACCGAGGGCGACCCGGCGCTGATCGCCGAGGCGGCGGCGCTGATCGCCGCGGCGCGGCGGCCGATCCTCTACACCGGCGGCGGCGTGATCAACGCCGGCCCCGAGGCGAGCCGGCTGCTGCGCGAGTTCGCCGCCCTGACCCGCGCGCCGGTCACCTCGACGCTGATGGGCCTGGGCGCCTTCCCGGCCAGCGATCCGGCGTGGCTCGGCATGGTCGGCATGCACGGCGCCTACGAGGCCAACCATGCGATGCACGACTGCGACGTGATGGTGGCCATCGGCGCCCGCTTCGACGACCGCGTCACCGGCCGCCTCGACGCCTTCTCGCCGGGCTCGAAGAAGATTCACATCGACATCGACCCGTCGTCGATCGGCAAGGTGGTGCGCACCGACCTCGGCATCGTCGGCGACGCCGCCCGGGTGCTGGAAGCCCTGATCGCCGCCTGGAAGCGCCAGCGGCTGGCGGCGGACACGGCGGCGCTGTCGCAGTGGTGGGCGCGGATCGACGGCTGGCGCTCGCGCAAGGGCTTCAGCTACCGGCGTTCCGCTGAGTTGATCAAGCCGCAGCACGCCATCGAGCGACTCTACGACCTGACCCGCGGCCGCGACGTCTACATCACTACCGAGGTCGGCCAGCACCAGATGTGGGCCGCGCAGTTCTTCCACTTCGAGGCGCCGAACCGCTGGATGACCTCCGGCGGGCTCGGCACCATGGGCTACGGGCTGCCAGCCGCGGTCGGCGTGCAGGTGGCGCACCGCGGCAGCCTGGTCATCGACATCGCCGGCGACGCCTCGGTGCAGATGACCATGCAGGAGCTGTCCACCGCGATTCAGTACGACCTGCCGATCAAGATCTTCATCCTCAACAACCAGTGGATGGGGATGGTGCGCCAATGGCAGGAGCTGCTGCACGGCGAGCGCTACAGCCACTCCTACTCCGAGAGCCTTCCCGATTTCGTGAAGCTGGCGGAGGCCTACGGCGGCCTGGGCCTGCGGGCCGAGCACCCGGGCGAGCTCGACGCCAAGATCATCGAGATGATCGACAGCCCCCGCCCGGTGCTGTTCGACTGCCGCGTCGAGGCCGCCGAGAACTGCTTCCCGATGATCCCCTCCGGCAAGGCGCACAACGAGATGCTGCTGGGCGAAGATGCGGGCGACCTGGGCGGCGTGATCGATGAGGCGGGGAAGAAGCTGGTATAACCATGCCTCGACGTCCGTTCAGTCCGGAAGAACTCGAGCAGTTGGCAAGACTCGAGGCGATGTCCGACGAAGATATTGACCTCTCTGACATCCCGAGATGACCGACGAGATGTGGGCTCGGGCGGTCCGGCCGATGGTGAGCATCCATCCGCGCGTCGTCATGTGGTTCAAGGAACATACGCCCGACGGCGACTATCACCGGGAGATCAACCGGGTGCTGCGCGAGTACGTAGCCGCCGCCAAGCGGCGCGCGTAAAACCCTAGCCCATGACCACCCTCGACCCGCCCGCCTCCGCCTACGACATGCGCCACAAGGTGGAGGCCGAGAGCCTCGCCACCTTCGCCATCCTGGTCGACAACGAGCCGGGGGTGCTGCACCGGGTGGTCGGGCTGTTCGCCGCGCGCGGCTACAACATCGAGAGCCTGACCGTCGCCGAGACCGACGACCGGGCCCACACCTCGCGCATCACCATCGTCACCCGCGGCACGCCGCAGGTGCTGACCCAGATCCAGGCGCAGCTGGAGAAGATGGTCTCCACCCGCCACGTGGTGAACGTCAGCGCCGACCCCAATGGCGTGCAGCGCGAGCTCGCCTTGGTGAAGGTGCACGGGACCGGCGCCGAACGCGTCGAGGCGCTCAGGATCGCCGAGATCTTCCGCGCCCACGTGATCGACACCACCACCACCAGCTTCATCTTCGAGATCACCGGCGCGCCCTCGAAGATCGACAAGTTCACCGACCTGATGCGTCCGCTGGGGCTGGTCGAGGTGTCGCGCACGGGCGTGCTCTCGATCGAGCGCGGCGAAGGGACGCTGTAGCTCCCTCTCTTCCCCCAAGGGGGAAGCGACTCGGCGCTCTCGCGCCGAGCGGATGGGGGTCAACGGCGCCGCCGCAGCGCGGTTCAGGCCAATCCGCCGCCGCCGCAGACCCCCTCAGTCGCTTCGCGACAGCTCCCCCTGAGGGGGAGCTGAGATCAGGCCGCCGTCATCGCCTCCACCCAGTTGGGTGGATTCTCGGCGCGGAAGCGGGCCTTGTCGGCGTCGGAGGCCAGGATCTCGATCAGCTGGGCGTCGTTGTGGACCTGGCCGGTGAAGCTGTCGGGCGTCTGCATCGCCAGCAGCACCGCCGCCTCGACGTAGGAGTCCGGCGCGGGCAGGTTCGGGCGCGAGCCGGGCGCGTAGGCCTGCGGCGTAGGCCGGGCGGTCGGGCTCTGTCCGGGCGCGGGGGCCATGGCGCCGGCGCCTTGCGGGCGGCCGAACAGCAGGCCGGGCGTCTCGATGCCGCCGACCGGCTTCATGGCGTTGACGGCGATGCCCTGCGGCTGCAGTTCGCGGGCTAGGCCGATGGTCATGGCCTCCACCGCCCGCTTGGTCGCGCCGTAGTGGGACCCGCCGCGCGCCGCCACCGAGGAGATGTTGATGACGTTGCCGCTCTTCTGCGCCTGCATCGCCGGCAGCACCGCGCGGATGCAGCGGAACGGGCCGTGGACGTTGATGTTGAACTCCAGCTCCCAGCTCTTCGGCTTGATGGTGGAGATGAAGCCGGCCGGCTGCACGGCGGCGTTGGTCATCAGGATGTCGATGCGGCCCCAGTGATCCATCACCGACTGCGCCATCGCCTCGACCGAGGCCTCGTCGCCGACGTTGCAGACCACCGCCAGGCCCTCGCCGCCGGCCTCGTTCACCATCCGCACCGTGTCGTGGATAGTGCCGGGCAGGCGCGGGTCGCTCTCTTTCTCAGTCCGCGCAGCGACCACCACCTTCGCGCCCTCCCTGGCGTAGCCGATCGCGCAATATTGCCCCAGCCCGCGGCTGGCGCCGGTGATGATCGCGACCTTTCCGGCCAGGCGTCCGCCCATGAAATCCTCCCTCGAAATGGCTGTGAAGTATCGGCGGGAACGCTAGCGGTCAGGGCTGACCACGACAACCCGCGCGCCACAACCCGCGCGCCTTGCGGCTTGGGCGAACTGCGCCCAAGCTCCCGGCATGCTCGCCCGACCGATCCGCCTCGCCCTCGCAGTCCTCGCCTTCGCCAGCCTCGCCGGCGCCGCATTCGCAAGCGACCCGGCCGCCGCCACCGCCGCGCAGGTGCGGGCCGCCGACGCCGCCTTCGCGGCCCGCGCCGCGGCGGCCGGCACGGCCGAGGCGTTCCGCGAATACATGGACGGCGCCGATGGGCTGCAGTTCGGCCGGGGCGCGCCGATCCGCGGGGCGGAGGCGATCTACCAGGCGATGGGCGGGGCCGCGCCCGCCAGGTCGCGGCTGGAGTGGACGCCGACCGACGCCTGGGGCGCGGCGAGCGGCGATCTGGGCGTCACCACGGGGACCTGGAAGTCCGTCGCGCTCGACGCCTCGCGCCCGCCGCTCACCGGCCGCTACGTCACCGTCTGGCGCAAGGACGGCAAGGGCGCCTGGAAGGGGCTGATCGACATCGGCACGACCGACGCGCCCTAGGCGGCGGCCGCCTCCGGCTGGCCGAAGCTGACGCCGGCGCGGGCGTTGCGCAGCGCCACCCAGCGGAAGGTCGCATAGTGGATGGCGAAGGCGGCCAGCTTCGAGGCCATCGGGAACACCGCCAGGAACGCCGCCCAGGCCGCCGCGCTGGTCTCGAAGGCGAAGTAGAGGTTGAGCGCCGCGGTCAGCGCCATCAGGCCGGCCCAGGCGTAGCCGCCGGCGACGATCAGCGAGCGCGGCACCCACTCCAGGCTGGCGGGCGGCATGTAGCGGACCATCCAGCCGGGCTGCAGCATCGAGGCGGCGACGGTGACGTAGGCGATGGTCGGCTTGATCATCACGAAGCGCGGGTCCCTGGTCAGGATCGCCGCCGAGCCCATGACGATGACCAGGCCGACGCTGGCCCATTGCAGAGCGGCGATCCGCCGGCGGCGGACCAGCAGCCAGGCCAGCTGGCCGACGCCGATGGCGATTCCGATCGCGGTCGCCGCGTAGAGGTTCCTGGTCAGCGCGAACACGCCGGCGAAGAACAGCGTCGAGAGCATGTCGAGCGCCAGCGGGCGGATGGCGAAAGCGAGGTTCTTCATCGAAACGCCCCTCCTTCACCGGGCGCGCCGGGAAGCTAGGCGGCGGCCGCCCGGCGCCCCAGGCCGCCCGCGAAGGCCGCCCGTCCGTTCGCGCAAAACCGCCCGCCGTTCGCGCTTCGCCAAGCGGCGAGACGCCGTTCTTCAATCGGCAACCGCTTTCGCCTATATGAGCAGGGTTCGGGCTTTCGTCCGGACTATGGAGATAAACGCGCGCGCAATAAGCGGACTGGACCCGGGTGCGATTCCCGGCGGCTCCACCACACCCTTCCCGCGTTATCGGCGGGCTGCATGGGGCCGATCAGCATCGACAGACGTGTAAAGGCGTTGCTTTCTCTCGGCGTGGCTCACCGTTCCGGGCCAATCGACTAAATGCGAACGATAACTTCGCTCAAGAGTACGCCCTCGCTGCGTAATGCGGTGCGGTCGTAGTCGACCTTAAGCCCTAGGTCTTAGCCGGCTTAGGCGGGGCTCGGGAGGCGCCTGGCAACAGAAGCCTCCCACCTTCCCGATCGCCTCCGACAATCCGCCGCGAATTCGCGCGCAGCGCGCGTGGCGGCCTTGCTTCGCCGCGCTCCGGCGCTACGGTTGGGGGATGGCCAAGGAGCCGCACGACCTGATCGGCTACGAGGCGCTTCAGCAGGAAGCGTTGAGGGGCGTGGTGCGCGCGGCGCTGAAGCAGGCCGCCGCCAAGGGGCTGCCCGGCGACCACCACTTCTTCATCACCTTCAAGACCCGCGCGCCGGGCGTCAGCCTTCCCGCCGATCTGGCGTCGCAATATCCGGACGAGATGACCATCGCCCTGCAGCACCAGTTCTGGGAGCTGGCGCCGGGCGAGACCTACTTCTCGGTCACCTTACGCTTCGGCGGCCAGCCGAAGGCGCTCTCGATCCCCTATGCGGCGATCGTCGACTTCGTCGATCCCAGCGTCGAATACCGCCTGCGCTTCAGCGTGCAGGACCCCGCGCCGGCCGCGCCGCCGCCGTCCGAGGATGCCAAGCCCGAAGGCGAGGCGCCCAACATCGTTTCACTCGACCAGTTCAGGAAGAAATAGACCCGCGTGACCGACGCTGCCCAAGACGCCGCCCAAGAAGGCGCCGCCCAAGAAGCCACTCCGGCGCCGCTCACCGACGACGACATCCTGCAGCGCTTCCTGCGCACCAAGAACCAGCCGACCGGCTCGCAGACGCTGGGCTACCGCATGCTGAGCGTCAGCCAGGCGAAGAAGGAGGTCGAGGTGGCCTTCGAGGCCAAGGCCGAGCTGGTGTCCAACCCGATGCGGCAGGTGCAGGGCGGCTACCTCTGCGCCATGCTCGACGAGTGCATGTCGGTGGCCTGCATGGTGGCCTCGGGCATGACCCATGTGGCGCCGACGGTGGAGATGAAGACCAGCTTCTTCCGCCCGGCGGCGTTCGGGCCGCTGCGGGGCGTCGGGCGCGTGGTGCGCTGGGGCAAGACCATCGCCTTCACCGAGGGCGAGCTCTACGACCCCGAGGGCCGGCTGCTGGCCAAGGCGAGCGGCACCGCCGTGCCGACGCCGTTCAAGACCTACAAGTAGCGATGGTTCGCTGGACGGCGGCCCTCCTGGCCGCGCTCGCCTGCACGCTTTGGACGACGGCCGCCGACGCCGCCGGCCCGTTCGCCAACTGGGCCGCGGTGGTCGTGTCGGGCGACTTCCACGCCTCCCACACCGGAGAGCCCAGCGACACGTTCGACAACGCGCGCCGCGACGTCGCCGCCGAGTTGGTCCGCAAGGGCTTCTCCGCCGGCAACCTGCTGCAGTTCTCGGCGCGGCCGGACCACTATCCGGGCGCAAAGCTCGGCAAGTCGGACGTGGAGAGCATCTCCGACGGCCTGCACGACGTGACCGCCCACGCCAGAGGCGGGTGCCTGGCCTATTTCACCTCTCACGGCGCGCCCTCCGGCGTGGTGATCGGCGACGAGATCGTCTCGCCCACCCGCATCCTGGAAATGATCGGCGAATCCTGCGGGGAGCGGCCGACCATCGTCATCCTCTCGGCCTGCTTCTCGGGTGTGTTCGTGCCGGCGCTGGCGGACGCCAACACCATGGTGATGACGGCGGCGAGGCCCGACCGCACGTCGTTTGGCTGCGGCGCGACCGACAAATATCCCTACTTCGACGCCTGCGTGCTGCAGGTGATGCCGAGCGCGCACGACTTCATCGCGCTGGCGACGGCGGTGAAGCAGTGTGTGGCCGACAAGGAGACAGAGATGGGCGCGCAGCCGCCATCGGAGCCGCAGATCTTCGTTGGCCCCGGCTTGCGCCCGTTCCTGCCGCTGATGGCGTTCGCGTCGGGCTAGCCGGGCAGCCGCCGAGGCCTTGCCAGCGCGCGGCGCTCCGCTAAACCCGCGCCGACCCCGACGGAGAGCACCAGCATGGCGGGCACCCGCACCGAGACCGACAGCTTCGGCCCCATCGAGGTCCCCGCCGACCGCTATTGGGCGGCGCAGACCCAGCGCAGCTTGCAGAACTTCAGGATCGGCTGGGAAAAGCAGCCGCTGCCGGTGGTGCGGGCGCTGGGCATCGTCAAGCGGGCGGCGGCCGAGGTGAACATGGCGCTCGGCAAGCTCGACGCCAACTTCGGGGACGCCATCGTCGCCGCCGCCCAGGAGGTGATCGACGGCCAGCTCGACGAGCACTTCCCGCTGGCCGTCTGGCAGACCGGCTCGGGCACCCAGTCGAACATGAACGCCAACGAGGTGATCGCCAACCGGGCGATCGAGATGCTGGGAGGGGTGCTGGGCTCGAAGACGCCGGTGCATCCCAACGACCACGTCAACATGAGCCAGTCGTCCAACGACACCTACCCGACGGCCATGCACATCGCCGCCGCCGAGGAAGTGGTGCGCCGGCTGCTGCCGGCGCTGCGCACCCTGCACGGCGCGCTCGACGCCAAGGCCAGGGCCTGGGCCGGCATCATCAAGATCGGCCGCACCCACACCCAGGACGCCACGCCCCTGACGCTGGGCCAGGAGTTCTCCGGCTACGCGCAGCAGGTGGCCAACGGCGTCGCCCGGATCGAGAGCACCCTGCCGCTGCTGATGCAGCTGGCGCAGGGCGGCACGGCGGTTGGCACTGGCCTCAACGCGCCGGTGGGCTTCGCCGAGAAGGTGGCCGCCCGGATCGCCGAGATCACCGGCCTGCCCTTCACCTCGGCGCCCAACAAGTTCGAGGCGCTGGCCGCCCACGACGCCATGGTCTTCACCCACGGAGCGATCAACACCACCGCCGCCAGCCTGTTCAAGATCGCCAACGATATCCGCTTCTTAGGGAGCGGCCCACGCTCGGGGCTCGGCGAGCTGTCGCTGCCGGAGAACGAGCCCGGCTCGTCGATCATGCCGGGCAAGGTCAACCCGACCCAGTGCGAGGCGCTGACCATGGTCTGCACCCGCATCTTCGGCAACGAGGGCACGATGAGCTTCGCCGGCGCCTCCGGCCACTTCGAGCTCAACGTCTTCAACCCGGTGATGGCCTACACCATGCTGCAGTCGATCCGGCTGATGGCCGACGCCGCCGAGAGCTTCACCGAACATTGCGTGGTCGGCATCGAGCCGCGGCTGGACAACATCACCGCCTCGCTGGAGCGCTCGCTGATGCTGGTGACCGCGCTGGCCCCAAAGATCGGCTACGACGCCGCCGCCAAGATCGCCAAGACCGCCCACAGGAACGGGACCACCCTGCGCGAGGAGGCGGTGGGCGGCGGCTACGTGACCGAAGCCGAGTTCGACGCCCTGGTGCGCCCGGAGAAGATGATCGGGCCTTCGTGACACGGGGAGCCAATCGACCTACCCTGCGAGGAGCGGAGGACCCTATGGGTAAGGCTGAGTTGCACGTCGAGATCGACGCTGAGCTCCTGGCGTATGCTGAACAAAAGGGCGTCGAGCTTGGACCGGCGGTCGAGGCGGGCATCCGAGCGGCGCTCGCCAAGAGAGCCGATCTCGATCTTGTCGCCAGGCTAGAGCGTCAGCGCCAGAACCCGGCGGCGGCCGAGGCGGCGGCGCGCCGGTGGGCGGAGGAGAACGCCGAAGCGATCGAGGCCTATGCCAGGCGCGTCGAAGAGCGAGGCGCCTTTGGCGAGGACTTGCGTCGCTGGTGAGTTGAAGCAGTTCGAGGTCTACGCAAATCCGTCGGCGCGCGATCGCGACATCGCGCCCTATGTTGTCGTTCTCCAGTCGCACTTTCTCGACCTGCCCACCGTGGTTGTTGCGCCGCTGCTCCGCGGCGAGTCAGCCGAGCGGCTGGTGTATCTCAGTATTGACGTCACCATTTCGGGGGACGGCTTCGTCGTGTCGCTGCACGAGCTTGCAACCGTCACTCTCCGGTCCTTACGCCGACGGGTCGCCGATCTGACCGAGCAGCAGGACGCGATCGTGCGCGGCTTGGGCCGGCTCTTCAGCGGCTTCTAGGCCCGCCGGCTCACAGCGAAATCCGCCAGCGCTTCCAGCGAGCCGCGCCATTCGCCCGCCGGGAAGGCGCCCAGCGCCCGCTTGGCGGCGTCGGCGTTGTCGGCGGCGAGATCGAGGGTGGCTTCGAGGGCGCCGGTCCCCACCACCAGCTCGCGGGCGCGGCGGAAATCGGCGTCGGTCTGCTCCTTGCGGCCGATCACCCGCTCCCAGAACTCGCTCTCGCGGGCGCCGGTGCGGGAGATGGCGAGGATCAGCGGCAGCGTCGCCTTGCCCTCTCGGAAGTCGTCGCCGGTGTTCTTGCCCAGCGTCTCGGCCGAGCCGGCGTAGTCGAGCGCGTCGTCGGCCAGCTGGAAGGCCAGGCCCAGGCTGTGGCCGTAGCTGCGCAGCGCCGCCGCCTCGCGCGCCGCGGCCCCGGCCGACACCGCGCCGGCCTCGGCCGCCGCGGCGAAGAGCTCGGCGGTCTTGGCGCCGATGATCTCCAGGTAGACGCCCTGGCTCAGCTTCAGGTCGTGGGCGCGGGTCAGCTGCAGCACCTCGCCTTCGGCGATCACCCGTGAGGCGCGCGCGACGATCTCCAGCGCGTGCATCGAGCCGACCTCGACCATCAGCTCGAAGGCGCGGGCGAACAGGAAGTCGCCCACCAGCACGCTCGACGGCGCGCCCCAGATCAGGTGGGCGGCCACCTTGCCGCGGCGCAACTGCGAGGAATCGACCACGTCGTCGTGCAGCAGCGTCGCGGTGTGGATGAACTCCACCGCCGCCGCCAGCTTCAGCGCCGCCTGGCCGCGCCCGCCCGCCAGCCGCGCCGCGCCCACGGTGAGCAGCGGCCGCAGCCGCTTGCCGCCGGCGGCGATGATGTGCTGGGCCAGCAGCGGGATGACGCTGACGGGGCTCTGCATCCGCGCCAGGATCAGCGCGTCCACGCCCTCCATGTCGGCATGCGCCAGTCGGGCCAGATGGTCGACGGAGCCGGCTGGCCGGACGATGGCCGCTTCCACTGCGTCCAAGGCTTGCTCCTTGCAGCGTCCCGGGTGGGACGCGTCGCCATTGCGGGCGGACAATGGGTGCGGGATAGGGTGAGGTCAAGGCGAGCACAAGGCTGGCGAACGGCGCAATGGACGAAACGGCCGCACCTGTCACCGAAGATCACACCCCCGCAGATCGCCTCACCGAGGATGGCGTGCTGGGCGGCCGCGTGCGCCTCGCGCAGCCGGCCAAGGGCTACCGCGCCGGGCTGGACGCGGCGCTGCTGGCCGCCGCCTGCGACGCCGGCGACGGCGAGCGGGTGATCGAGGCGGGCTGCGGGGTCGGCGCGGTGATGCTGGCCGCCGCCTGGCGACGGCCGGGCGCGGCCTTCGTCGGCGTCGAGCGCGATCCGGCGGCGCTGGCGCTCGCCCGCCGCAACGTCGGGGCCAACGGCCTGGAGGGCCGGGTCGGGGCGGTCCAGGGCGAGGTGGCGGCGGGCGCGCGGGCGCCCGGCGCGCCGTTCGACGCCGCGCTCAGCAATCCGCCGTTCTTCGACGATCCGGCCGCGCTGCGCGCGCCACACCCGGCCAAGCAGGGCGCCTTCCTGGCCGACGACGGCCTCGGCGCCTGGACCGGCTACCTGCTGCGGGCGGTGCGCGACGGCGGGCGGATCACCATGATCCACCGCGCCGACCGGCTGGGCGACCTGCTGGCGCTGCTGGGGGCCAAGGCCGGCTCGTTCCAGGTGCGGCCGATCCACCCCTTCGCCGACGCCCCGGCGAGCCGGGTGCTGGCGCGCGCTGTGCGGGGGGGACACGCGCCGCTGCGGCTGCTGCCGGCGCTGATCCTCCATGCGCGCGGCGGCGCCAAGCACACGCCCGAGGCCGAGGCCATCCTGCGCGGCGAGGCGGACCTCGCATGGCTCTGACCGCTCACGTCGCCTTGCTGCGGGCGGTCAATGTCGGCGGTCGGAAGGCCACGTCGGCCGATCTGCGGGCGTTGATGGCCGAGCTAGGCGTCGAGGATGGCCGCACCCTGCTGCAGAGCGGCAACCTGGTGTTCCGCAGCGAGGACGGCGGCGCGGCGCTGGAGGCCAGGATCGAGACCGCCTTCGCGGCCAGGTTCGGCTTCGCCTCCGACGTGCTGGTCCGCGACGCCGGGCAGTGGCGCGCCATCGCCGCCGCCAACCCGCTCGGCGAGATGGCCGAGCGCGACCCGGCTCACCTCGTCGTCATGCCGCTGAAGGACAAGCCCGCCGCGGCCGGATTGAAGGCGCTGCGGGAGTGGATTCCGGGCCGGGAGACCGTCGAGGCCGTGGGCCGCGAACTCTACCTCGCCTACCCGGACGGCATCGGCGAATCCAAGCTCACCATCGCCGTCATCGAGCGGCGCCTGGGCGTGCGCGGCACGGGCCGCAACTGGAATACGGTGCTCAAGCTCGCGGCGATGCTGGATTAGGGCGGCGGTTCGGGGACCGTAGATTCACCGTATTCAACGAGCGGGCCGACGCCTGGAAGCGCGCAAGTTCGATATGCGAAATCCCGTAGAATCCCCGTAGATTACGCGTGTCGATATATCTTAGAATAGCGGCGCGAAGGGGGCAGCTCCTTCAGAGCCCGCCGTCGATCGCTTGGAGGCATTTTTTCCGAGGTC
>DASXEN010000020.1:0-12647 GCA_036490095.1 Caulobacteraceae bacterium
ACACCTTGCGGATCACGAAGGCGACTACGAGCGCGCTGGTGATGCCGGTGGCATAAAGCCCGAGCATGACGAGGCCCTGTTCGCTGATCCAGCCGAACAGGTGGTGGTTGGGCACGAAGGCCGAGATGATCAGGGTGTAGACCGGGATGCGGGCCGAGCAGGTGGTGAGCGGCGCGACCAGGATGGTGGTCAGCCGGTCGCGCTTCTGGTCGATCACCCGGGTCGCCATGATGCCGGGGATGGCGCAGGCGTGCGACGACAGCAGCGGGATGAAGGCGCGCCCGTGCAGCCCCGCGCCGCCCATGATCTTGTCCATCAGGAAGGCCGCGCGGGCCATGTAGCCCACGTCCTCCAGGAGGATGATGAACAGGAACAGCACCAGGATCTGCGGCAGGAACACCAGCACGCTGCCGACGCCGGAGATCAGCGCGTCGCAGATGAAGCTCTTCAGCAGGCCGTCCGGCAGCAGCGCGCCGACGCCGGCCGAGAGCCAGTTGAAGCCGGCGGTGATCACGTCGTTGAGCGGGTTGGCGGCCAGGAACACCGCCTGGAACATCACGAACAGCAGCGCCAGCAGCACGACGAGGCCGCCGACCGGGTGCAGCAGCATCGAGTCGAGGCGTCCGGTCCAGGTGTCGGGCCGCTTCGGCGGCGTGACGTGCGCCTTGATCAGCCGCTCGGCCTCGCGGTGCAGGGCCCTGAGCTCGCCGCTGGAGGGCTCATGCCAGGTGGACGCGCGCGGCCCGGCCTGGGCCGCCGCCTCGACCGCCGACATCAGCGTGTCGACGCCGCGCCGGCGCGTGGCGACGGTGGCGACGATCGGCGCGCCGAGGTCGCGCGACAGGCCCTCGACGTCGATCTCCAGCCCCTGGCGGGCGGCGATGTCGATCATGTTGAGCGCCAGCACCATCGGCCGGCCGGCGGCCTTCAGCTCCAGCGCCAGGCGCAGCGCCACCCGCAGCGAGGTGGCGTCGGCGACGCAGACGATCACGTCCGGCGCGGCCTCGCCGGCCAGGCGCCCGAGCACCGCGTCGCGGGTGATGGCCTCGTCCGGGCTGCGGGCGCGCAAGGAATAGGTGCCCGGCAGGTCGAGGATGGCGAGGCGGGTCCCGTCCGGCGCGGTTGCCGCGCCCTCTTTGCGCTCGACGGTGACGCCGGCGTAGTTGGCGACCTTCTGGCGGGCGCCGGTAAGGGCGTTGAACAGCGCGGTCTTGCCGCAATTGGGCACGCCGGCCAGCGCCACGCGCAAGGGCCGCGCCTCGGCGGCCGGCGCCGCCTCGGCAAGCTTCAGCTCGGCGGTGCTCATCGGCCCTGCGGAGCGGTCTGGCGCACCATCACTGCGCGCGCCTCGCGGCGGCGCAGCGCCACGGTGCGGTCGGCCAGCCTGATGGCGATCGGGTCGCGGCCGAACAGGCCCTCGTGGACGATCTCGACCGGCGCGTCCTCGACGAAGCCCATCTCGATCAGCCGCCGCTCGATCTCGGCCCCGCCGAGCCCGCCCGAGCCCTGCGGCGCGCGCACCTCGACGATGGCCCCGGCAAAGCCCTTGCGGCCGGCCGACAGCGGCGTCGCCGCGCCTGCCGACGCGTCCTGGCCCGTGACGGGCGGATCGAACTCACTCAGCCGGCGCAATGCGGCCCCCGCTTAATCGAGAACGATTATCAATATCAGAATTCCGGCCGAACAATCAATGCGACGCACTCGCGTTCGCCACGGCGCGCGCGCCGTTCACCAGACGTAGGGAACCAGTCGCCAGCGAAGCCGGGTGCGGTAGTCGGCGTAACCCGGCAGGTTGGCGGCCAGGAACGCCTCCTCACGGGTCAGCCGCCAGACCAGCACCGGCACGATGACCGCGGCCGGCAGCAGGCCCCACCAGGAGCCCAGCGCCAGCGGAATGCCGGCGAACATGACCAGCGCGCCCGCATACATCGGGTGGCGGACGGCGGCGTAGGGCCCGGTGTCGATCACCGCCTGCCCCTCGGCGGCCTCGATCGTGCCGGCGGCGAAGCTGTTGGCGCGGAAGACCAGGAAGACGATCAGGAAGCCGAGCGCGACCAGCGCGTCGCCGGCGATCACGACCGCGACGGGGACATGCGTCCAGCCGAACCGCCGGTCGAGGCCGGGAACGGCGAACGACGCCAGGAACACGGCCGCGGCCAGCGTCTGCACGACGTTCTGCGTCGGATCGGCCTCCGAGCCCGGCCCGGCCTTCACGCGCCGCTGCAGGAGCGCCTTGTCGTGGCCCCAGAGCCAGATCGTGACGGTTCCAGCCGAGCCGGAGAAGACGGCGAACAGCCACCAGGCCTCGGGATAGCGCCACGTGCCCGCCGCGCCGAGCGGCACGATCAGGATCACCGCGAACAGGAACGCAGATCCCGCAAAAGCGCGCGCCATCAGCATGCGGCGATACTCGCGCCCTGGGCGGCCGGGTGTCCACTAACGCGGGCAAGTCTCGCTGCGGCGAGGCGCTCAGAGGCTCCATTCACCACCAAGGACACCAAGGGCGTCTTCGCGCCCGGCCAATCACCAAGTCTGCATGAGGTTAGTCGGCGCGCGCAGCGCGACCTTGGTGTCCTTGGTGAACTTGGTGGTCCGAGGGGGCGCTGGGGAAGGTCAGCGCGGCCGGAACCGCTTCGAGGCTGGGAAGCCCTTGGGGACCAGGCGGCCGGCGGCGGCCCGGCGGCCGAGCCACTCGCGCCAGTCGCTCCAGGCGCGCTGACGGCCGTCGGCGGTGGTCCAGGCCGCGCCGTCCTCGGCCTTGAAGATCAGCCCGTCGCGCAGGCCGCCCTCGCGGTAGCTCTGCAGCTTCACCCCCTTGCCGCGCGGCATCTCCGGCAGCTCGGCGAGCGGGAAGATCAGCGCCTTGCCGTTGTCGCCCACTACCGCCAGGTGGTCGCCGTCGACCGGCAGGCAGAAGGCGGCGCCCTCCTTGTCGACGTTCAGCACCTGCTTGCCGGCCCGGCGCATGGCCACCGCCTCGTCCTCCGGCATCACGAAGCCGTAGCCGGCCTTGGAGGCCAGCACCCGCTTGGCCCCCGCCCGGAAGGGGAACAGCGCCAGGATGCTGACCCGGTCGTCGAGGTCGAGCATCAGCCGCAGCGGCTCGCCCTGCCCTCTCGCCGACGGCAGCTTGTCGCCGGCCAGGGTGAAGAAGCGGCCGTCGGAGGCGAACAGCAGCAGCTTGTCGGTGGTCTCGGCCGGGGCCAGGAAGGCGAGGCTGTCGCCCTCCTTGAACTTCAGCTCGCTGGGATCGTCGATGCGGCCGCGGGCGGCGCGGATCCAGCCCTTCTCCGAGAGGATCACGGTGATCGGCTCGCGGGCCACCAGCGCCTCGACGGCGGCCTCGGCGTCGATGGTCGGGGCCTCGGCGAAGGTCGAGCGGCGACTGCCGACCTGCGTCTGCGGCCCCAGCACGTCGAGCGCGTGGCGCAGCCCCTCGCCCACCAGCTTCCATTGCAGCTTGTCGTTGGCCAGCATGCCCTGGATGCCGTCCCGCTCTTCGGCAAGGTCGGCGTGCTCGCGCCGCAGCTCCAGCTCCTCCAGCTTGGCCAGCTGGCGCAGGCGGGTGTTGAGTATGGCGTCGGCCTGCACGTCGTCGATCTCGAAGGCGGCGATCAGCTTGGCCTTCGGCTCGTCCTCGAAGCGGACGATGCGGATCACCTCGTCGAGATTGAGGAAGACGATCAGCAGGCCGGCCAATATGTGCAGCCGCTGCTCGATCTTGCCGAGCCGGAACTGCGCGCGGCGGACGATGATCTCGCGGCGGTGGGCCAGGAACGCCTGCAGCGCCGCCTTCAGCCCCATCACCCGTGGCGTACTCCTGGCGTCGAGCACATTCAGGTTGATCGGGAAGCGCGCCTCCAGGTCGGAGAGCTTGAACAAGCTCTCCATCAGCACTTCCGGCTCGACGGTGCGCGAGCGCGGCTCCAGCACCAGGCGGATGTCCTCGGCCGACTCGTCGTTGACGTCGCCCAGCAGCGGCGCGCGCTTGGCCTCGATCAGGCCGGCGATCTGGGCGACGAGGTCGGCCTTCTTCACCTGGTAGGGGATTTCGGTGACGATGATCCGCCACGTGCCGCGGCCGGTGTCCTCCTTCACCCAGCGGGCGCGGGTGCGCACGCCGCCGCGGCCGGTCTCGTAGGCCTCGGCGATCGAGGCGCGCGGCTCGACGATGATGCCGCCGGTCGGGAAGTCCGGCCCCGGGACCTTCTCCATCAGCTCGGCGGTCGTCGCCTCGGGCTGCTCCAGCAGGATGAGGCAGGCGTCGATCAGCTCGGCGGCGTTGTGCGGCGGAATCGAGGTCGCCATGCCGACGGCGATGCCGGTCGAGCCGTTGGCCAGCAGGTTCGGAAAGCCAGCCGGGAGGACGACCGGCTCCTCCTCCTCGCCGTCGTAGGTGGCGCGGAAGTCGACGGCGTCCTCGTCGATGCCGTCGAGCAGCAGCTGCGCGGCGGAGGTGAGCCGGCATTCGGTGTAGCGCATCGCCGCCGGGTTATCGCCGTCGATGTTGCCGAAGTTGCCCTGCCCGTCGATCAGCCGATAGCGCTGGGCGAAGTCCTGCGCGAGCCGCACCAGCGCGTCGTAGACGGCCACGTCGCCGTGCGGGTGGTACTTGCCGATCACGTCGCCGACCACGCGGGCCGACTTCTTCGCCGAGGTCTCCGGATCGAGCCGCAGCAGCCGCATGGCGTAGATCAGCCGGCGCTGCACGGGCTTCAGGCCATCGCGCACATCCGGCAGCGCCCGCTGGGTGATGGTGGAGAGCGCGTAGGCGAGGTAGCGGCGCGACAGCGCCTCGGTCAGTGGCTCGTCGAGGATGCGCCCGCCGTCGTCGGGCGGATCGGGCGGAAGGGCGGCGTCGTCCATGGCCACCGCATCGCCTGACTCATGGTTTCTGTCCAGAAAAGACGTTTGACAATCAAATTGTCAAAATGACAACCTGGCTGTCATGCCCACTTGGCAGCCCGACCTCGCCCCGTTCGTGAACCGGATTCCGCGGCTCTACTTCCTGCTGCGGGCGGCCGGCGACGCGCTGCACGCCGACCTGGGGATCACCACCGGCATGCGCGGGGTGATGACTTCGCTGGCCGCCACAGGGCCGCGCGCCGTGCCGGAGTTGGCGCGCGAGCGGCCGGTCTCGCGCCAGCACATCCAGACGCTGGCCAAAGCGCTGCTGGCGGCGGGGCTGGTGGAAGCCAGGCCCAATCCCGAGCACCGCCGCTCGCCGCTGCTCAGCCTCACCGACGAGGGCCGGCGGCGGCTGAAGGAGATGCAGGACTGCGAGGCGGCGCTGCTGGCGCGCACCGCGCCGTCGGTCTCGCCGGTGGAGCTGGCGGCGGCGACGCGGCTCTTCGACCTGCTGGAGCGGGACCTCGCGGCCCGCGTCATCGAAGCGGGGCTGGGCTAACGATGGCCAGCGTGTTCGACGGCGCCGCCGGGGCGTTCGTCGCCTGGGTGATGGCCCGCGCCAACCGCGCGGCCGAGGCCGAGGCGATTGAGCGGCTGGCGCCGGCGGCCGACCACCACGTGCTGGTGATCGGCTTCGGGCCGGGCGTCGGCGTGCGGCTGCTGGCGGCGCGGATGACGGCCGGCGAGGTGGTCGGCGTCGATCCTTCGACCACCATGGCCCGAACCGCGGCCCGCGCGAACCGGGCGGCGATCGCCGTCGGGCGGGTGGCGCTGCACGTGGCCCGAGCCGACGCCGTGCCGGCCCCGGACGCGACCTTCGACAGCGCGATCGCGGTCAATGCGCTGCAGCTGTGCGAGCCGTTCGCCGCCACCTGTGCCGAGCTGGCGCGGGTGCTGAAGCCGGGCGCGCGGCTGGTCGGCCTGACCCACGATTGGGCGCTGGCGGGCCGCGCCGGCTCGGTCGGCGCCTGGAACGCGATGGCGGGCGCGGCGCTGGAAACGGCCGGCTTCGTCGAGATCGCGGCGTTTCGGGGTCGGGCCGAGCGCGGCAAGATCGTCGGGCTGACGGCGCGCCGCGGCTAGGTCGGGCTGGACGCCGGGCTGGCGGGCGCGGCGGCCACGCCCGCGGTCGCCACGGCCTTCTCCGAGCGCCACCAGGGCAGCCAGGCCCAGAACCGCTCGTGCAAGTAATAGATGGCGATCTTGGTGAAGGTCTCGACGCCCAGGATCATCCCCGCGTACTTCAGCTGGCCGGTGACCACCCAGCTGATCAGGAAGGTGTCGAGGCTGCCGACGATGCGCCAGCTGACCGCCTTCACGAACGAGCGGCTGTGGGATTCGGGCACGCGGATGAACATCGGACGGCTCCCCTTGCTGGCGCACTGAGAGTGGCGCCAGTGGGCGCGGCGCGCCATACCTTCTATCCCTAGAAATTCTATCGACTTTTGCAGCTAAAGCCGCGCGGCCCCCGCGAGCCGGTCCGACAGCCACATCCGCGCGGGCGGCAGCGGCCGGTTCAGCGGGGCGAACACGAAGCGCTCCAGGAAGTGGCCGGTGATGGCGAGGCCGGCGCCGATGTCGCCGGCGCCGAGCCCGCCCTGCGACGACAGCAGGAACGGCGGCAGGGCCAACAGCCGGTCTTTGTAGGGCTCGCCGGCCCCGGCGCTGACCGCGCGGCCGGTGCGCGGGCTGACGTAGACCAGGTCGTCGGCCGAACCGGTCACCGCGCACTTGGAAAGGTCGAGGCCGAAGCCGAGGTCGGCCAGCAGCCCCGCCTCGAAACGCACGTAGACCGCCGGCCACACGTCGGCGTCGGCCAGCGCGTCGATGAAGGCCTCCAGGCCGAGGAAGGCGCCCGGATGCGGCTCGCGCTCCGGCAGCGCCCCGGCGGTCACCGCCGCCGCCGCCGAGAGCCCCGCCAGCGCCAGGGCGTCGTCGAACAGCGCCGCCGGCCCCTCCCCGGCCGGCTCCAGCACCGCCGAGCCGAGCTGGTCGGCGGTGCGCGCCCGGTAGCGCAGCGTCACCCGAGCGCCGGCCTGCAGGAACGGCTTGGTCCGCCGCGAGGCCGCCCCGGCCACGTGCGCCGCATACTTGCCGTGCAGCCGCGTCACCGCCTCGACGATCGCGCCGGTCTCGCCGAACGGCCGCGCCGAGAGAATGAAGGCCTCGTCCTCGAACTCCATTTGGCTAGTTTAACCACGGAGGTCACGGAGGAGGCACGGAGTTCACTAAGATCGCCTCCGTGTCCTCAGTTCTGCTCCGTGACCTCCGCGGTTAGGACCGCGCCTGCGGCGCTTCACACGTCGAAATCGAGCCCCAGGTCGCGGTAGGTGGCGCGCTCTTCGGCCCAGTTCTGCTTCACCTTGACGGTGAGGAAGAGGTGGATCGGGCGGCCGAGGATTTCGGCGAGGTCCTTGCGGGACGCCTCGCCGATCCACTTCAGGGTCTGGCCGCCGTGGCCGATCAGGATGGCGCGCTGGCCTTCGCGCTCGACGTAGATGGTCTGCTCCAGCCGCGCCGAGCCGTCCTTGAACTCCTCGAAGGCGGTGGTCTCCACGTTGGCGGCGTAGGGCAGCTCCTCGTGGACGCGCAGGTAGACCTTCTCGCGGGTGATCTCCGCCGCCAGCAGCTGCGCCGGCAGGTCGGCGGACTGGTCCTCCGGATAGAGCCAGGGCCCCTCCGGCATCAGCGCGCCGAGGCGGCGCTTCAGGTCGTCGACGCCGGCGCCGTCCAGCGCCGAGATCATGAACACCTCGCCGTAGGCGCCGCTGTCGTGCAGGCGCTGGGTCAGCGCCAGCAGGTCCTCGCGCTTCACCCGGTCGATCTTGTTGAGCGCCAGGATGGCGCTGCGGCCGGCGGCCTTCAGCCCCTCGACCACGGTGCGCACGTCCTCGGCGGCGCGGCGGTCGGCGGCCTTGGCGCCCTTTCCCGCCGCCGCCAGCTCGGCCTCCGCGTCGACCAGGTGGACCACGGCGTCGGCGTCCTCGGCCCCGCTCCAGGCGGCGCGGATCATGGCGCGGTCGAGCCGGCGGCGCGGGCGGAAGATGCCGGGGGTGTCGACCAGCACCACCTGCGCCTCGCCCTCGATGGCGACGCCTCGCACCGGAAAGCGGGTGGTCTGGGCCTTCTGGGTGACGATGGTCACCTTGGAGCCGACCAGCCGGTTGACCAGCGTCGACTTGCCGGCGTTGGGAGCGCCGATCACGGCGGCGAAACCGGCGCGGGTCATGCCTGCGGCTCCTCGCGCTCGAGCAGCGCCAGCGCCGCCGCCTTTTCCGCCGCCTGCCGCGAGCCGGCGACGGCGCGGGCCGGCTCGGCCCCGGCGATAACCACCTCGACGGTGAACTGCGGCGCATGGTCGGGCCCGTGGCGGTCGACCAGCCGGTAGGCCGGGGTCCCGCGGCCCGCCGCCGCCGCCCACTCCTGCAGCCGCGACTTCGGATTGGCCAGCCGCTCGTCGTGCGGGCTCTCCAGCAGCGGCCGCCACGCCGCCAGCACCCGCTCGCGGGCCACGTCCATGCCGGCGTCGAGATAGAGGGCGCCGATCAGCGCCTCGCAGGCGTCGGCGAGGAAGCGGGCCTGCTCGCGCGCGCCGCGCCGCGTCTCGCCGCCCGGCAGCCGCAGCGCCGGCCCGATGCCGAGCTCGCGGCCGACCGCGGCGCAGGCGTCGCGGCTCACCAGCACGTGCAGCCGCTTGGAGAGCGGCCCGGCGTCGGCCTGCGGCGCGCGCTCGAGCAGCGCCTCGCTGACCACCAGCGCCAGCACCCGGTCGCCAAGGAACTCCAGCCGCTCGTTGTCCGCCGCGCCCTGGCCGACGCTGGAGTGGGTCAGCGCCTCCTCCAGCAGCGCCCGGTCGGCGAACCGGTGGCCCAGCCGCTCTTCCAGCTCGGCGACGGCCTCGGCGCGCCTATCCATGATGCGAAACCCGTCGGCGCCGGCCAGTCATCGGGCGTCGGCCCGGCCGCGCCGAAGCTGGCTCGTGCTCCAGACGATCGCGCCGCGCACCTTGCTGTCGGCGACGAACCCGACGCCCGGCTCTTCGCCGACCTGCCGGTCGGCGGCCTCGTTCCAGCCGCAGCCGCCCAGCGCCGGATCGTCCGGCGCCAGGCCGGGGTCGAAACGGCTGTCCACCGAGTTGTCGCGGTTGTCGCCGAGCACGAAGTAGCAGTGCGGCGGCACGGCGTAGACGGCGGTGTCGCCGGCCGCCTCAAACCCCGGCGCAAGCTCGATCTGGTAGCTGCGTCCCTCCGGCGTTGTCTCGCGGTACAGCTTTACGGGCTGCCTGCCCTCGGGAAGGTCGCCCTGCGCCACGCCGAGCGGCGTCTCCTGAACCGGCTTGTCGTTGATGAACAGCCGGCCGCCTTTGAGCTGCACCCGGTCGCCGGGCATCCCGATCAGGCGCTTCACGTAGTCCACCTCGTGGTCGCCGCTCGATGGCAGCGCGAAGACGATGACGTCGCCGCGCCGCGGCGGCCCAGTGAACGTCTTGCGCATCATCACCATGTAGTCGCCGCGCTGCAGGCCTGGCTGCATCGAGACGGTCGGCAACGAGTATGGCTTGAACGCCCCGACCCACACGGCCAGCGCCACGGCGGTCACCACGCCGATGACGACGACCGTGGTGATCAGGACCCGATTGAGCGATGGCCCGCGCAGCAGCCCGGCCCCCGTCAATGCAGCACTTTGAAGAACCTGCTCGGGCGGGCGTCGGTGAACCAGGTCCAGGGCTTGAAGATGCTGGCGCCCCCCGGCTGCTCTTCCGTCGGGCCGGTGTTCCACGACAGCAGGATGATCCGCGCGCGGCCGACCAGGTTTTCCTCGGGCACGAAGCCGACGCCCGACTGGTTGCCCACGCCCTGGTCCACGGCGCTGTTCCAGCCGCAGCCGCCGAGCTTCGGATCGTCCGCCGGGAGGCCCGGGTCGAAGCGGCTGTCGAGCGAGTTGTCGCGGTTGTCGCCCATCATGAAGTAGCAGTGCGGCGGCACGATATAGAGGGCGGTGTCGCCGGCGCTCTCGGCGCCGGGGGAGAGCTGGATCTTGTAGCTGCGGCCCTCGGGATTGGTCTCCTGGAAGAGCTTCACCGGTAGCCGGCCGCCGGGCAGGTCGCCCACGCAGGTCCCGCCGTCCTGGTAGCCGTGGGTGCAGTCGCGGGCGCCGAGCGGCGTCTCCCGCACCGGCTCGCCGTTGATGAACAGCTGCCCGCCCTTCAGCTGGATGCGGTCGCCGGGCAGGCCGACCAGCCGCTTGATGTAGTCGATGTGGCCGCTCGACGGCAGCTTGAAGACGATGATGTCGCCGCGCTTCGGCGGGGCGGAGATGAGGCTGTGCTCGAAGAGGCGGCCCTTGAACAGCGGCGGGCTGAACGGGATCGAGTTCTTGCTCCAGCCGTAGGACCACTTGGTGACGATGATGTAGTCGCCGCGATAGAGGTTCGGCTCGTCGGAGGCCGAGGGGATCGTATAGGGCTGGAACAGGATCACCCGCAGCACCAGGGCGATCAGCAGCGCGTAGACGACCGTCTTGACGATCTCCACCAGCTCGCCGACCAGGCTGAGCTTCTTCTTCTCCGGCTTGGCGCGGTTGCGGGCGTTGGCTGGCGCGTCGGTCATGCAGGCTTTCGGTGTCGCTCGGAAGGTGGCCGTAGCTAGACGCTCGATACCGCCCCGGCAAGCGGCGCGCCCGTTAACTCGCGCTCATTCGCCGCCAGCGCCTCGATCACCACGAAGGCCAGGGCGTAGGGATGGTCGTCGGTGAGGCTGAGGTGGAGGTGAGGCTCGAGGCCCGGCGGAGTGATGGCGGCGAGCCGCCTGGCCGCGCCGCCGGTCAGCGCCATGGTCGGCGCGCCGGAGCGCAGGTTCACCACCCCCATGTCGCGCCAGAAGACGCCGGCGCGCAGGCCGGTGCCCAGCGCCTTGGCGCAGGCCTCCTTGGCGGCGAAGCGCTTGGCGTAGCTGGCGGCGCGGTCGGCCTTGCGCTCCGATCGCGCCTGCTCGACCTCGGTGAAGATGCGGCCGGTGAAGCGCGCGCCGAAGCGCGCCAGCGTCGCCTCGATGCGGCGGATGTCGGCGAGGTCGGACCCGAGGCCGATGATCAAGCGGCCGCCTCGTCGCGGGCGGCGTCCATCAGCGCGCGCATGCGGCGGATCGCCGGATCGAGGCCGGTGAAGATGGCTTCCGAGATCAGGAAATGGCCGATGTTGAGCTCGGCCACCTCAGGGATCGCGGCGATGGCGCTCACCGTCTCGTAGTCGATGCCGTGCCCGGCGTGCACCTCCAGGCCGGCGGCGGCGGCGAGCCGGGCGCCCTCGCGCAGCGCCGCCAGCAGCGCGGGCGCGTCAGGCCGGCGCTCGCGCACGGCCAGGCAATAGGCGCCGGTGTGCAGCTCCACCACCTGCGCGCCGACCTCGGCGGCGGCCGCGATCTGCGCCGGCTCCGGCTCGATGAACAGCGCCACGCGGATGTCGGCCGCCTTCAGGCTCGCCACGCACGGCGCGACGCGGTTGTGCTGCGAGACGACGTCAAGGCCGCCCTCGGTCGTCACCTCCTCGCGACGCTCGGGCACCAGGCCGGCGGCGTGCGGGCGGTGGGCGAGCGCGATCGCCTCCATCTCGCCGGTGACGGCCATCTCGAAGTTCAGCGGCTTGCCGCGCTGGCGGGTCAGCCTGGCCAGCGTCTCGATGTCGGCGTCGGAGATGTGGCGGCGGTCCTCGCGCAGGTGGGCGGTGATGCCGTCGGCGCCGGCCGCCATGGCGATCTCGGCCGCGCGCGCCGGATCGGGATAGCCCTCGCCGCGCGCGTTGCGGATGGTGGCGACGTGGTCGATGTTGACACCCAGCCGGATACGGCGGCCGCGGCGCAGCGATGTCGGAGTCGGGCTCATGCGCGCCAATTTAGCGACCAATGGGCTTCCATTCCATGTCATCCCGGAAACCGCGCAGCGGTTATCCGGGACCTACTTCAACGGCCTTGCAGGTGGGACAGCGGACCGATGATGTCGGCGCCGGTCAAATCGGGCCAGAGATCATCCCAATCGGCGTTCTGCGCCTCGACCAGTTCGAACTTCCACGCGCGCCGCCAGCGCTTGAGGCGCTTCTCGAAGTCGATCGCGTCGCGCGCGTCGTCGTACCACCGGAACCACACCAGGCGCTTCAGCTGGTACTTCTTGCTGAAGCCATCGAAGACGCCGTCGCGGTGTTGCAGCGCGCGGGTGACCAGATCGGACGTGACGCCGACGTAGAGCACGCCGCGGCGAAAGTTGGTTATGATGTAGACGGCAAAGAGCTTCGCGTCCGACATCGGCGACCGCCGCAAAAGTAGGTCCCGGATAGGCCGCTGCGCGGCCTTCCGGGATGACACAGTCACTTTAGTCCAGCATCGCCGGGAACAAAACCGAAACTTCAGTGCGTATGCGAGCGGCGCCGGTATTCGCTGGGCTGCATGCCGTGGGCCTGGCGGAACCAGCGCGAGAAGGTGGAGAGGCTGGAGAAGCCCACCAGGTGGGTGACCTCGGTCAGCGGCAGGTCGGTGTGGGTGAGCTGGTGGCTGGCGATCTCGCGGCGCGCCTCGTCGAGCAGCTGGGTGAAGGAGCTGCCCTCGGCCGCCAGCCGGCGGTGGACGGTGCGGCGGTCGACGCCCAGGTGCTGGGCGACGCGGTCGACGCTGCAGTCGCCGGCGGCGAGCAGGCGGCGGATCAGCGCGCCGACCGTCTCCTCGGCTGTGGCGGCCGGCAGCGGCGTGGTG
>DASXEN010000139.1:0-3896 GCA_036490095.1 Caulobacteraceae bacterium
GTGGTCTGCGGCTACGGCGACGTGGGCAAGGGCTCGGCGGCGAGCCTGCGCCAGGGCGGCGCGCGGGTGATCGTCACCGAGATCGACCCGATCTGCGCCCTGCAGGCGGCGATGGAAGGCTACCAGGTGCAGACCCTGGAAGACGTCGCCAGCCACGCCGACATCTTCGTCACCACCACCGGCAACAAGGACGTCATCCGTCTCGAGCACATGCGCGAGATGAAGAACAACGCCATCGTCTGCAACATCGGCCACTTCGACTCGGAGATCCAGATTGCCGCCCTGCGCAACTACCGCTGGGACGAGATCAAGCCGCAGGTCCACCACGTGGAATTCCCGGACGGCAAGAAGATCATCGTGCTGTCGGAAGGGCGGCTGGTGAACCTCGGCAACGCCACCGGCCACCCGAGCTTCGTGATGAGCGCGTCGTTCACGAACCAGACCCTGGCGCAGATCGAGCTGTGGACCAACGGCAAGAGCTACGGCACGTCCGTGCACGTCCTGCCCAAGCACCTCGACGAGAAGGTGGCGATGCTGCACCTGGCCAAGCTGGGTGCGAAGCTGACGACGCTCTCCAAGGAGCAGGCCGACTACATCGGCGTGCCGGAGCAGGGCCCGTTCAAGCCGGACCACTACCGGTACTGAGAGCGCGGCTGAGCGCCCCCTCCACCCCCGCGCTGCGCGCGGCGGTCCCCCTCCCCCGCTGCGCGGGGCAGGAACAGGGTTCTCGCTCCTCACCCGTACCGAAGAGTACGGGGGAGGTGGATCGGCGCGCTGCCAAGCGCGACGAGACGGAGGGAGCGCAAGGCCGCCGTTGCAATGTTTCAATTGCGCAACCTCCACCGCAAATCGCCGATAAGAACGGCGCCCAAATTGTGGCGCCGCCGTTGCGGCTGGCGCGCGGCTCTTTTTTTGCTGCACATGAACGATGTCAAAGACCGTCCGCGCCAAAACGCGGACGCGCCAGAGGACATGCCGGCGAGTCGCCGTCAAACTTGGTGTTCGGAGCCTGCCGTCGAACGCTTGGAGGCAGGATTTTCCGAGGTCCGGACCAGGTCAATCGGCGCCAGCGCGTCTCACGGAAAGTCGGCCAGGAACGCGTCTGCGTCGCGCTCCCAATCATTCTCGCTCGACAGCGCCAGCGCGACCAGGCGCGGCTTCATCGCCGCGTAGCCCGCTTGCGCCGCGGCCTCGTCGGCAAAGAAGCAGGTGTGCATCATGGCGCCATAGACGCCGCAGGTGATGGCGAAGGGCGGCCGCTTGCTGCCAGGAAAGGCCCGGCGCTTTTCCAGCGTGATCCGGGCGCCGGCCTCGTTCTCCTCGTCAGCCACGATGACGCCGTTCTCGGAGCCGCGCGTCCCCAGCGTCTGGCCGTCTTCATAGACGCGCCAGGCCGGCGCCGCGGGCTCAGTACCCAACCGCCACGCCCTCGCGCCGGTCGTCCGCGCCGCCCTCGTAGCCGCCCTTCACCTTCATGATGCCGTGCAGGCCCGAGCCCTCGGCGCCGCCGGCGCGCAGGGTCACGCCCTTGGCGGCCAGGCCCGCCACCACGCCGGGGGCGAAGCGGTCCGGCTCGGAGTAGAAGCCCGATCCCCGCGCGACCAGGTTGGGCAGGTCGAGGGCCTGCTGCATCGGCAGCTTCCAGTCGATGAAGCCGACGATCGCCTTCAGCACATAGGCCGGGATGGCGTTGCCGCCGGGCGAGCCGACCGCGGCGACGAAGCCGCCCTGGCCGTCCAGGATGATGTTGGGCGCCATCGACGAGCGCGGGCGCTTGCCGGGGCCGACGGCGTTGGCGGCGGGCGCGCCGTCGGGATCGGTGGGGCTGAAGGAGAAGTCGGTCAGCTGGTTGTTGAGGAAGAAGCCGTCGACCATCCGCCCGTCGCCGAAGATGCTTTCCACCGTTGTGGTCATCGAGACCACGTCGCCCTGCGCGTCGACGATGACGAAGTGCGAGGTGCCGCCGGGCTCGCGGGTGCGATCGGGGCCGTAGGCGAGCGCGGCGCCGGCCGGATGGCCGGGCTTGGGCGGCGGGCCGGCCGTCTCGCCGATCAGCCTGGCGCGGTCCGCCAGGTAGGTGCGGTCGAGCAGGCCCTGCAGCGGATAGGTCACGAACGCCGGGTCGCCCTCGTACTTGTCGCGGTCGGCGTACATCAGCCGCTCGGCCTCGGCGATCTCCAGCCAGCCCTGCGGGTCGGCCGGGCCGCGCGAGGCGACGTCGGTGTGCTCGATCAGCCCCAACTCTTCCAAGAGCGCCGGACCGCCGGACGGCGCCTGGCTGCTGCAGACCAGGTAGACCCGGTAGGGCCGGCAGAGCGCCTCGGACTCGTGCGGCTGGTAGGCGGCGAGGTCGGCGAGGGTCATCGTGCCCGGCAGCGGGCCTTCGTGCAGCTTGGCGACGATGTCCTGGGCGATCTTGCCGGTCAGGATGGCGCGCGGCCCCTCGGCGGCCAGCAGCCGCAGCGTCGCTGCGTAGGCGGGGTTCTTCAGCACGTCGCCGGCCTTCAGCTCGCTGCCGTCCGGCTTGCTGAAATAGCGCACGGCGTCGGGCGCGCCGGGCTGCGGCGCGGCCCTCAGGTGGATCATGAAGTCGAGCCGCGGGCTGACCACGAAGCCGTCCGTCGCCAGCCGCTCGGCCTGGCCGAAGAGGCCGGCCCACGGCAGCCGGCCGTGCTCCTTATGCGCCAGGTAGAGCATGGCGACGGCGCCCGGGACGCCGGCTGAGCGGCCGGAGAGGATCGCCTGGAAGAATGGCAGCGGCTTGCCATCGGGCCCTAAGAACATCTGCGGCGTCGCGCCCTTCGGCGCCACCTCGCGGCCGTCGTAGGCGGTGACCTTCTTCGTCCTGGCGTCGTAGTAGACCATGAAGGCGCCGCCGCCGAGGCCGGAGCTCTGCGGCTCGACGAGGCCCAGCACCGACTGCACCGCCACCGCCGCGTCCAGCGCCGAGCCGCCCTGGCGCAGCACCGCCAGGCCCGCGTTGGCGGCCAGCGGATTGGCGGCCGTGACCATGGCGTGCGGCGTGATCACCGGCGTCGAGGCCTGGCGGGCCGCCGCGGCGGACGGGGCGCCGGCCGGCGGCTGGGCGAACGCGGGGACCGCGATGGCGGCGAGCGCGATGAGGGCGGCGAGGGTCCGCGTCATGAGTCCATCCTGGTCCGGGTCTTGGGCCGCACCATAGCCGCCCCGCCGCCGTGGACAACAAAGCCGCCGGCTTCTAGCAAGCGCCGATGCGCGTCGACGGCCCCGGACCCCTCAACCTGATCACCGACGTCGCCGGCCTCCGGGTCGGGCAGGCGGTCGACGCGGCCGCGCGCACCGGCGTGACGGTGATCCTCGCCGACGGCCGGGCGGTGTGCGCCTGCGACGTGCGCGGCGGCGCGCCCGGCACCCGCGAGACCGACGCGCTGGCGCCGGAGAACCTGGTCGACGAGGCGGATGCTGTCGTGCTGGCCGGCGGCTCGGTCTACGGCCTGGCGGCCGCCGACGGGGTGACGGCGGTGCTGGGGGCCGCGGCGCAGGGCTACCGGCTGTCGGCCGCGGCGACCACTGCGCCGGTCTCGCCGATCGTGCCGGCGGCGATCCTCTACGACCTCGCCAACGGCGGCGGCAAAGCCTGGGGCGAGTCGCCGCCCTATCGCGAGCTGGGCATGGCAGCGGTGCGGGCGGCGGGTGCTGGCTTTGAGCTGGGCACGGCTGGGGCCGGCTACGGGGCGATGTCCGGGCGGCTGAAGGGCGGGCTGGGCTCGGCGTCGGCGATCGGCGCCGGCGGGTTCACGGTCGGGGCGATCGCGGCGGTGAACAGCTACGGCGCGGCGGTGGCGCCGGGCGGGCGGACGTTCTGGGCCGCGCCCTACGAGATCGGCGGCGAGTTCGGGGGCCTGGGCGCAGCGGGC
>DASXEN010000156.1:0-42557 GCA_036490095.1 Caulobacteraceae bacterium
TTGACGAAGGCGCGCGAGCGGCCGTCGGCGGAAAGCGTGCGGCGCAGGACGAGATCCTCGTCGGGCGCGAACGAGAGGCCGCGCTCCTCGAGCAGCGACCAGGCCGCGTGGCCGGCGCCGGGCGCGAAGATGGCGGCGGCGGACGCCTGCTCGGCGCCGCGGCGCACCAGCCCCGCGTCGGCGCGTCGGCCGGCCGCCAGGCCCAGCGCGTCGAGGATAATCGACTTGCCGGCGCCGGTCTCGCCGGTGAGCGCCGTCAGGCCCGGCCCGAAGGCGAGGTCCAGACGCTCGATGAGGACGACGTCGCGGACGCCGAGGCCGATCAGCATGGGCCGAAAGTGGCCCAGAATCGTGCCGCGCTAAAGCCCGAGCACACCGTGCAGGAAACCGCTCGGCTTGGCCGGCGGGGCCGGCGTGACGGGGGTCGGCGGCTGCGGATTGGCCGAGGCGGTGGACTGGTCGGGGGCGGCCTCGTTGGGCGGGGCCAGCGTCGCGTTCTTGTCAGGGTGGCCGAACAGGAACGGGAAGTGCGGGCCGCGATGGCCGTTCGGGTTGGGCGCCACGGCCGGCTGGTAGCCATGTTCCTGCATCAACCGGTACGCCGCCTCGTACCAGGGGTCGCCCGGATAGTTGAAGCCGAGCACGGCGGCGTTCTTCTGCGCCTCGTCGATCAGGCCGACGGTGAGGTAGGCTTCCACCAGGCGGTAGAGCGCCTCCGGCGTGTGCGACGTGGTCTGGTACTTGTCGACCACGGTGCGGAAGCGGCCGATGGCCCCCATCGGATCGCCCGCGCGCAGATAGTAGCGGCCGACGGTCATCTCCTTGCCGGCCAGTTGGTCCTGGACCATGTCGAGCTTGAGGCGCGCGTCCTCCGCGTATTCCGAATTGGGATAGCGCTTGGAGACCTCGCGCAGCGCCTCGCCCGCCTCGGACGTCGAAGCCTGGTCGCGGCCCACATCGACGATCTGCTCGAAATAGCAGATGGCCTTCAGGTAGTAGGCGTAGGGCGTCGACGGGTTGCCGGGATACAGGCCGATGAACTGGTCGGCGTCGGAGACGGCGTCGGAATAGTTGTTGCCCATGTAGTGGGCGTAGGCGGTCATCAGGATCGAGCGCCGCGACCACTCCGAATAGGGGTGCTGACGCTCCACCTCGCGGAAGTAGTCGACCGCCTCGCTCCACTGATGGTGATCGAGCCGCACGGCGCCGGCGTTGTACAGCAGCTCCACCGGCCGCTCCTCGTAGGCGAGGTTTTGCTTCGGCTTCTTCTTGAACAGACCTGACGAGCAGCCGCCGACGGCGAGCGCCGCGGTCAGCACGACGATCAGGGCCGCCCGGCCGGAGGGAATTCGAAACAAGCCTTGGTCACCTCTCGCGCACGCCCCGCCCCCCAGGGCGCAAGGCTTCGGCTTCTACACCACGCAAAGGCGGCGATGAAAGGGCGGGCGGCGAGGCTCCGTGTCGCAACCGCCATGCGCCGGCGCTTATTCGTCAGCGCAGGCGCATGCGCTCCAGGGCGAGATGTTCGTGGTCTACTACGGCGGTGCGCCGTCCAGGGTGGTCAGCCGCCAGGCTTTCGGGTTGGCCAGCACCGCGCTGACAAGCGCGTGATTGAGCGCGTGGCCGCCGCAGGAGGCCTCGTAGCGGCCGAGGATCGGATAGCCGAGCATGGCCAGGTCGCCGAGCGCGTCGAGCGCCTTGTGACGCACGAAGTCGTCGGGCCGGGCCAGGGCCTCGGGATTGAGGACGCGGTCGCCGTCGACGACGATGGTGTTCTCCAGCGTGGCGCCGCGGCCGAGGCCCGCGGCGCGCAGCTGCTCGACCTCGGCGATGAAGCCGAAGGTGCGGGCGCCGGCGATCTCGGCCCGGAAGCTCTGCGGATCGACGGCGAGCTCGATCTGCTGGCGGCCGATGGCCGGCGCGTCGAAGATGATCTCCACCGACATCTCGAACCGCTGCGCCGGCAGCAGCACCGCACGCTTGCCGGGACCGCTGACCTCGATCGGCTCGAGAATCTGGATGAAGCGGCGCGCTTCGCCCTGGTCGGAGCGGCCGGCGCCCGCCAGCGCGTCGGCGAAGTCGGCCGCCGAGCCGTCCATGATCGGCGTCTCAGGCCCGTCCAGCTCGACGCGGGCGTTGTCGATGCCGAGGCCCGCGAAGGCCGCCATCAGGTGCTCGACGGTGGAGACGGTGGTCCCGGCGTCGTTGCCGATGACGGTGGCGAGCCGGGTGTCGCAGACCCTGTCGGCCAGCGCCGGGATCGCGGCCTCGGCCTCCGCGACGTCGGTGCGGACGAAGTTGATGCCGCTGTCCGCCGGCGCGGGCAGGATGGCGAGGCTGACGGTGAGCCCGCCATGGATGCCGACGCCGGCGAGGCGCGCCGGCGCGGCGAGGGTGGTCTGGCTGGTGCGGCTCAAGCGCTGCGGGCCCCGTCCGAGAAGTCGCCGACGGCTACCCCTCGCCGGCCGGCTCCGCAAGCCGCATCGATCGACAGCACCGAAAGTACTGCGCCAAACCTGTTGAGTCGTCAAGCGCGCCGAGCGGCGGCCGATCCTAAAGCGGGTGTTGCTGGTTGGAATCGACCCATGGCCCCTTCTCCCCTTGCGGGAGAAGGTGGCGCGAAGCGCCGGATGAGGGGTCGACGGACACTGCGGGGGCTAGCCTTCAACAGGCAAATCACCGACTTCGGCGCGACCCCTCATCCGACCCGCTCCGCGGGCCACCTTCTCCCGCAAGGGGAGAAGGGCCTTGGCCGGCCAACTCCGCCAGACTCAAGCGGGGCTCTAGTTGGCGAGGCGGCGCAGGAACGACGGGATCTCGAGGTCGTCCTGCTGCTGCGACGGCTCCTCGACGGCCGGCTGCAGCGCCGCGTGGCCGTTGGAGGCGCGCATCGGGGCCGGCTGCGCATCCTGCCGCGGACGGCCGAAGATGCTGAGCCAGCCGCTCTTCTGCCGGCGATCGTCGGCGAAGTGGGAGGCTTCCGGGAACAGCGGCTCGTCCTCCTCGTCGGCGACCGACGGGTCGACGATGCGGGCAACGGGGCGGATCTGCGGCTGGGTGATCTTCGGCTCCGGCGCGGCCGGCGGCTCGAAGGTCATCTCCGGCTCGGCCTGCGCCTCGACCGCCTGGTAGCGCTGCGCCGGCAGCTGCAGCTCCGGCGCGACCGGCCGCAGCGTCTCGACGCGCGGCTGGTAGGCCGGCTCGATCATCGGCTCCGGGTCGAAGCAGGCGATCGCCGGCTCCGGTTCGGCGACCTCGGGCTCGAAGGCGATCACCGGCTCGGGCTCCACGATCGGCGCCGGCGCGATGGTCTGCGGCTCGGACCGCCGGGCGGTGGTCGAGCGGCGCGGGGCCGGCTCGATGGCGCTGATCGAGGCGCCGTCCATGCCGGTGGCGACCACGGAGACGCGCAGGGTGTTCTGCAGCGACGGATCGAAGGCGGCGCCGAAGATGATGTTGGCGTCCGGGTCGACCTGGGCCGAGATGGCGTTGGCCGCCTCGTCGACTTCCAGCAGCGTCATGTCGAGGCCGCCGGTGATGTTCACCAGCACCGCCTTGGCGCCCTTCAGGGTGACTTCGTCGAGCAGCGGGTTCTGGATGGCGTTCTCGGCCGCCATCAGCGCGCGGCCTTCGCCCTGCGCCTCGCCGGTGCCCATCATCGCCTTGCCCATCTCGGTCATCACCGTGCGGACGTCGGCGAAGTCGAGGTTGATCAGGCCCGGCAACACCATCAGGTCGGTGATCGAGCGGACGCCCGAGTGCAGCACCTGGTCGGCCATGGCGAAGGCCTCGGCGAAGGTGGTGCGCTCGTTGGCGATGCGGAACAGGTTCTGGTTCGGGATGACGATCAGGGTGTCGACGTAGCGCTGCAGCTCGGCGATCCCGGAATCGGCCAGCCGCATGCGGTGGCGGCCCTCGAAGTGGAACGGCTTGGTCACCACGCCGACGGTGAGGATGCCGCGCTCGCGGGCGCACTTGGCGATGATCGGCCCGGCGCCGGTGCCGGTGCCGCCGCCCATGCCGGCGGTGATGAACACCATGTGGGCGCCGTCGAGGTGCTCGCCGATCTCGACGGTGGATTCCTCGGCCGCGGACATTCCGACCTCGGGGTGGGCGCCGGCGCCGAGGCCCTGCGTCACCTGCACGCCCAGCTGGACGCGCTTGTCGGTCTTGGAGAACGCCAGCTGCTGGGCGTCCGTGTTGGCGACGACGAACTCGACCCCTTCGAGCCCGGCCTCGATCATATTGTTGACGGCGTTGCCGCCAGCGCCACCGACGCCGAAGACCACAATCCTGGGCTTCAGCTCCTTGGTTTCGGGCGCAAATACCTTCAACGTCATAAGGAACCCCGTGTCCTTCCGCCTGGCCAATGAAACGTGGGCCCGCCTCCCGCCGGCCGGCCCTGCTTCGCGGATGGGCTTAACTGAACGACCACCATCCTTAATTGCGCGTTAACTGCATAATCTGAGTCGGATCGCGGCCCACCGCCGTTCACAGGAATTTTCGTTGCTGGGCCTTAGCTTGAGCTTGTCAGGCGAGACTTGGCCGGGCGAGTTGACGCAGGGTTCCGCGCCTTCCGATTTACAGGTTTTCGCGCAGCCAGGCGGTGGCGCGGACCACCATGTTGCCGGATTGGCCGCCCCGCGCGGCGCTGGGCTTGCGGGCGCTGGCCTCTCTGGGGCCGAACGCCGCCCTGTGCAGCACCCCGGCGGCGGCGCAGAAGGCCGGGCCTGAGGCGGCGTCGGCCAGGTGCGGCACGCGCCGCGGCCGGCCCAGGCGCACCGGCCGGTCGAAGACCCGCACCGCCACCTCGCGGACGCCGGCCAGCTGGCTCGCGCCGCCGGTCAGCACCACGCCGGCCCCCGGCGAGACCGGGGCGTCTGCGGCTTTCAGCCGCTCCCGCAGCAGCTCCAGCGTCTCCTCGATCCGCGGGGCGATGATGCCCTTCAGCAGCGAGCGCGGGGCGATCACCGGCCCGGCGCCCGGATCGTCGCCGCGCGGCGGCGCCTCGATCATCTCGCGGTCCTCGTTGGAGGAGGCGATCGCCGAGCCGTGCAGGGTCTTGATCCGCTCGGCGCCGATCATCGAGGTCGAAAGGCCGCGGGCGACGTCCTGCGTCACATGCGCGCCGCCGACGGCGAGGCTGTCGACGTGCGAGAGGGCCCCGCCGGTGTAGACCGCCAGCGACGTCGAGCCGCCGCCCATGTCGATGAGGATGGAGCCCAGCTCCATCTCGTCTTCCTCGAGCGTGGCCAACGCCGAGGCGAAGGGCGCGGCGACCACTCCGTCGAACTGCAGGTGGGCGCGCTCGACGCAGTGAGCGATGGTCTGGAACACCTGCTCGTCGATCGACACCAGCAGCAGCTGCAAGCCGAGCTGGCGCCCGTACATCGAGCGCGGATCGCGGATGCCCTTGTTGCCATCGACCGACCAGGCGACCGGCCGCACGTGGATGATGCGGCGGCCGGGCATCTTAAGGCCCGAGGTGGCCGCGGCGATGGCGCGCGACAGGTCGGCGTCGCTGATCGGCCGCGCGCCGAGCGAGACGGCCGACGCCACCCGCCGGCTCGCCAGCTGGCCGCCGGCGGTGGTGACGGTGACGCCCGAGGCGGTGACGCCGGCCAGCCGCTCGGCCCGCTCGACCGCCTTGGCGATGGCGCTGGCGGCCTCGTCGACCTCCACCACCGCCCCGCCGCGAACGCCGCGCGACTGCACGTAGCCGACGCCAGCGGCGCTGATGGTCCGGTCGGCCGCACGCACCCCGTCCGGCTTCATGATGAAGCAGGCCACCTTGGACGCGCCCAGGTCGACCGCGGCGGTCACCGGCGCCCGTCCCAGCGCACTCTTCAGGTCACGTCCGCCCGCCCGGCGTTCAGCCTCGGCGAAGCGTGCGTTGTCCTCCCTGATCGCAAGTCTCATCCCACCCCATCCGACCCGGATTTGACCGCGGGATTCTCCCGCGGCCGCACAGCCACCATTTCCGGGTCCCGCAAGTCGATGCGCGAGAACCCGAGATCGAGAATGCGCGACTGCTGGTCGAGCTGGTCGAGGCGGATCAGCGCCGCCTCCTCGTCCGTCGCCGGCAACTGGACGATCGCCCCGTCCTTCAGCCGCAGGTCCCAGCGCCGGTCGTCGACGCGCACCAGCGCGTCGAGCCGCTCGGCCAGCCGCGCCCGCGATTGCACCAGCGGCAGGATCGCCGCGGCGGCGACATTGGCGCCGTCGCCCACCACCAGCGGCAGGCTGGCGAAGCGGCCCGGATCGGCTTCCGGGGCGACCACGCCGCCCGCGTCGATCACGCCGGTGCGGCCGGCATGCTCCCAGACGGCGACCAGATGGCGCTCGTCGACCGAGATCAGCACGCTGTCGGGATAGAGCCGGGTCACCCGGGCGCTCTTCACCCAGCCGACGCCGGCGACGCGCTGGCGCACCACCTCCAGGTCGAGGCCCAGCAGCGGCGCGCCCTTGGCCAGGGCCGCGGCGCGCAGGATGTCCGCTGACGATTGCGGCGTCGCCCCGTCGAGGCGCACGCTCTGCAGGCGAAAGCCCGCGTCGGCCATGGCGTTGTCGAAGGCGGCGCCGGCGGCGTCGACCATCCGCGCGCCGCGGTGGTCGGTGGCGAGCGCCAGCACCACGACGCCGGCCACGGCCAGGCCGCTGACCGCAAAGATCACTCGGGGACGTATGGATGTGACGGGTCGCGCCGCGGCCCCGGCCTTGGCGGGGGCCTGGCGGCTCTTCTGGGGACTAGAGGAGCTTTTGCTCCGGGCCTGGCCGCTGCTGCGCCCCGCCCCCCGCACTGCCGCGGGCATACGCGTCCTCCGTGATCCAAAGCACCAGGTCGTCGAACCCGATACCCAGGTGAGCCGCTTGCTCAGGGACGAGCGAGGTCGGGGTCATGCCGGGCTGTGTGTTCACCTCCAACAGGACCAGAACCTCCTTAATGTCGTCATAACGAAGGTCGCTTCGCGTAACGCCGCGACAACCAAGCGCAGCATGTGCAAGCTCTGCGTACTCTTTGGCGAGTTGCGCCACCTGCTCGGGAATACGCGCCGGCAGCACGTGCTCGGAGCCCCCTTCCCCATATTTGGCCTCGTAGTCGTAGAAGCCGGTGCGCGGGATGATCTCGGTCACCGTCAGCGCCTTGCCGTCCCTCACCCCCACGGCCAGCTCCAGGCCGCGGATATAGGGCTCGATCATCACCTCCTCGCCGAACGTCCAGCTGGGGCTGAGCAGTTCCTGCGGCGGGCCGTTGGCGCCTTCGAAGACCAGGAACACGCCGACCGACGAGCCTTCCGCGTTGGGCTTGACCACGTAGGGCGGGGCCATGACGTGCTCGCGGGCCGCCTCATGGCGGTTGAAGAGGCCGCCGCCCGGCACAGCCACGCCGGCCGCCGCCATCACCGCCTTGGCCTTGGCCTTGTCCATCGCCAGCGCCGAGGCCAGCACGCCGCAATGGGTGTAGGGGACCGCCAGCGTCTCCAGCAGGCCCTGCACGCAGCCGTCCTCGCCCCAGACGCCGTGCAGGGCGTTGAAGCACACGTCGGGGCGCAGCCGGCCGAGCACCGTGGCCAGATCGCGCCCGGCATCGACGCGGCTGACCCTGGCGCCCAGGCGCTCCAGAGCGTCGGCGCACTCGCGGCCGCTGACCAGGCTGACCTCCCGCTCCGGCGAGAGGCCGCCGAGCAGCACCGCCACGTGGCGGCCGTCGAGGGGCTTGGGCATGGCGGGCTCCCGGGAAGCTGGGGCTGCTTTCTTGCTGAATCGACGGCGGCTGTTAAGGGCCGGGCTTGGCGGGCGCCGCGGCGCGGGCCAGCGCCCGGAAGTCGAGATCGGAGTTGGCGGCGATGTAGACGAACGACGCCCAGGTCGCGACCGCCTGGTTCAGCTGCGCCGGATCGACCTTGTCGAGGGTGTCCTCCGACGAATGGTGCCAGTCGAAGTAGCGGCTGGCGTCCTGGTGCACGGCGAAGGCGGGCACACCGGCATGCACCAGGTCGGCGGTGTCGTCGCCGCTGCCGCGCGCCGGCTCGCGGTCGATCACGACGCCCAGCGGGTTCACCACCGCCGCGTAGGTCTGCATCGGCGGCGTGGCCGCCGAGCCCGGCGGCAGGCCCACCGCCCAGGCGCGGTCGGCGCCGATGTCGGACTCGCCGATCACCACGATGTCGTCGCCCTTGTGGGCCGCGGCGAAGGCCGAGCGGGCGAAGTCCATCTCCTCGGCCCCGAAGAGCGCCACCCGGATGGTGCGCTTCGGCGGGTTCTGCGTCCCGGCGAGCTTGGCGGCGGCGACAGCGATGGCCATGCCGGCGCCGTCGTCGATCGAGCCCGTGCCGGGATCCCACGAGTCGAGGTGGCCGCCGACCTGGACGATCTCGTTCGGGTGCTCGCTGCCGCGAATCTCGCCTTCGACGGTCCAGGCGGTGGCCGGCCGGCTGGTCGAGGCGAGCTGCAGGCGGATGCGGATCGGCCGGCCGCGGGCGGCGAGGTGGTCGAGCAGCTCGGCGTCGACGGTCGAGAGCGCCGCCGCCGGGATCTGCGGCGCGCCGTCCTCGTAATTGAGCGCGCCGGTATGCGGCTCGCGGCTGACGCCGGTGGCGAGCGAGCGCAGCAGGTAGCCCACCGCGCCGCGCTTGGCCGCCTCGCTCGGCCCCTGCCGGCGGACCGGGTTCAGCGCGCCGTAGCCCGTCCCTTCGGTGGCCCGCGGCATCGGCTGGGTGACGACAACGATCTTGCCGGTGAGCGAGCCGGGCGGCATGGCCAGCAGGTCGGCGTAGCTGTGGAACAACGCCACCTCGCCCTCGACGCCTTCGGGCGGAGTCGGGACCGAGCCGCCGAGGCCGATGATCGCCAGCGTCTGCGGATGCGGGGCGACGATCTCGGCCGCTTCCGGCCCGCGCAGCCAGGCGGTGATCGGGAACGGCTCGACATGGACGTTGGCGAAGCCGAGGGAGGTCAGCTTGGCCACCGCCCAGTCGCGGGCCCGGGCCGCCGCCTCGCTGCCCGCCAGCCGCTGGCCGACCTCGACCGAGACCTGCTCGACGTAATCGTAGGCGGTGGGATCGTGCAGCGCCCGGTCGCGGACCGCCTCGGCGCCGGCGCGCAGCGGATCGGCGAGCGCTGGCGGCGCGCCGAGCGCCAGGACAGCCAGAGCCGCGAGCCAGATGCGCATGCGCGCCTCCCCGAACCTTCTTGCGGGCTCGGCGGTGCGCGCCGACTCAGACCAAGTCAAGCCGCCTCAGCGCCGCTCGATCCGCATCGGCAGGCCGCCGCGTGGGCGGATGGTGACGCGATGCTGGATCGCCACCTGGTGGCCGGGCCGCATCCGCAGCCGGAAGCGCTGCGCCAGGGTGGCCAGGATCAGCGTCGCCTCGGTCATCGCCATCATCTGGCCGATGCAGACCCGGGGCCCGCCACCGAACGGCAGGTAGGCGAAGCGCGGGCGTCCGGCGCTGCGCTCCGGCAGGAAGCGGTCGGGATCGAACGTCTCCGGCGCGTCCCAGAAGGCGCGGTGGCGGTGCAGCACCCAGGCTGAGATGGCGATGACGCCGCCCTTGGGGACCTTCTCGCCGCAGATGACGTCCGCCTCTTTGGCGACCCGGCTGGAGATGCCGGGCGCCGGCGGATAGAGGCGCATGCTCTCCTCGATGATCCGCCGTGTGAGCGGCAGTTTCGGCAGGTCGGCCTCGGTGGGCGTGCGCCCGCCCAGCACCTCGTCGAGCTCGGCGTGCAGCCGCGCCTCCCACTCCGGGTAGTGGGAGAGCAGATACCAGCAGAAGGTCATCGCCGAGGCGGTGGTCTCGTGCCCGGCGACAAAGATGGTCAGCACCTCGTCGCGCACCTCCTGCGGCGTGAGCTTGGCGCCGGTCTCCTCGTCCAGCGCCGCCACCAGCCGACCCAGCAGGTCGGTGCGACCGGGATCGGCGCGGCGGCTCTCGATCAGCCGGCGGACCGCCCCGTCCATCGGCGCGAAGATGGCGGCGAACTTCTTCTCGCGCTGCTTCAGCCGGAGGCCGCCGATCACCGGCAGTATGTCGAGCAGGTTGAAGTTGAACGCGTCCTCGCTGCGCGACAGCGCCGAGCCGGTCAGCGTGGTCATTTCCTCGTAGTCGGAGGAGAACATCGTGCGGCAGATGATCTCCAGCGTCAGCAGGGTCATCGCCTCGGAGACGTCGACCTCAGCGTCGTTGTCCAGCCTCGCCCAGCCGTCGGCGAACTCGGCCGCGGCGTCGGCCATCGCCCCGGCGTAGCCGGCGACGCTGCGCGGGTCGAACGACGGGGCCATGATCCGCCGGTGCGCCCGCCAGGCCTCGCCGTCGCGCGACAGCAGCCCGTCGCCGAACAGGGCGCGGAAGAAGCGGTTCTCCATGTCCATCTTCGGGTAGTTGCCGACCTTGTCGATCAGCACCTGCTTGACCCCGGCCGGATCGTTGACCAGCCAGGCGCGGCCCAAGAGCCCCTTCTGCACCCAGACCGGCTGCTGGTAGGCGGCCATCGGAATGCGGTCGAACGGATTGTCGCGCCCGTTCGAGCTGAGCGCGCCGCTGGCCTTCGCCGGCGGCGGACGCATCCCGACCAGGACCGGCGTCTGGCCGGCGTCGATGGCGGTCATGGTTGGCTGCTCCCCACGTCTGACCGCCACGTTATCTTAGCGTCGTTCAGATGCACCTAAATTCGGCGTCATCTAGCGTTGCCGGCGAGTCCCGCGCGCCGCTACGACGCCCGCGCCCCGGCTGGCGCGGCGAAGCTCGGCGCGCGGCAGAGCTGGTCGACCGGGTGGGTGTCGTAGGGATTGTCCAGCCAGCCGGCGAGCTTGGGGCTCACCAGGCCGCGGCTCGACGCATAGTAGAGCGGCGCGATCGGCGCGTCGGCCAGCACCATCGTCTCGGCGTTGCGCATGTGCTGGGCCCGCACCTGGGGGTCGGCGGTGGCGAGCGCCGCGTCGAGTTCGGCGTCGTAGCGGGGATTGACGTACTCGCCGTAGTTCTGGCCGCCGGTGTCGGAGCGCAGCAGGTCGAGATAGATCACCGGGTCGAACGAGACCCAGCCCCCCAGCCCCACCTGGAAGGCGTGGATCTCGAAATCCTGGTAGGCGACCTGCACGTCCTCCTGGCGCAACTCGGTGTCGACGCCGACCGCCTTCCAGTCGGCCTGGACGGACGGCATGTAGAGCAGCGGGTCGGCGCTGTTCATGTGCTTCATGGTCAGCCTCAGCGGGTGGCGCGGGCCGTAGCCCGCTGCCGCCAGCAGCCGCCGCGCCTCGGCCTGCCGCCGCGCCAGGCTCCAGTCGGCCCAGTAGACGCGCGGCCCGTTCGGATAGCTCGGCATGCCCGTGGGGATGAGGCTGTAGGCCGGCTGCTGGCCGGCGTGCATCAGCTTGCTGGTCATGAACTCACGGTCGATCGCCATCGACAGCGCCTGCCGTACCCGCACGTCCCGCAACACCGGATCGCGCAGGTTGAAGGTCAGGTAGTAGGTGCCGTACTGCGGCGCGACGCGGACGAAGTCGCGCAAGGGCGTGTGCCGCAGGAACCTCACCCGGTTGGACTGCACCGTCGTCGACACGTCGAGGTCGCCGGCCGAGACGCTGCGTTCGTTGGAGATGGCGTCGGACGAGGGGGTGAAGTCCACCTCGCTGTAGCAGACCTGGGCGGCGTCGAAGTAGCTCGGGTTCTTGCGCAGCACCACGGCGTCGCCGAGCCGCCAGGCCGCCAGCGTGTAGGGGCCGTCGCCGACGAAATGGGCCGGCTTGATCCAGTTGTCGCCCCAGCGCTCGACCACGTGCCGCGGCGCCGGCCACATCACCCGCGTCGCCGCGTAGGAGGGCAGCAGCGGCCACGGATGCGAGAGGCGCACCACCAGCGTGCGCGGGTCCGGCGCCTCCACCCCGACCGCGCTGGTCGGCAGCTGGCCGCCGTTCACCGCCTGGGCGTTCTTCAGGAATGGGAACAGGATGAAGGCCGAATAGGACGCCGTCTTCGGATCGAGCACACGGCGGATCTCGTAGACGAAGTCGCCGGCCGTCACCGGCGTGCCGTCCGACCAGCGGACGTCGCGCAGGTGGAAGGTCCAGGTGAGACCGTCGGCGCTGGTGGTCCAGGAGCTGGCCACGGCCGGGACCGGACGACCGTTCTCGTCGGACCTGGTCAGCCCGACGATCATCTGGCCGACGATGGTGTTCTCCCAGGTTCCGTCGATATGGGCCGGATCGAGCGAGGTGGGCTCGGCGCCGTTGCCGTAGGCGAGGCACAGCGCCCCCGGCGGGCACGGCGGGCGGTGGCTATGCCGCGCGCAGGCCCCGAGCCCGGCCAGCGCGACCAGCGCGGCGGCGATGAGCAACCATCTCGGAACGGTGGAATCCTCCCTGCGGCCGGCGCGGGGCCGGCCCCGGCGAAGACACCGCGCCGGTGAGTCGCTGGCAAGCGAAAAGCAAACGTCAACCGGCGCGGCCGATCCGCTTGATCTCCCATTCGAGCAGCACGCCGCTCTTCGCCGCCACGTCGGCGCGCACCGTCTCGCCCAGCCCCTCCAGGTCGGCGGCGGTCGCCTCGCCGGTGTTGATCATGAAGTTGGCGTGCAGCGGGGAGAACATCGCCCCGCCGAAAGGCTTGCCGCGCCAGCCGGCCTCGTCGACCAGCTTCCAGGCGCTGGTCCCGGGTGGGTTCTTGAACGTCGAGCCGCCGGTCTTCTCGCGGATCGGCTGGGTGGTCTCGCGCCGGCCGGTGATCTCCTCCATCCGCTTGAGGATGGCGGGCGGATCGTCGGGCCGGCCCTGGAACACCGCCCCCAGCCAGATCACCGAGCCCTCCGGGACGGCGCTGTGGCGATAGGCGTAGCCGAGGTCGGCGGTGGTGCGCACCAGCTGCTGGCCGGAGCGGTCGACGCCCCAGGCCACCTTCAGCACGTCCTTGGTCTCCGCGCCGTAGCAGCCGGCGTTCATGGTGATCGCCCCGCCGATGGTGCCCGGGATGCCGGCGTAGAACTCCAGCCCGGCGATCCCGGCCCGGGCCGCGGCGCGGGCCACCGCCGCGTCGAGCGCGCCAGGCTCGGCGATCACCGCGGCGTTCTCGGCCTCGACATGGATGTCGGCGAACGCCCGCCCCGCCAGCCGGACCACCACCCCCTCGACGCCGCCGTCGCGGACGATCACGTTGGACCCGACGCCCAGCACCGTCACCGGAACCTCCGCCGGCAGCCCCGCCAGCAAGGCCGCCAGGTCGTCCGCGTCCGCCGGCAGGAACAGCACCTCCGCCGGTCCCCCGACCCGGAACCAGGTGTAGGGCGCCAGCGGCTCGTCGAAGACCAGCTTGCCGCGGACGCTGGGGAGCTGGTCGCGCCAGCTCACGCCCACCCCCCCAACCCGCTCATCCCGGCGAACCCCGGGACCCAGGCAGGCTGACGGTGAAGGGGGGCAAATGCCTGAAAGCTGGCGGCGCCGCAGGCATTGCTTCCAACCACGGAGGTCACGGAGAAGGCACGGAGTTCACGGAGCGCCACGCTGACCTCTGTGTCCTCCGTGCCTCCTCCGTGACTTCCGTGGTGAAGAGAACGCCTGCGGCGGGCTCGAACTCCCAGGCAATCGCGCCCACGCACTCTCGGCCTGCCTGGGTCCCGGCTTGCGCCGGGATGAGCGGGATCGATGGGCGGTGTCACCCCAGCGCCTCCAGCTGCCCAGGCAGCGCGTAGGCCCAGCCGGTGATGTCGCCGGCGCCGAGGCAGACGACCAGGTCGCCGTCCTTGGCCTCCGCCGCGACCAGCGCCGGCAGCGCCGCCGGGCCGGCCAGCGCAAGCACGTGGCGGTGGCCGTGGCGTCGCAGCCCCTCGACCAGCGCGTCGCGGCCCACGCCCTCGATCGGCGTCTCGCCGGCCGGATAGACGTCGGCCACCACCACCGTGTCGGCGTCGTTGAAGGCGCGGCAGAAGTCCTGGAAGAGGTCGCGCAGCCGCGAATACCGGTGCGGCTGCACCACGGCGATCACCCGCCCGTTGGTGACCGCCCGCGCCGCCTTCAGCACCGCGGCGATCTCCACCGGGTGGTGGCCGTAGTCGTCGACCACCCTCACCCCGCGCGCCTGGCCGGTGAAGGTGAAGCGCCTCCGCACCCCGCCGAAGCCGGCCAGCCCCTTGCGGATCGCCTTCTCCGGCGCGCCCAGCTCGCGGCCGATGGCGATGGCGGCCAGCGCATTCATCACATTGTGCTGGCCGGCCATCGGCAGGGTGACCTCGCCCAGCACCGTGGTCGGCCCCTCGCCCGGCCCGCTGATTACCACGTCGAAGGTCGAGCCCTCGGCCCCGACGCCGATGTTCATCGCCCGCACCTCGGCCTGCGGGTTGGCGCCGTAGGTGATCAGCCGCCGGTTCTCGACCCGCGCGGCCATCTCCTGCACGTCGGGATCGTCGATGCAGACGGCGGCGAAGCCGTAGAAGGGCGTGCTCTCGACGAAGGTCTGGAAGGCCCGCTTCACCGCATCGAAATCGCCGTAGTGGTCGAGGTGCTCGGGATCGATGTTGGTGACCACCGCGACCGTGGGGCGCAGCCGCAGGAAGGTGCCGTCGCTCTCGTCGGCCTCGACGACGATCCAGTCGCCCTCGCCCACCTTGGCGTTGGCGCCGTAGGCGTTGATGATGCCGCCGTTGACCACGGTGGGATCGAAGCCGGCGGCGTCGAGGATGGCGGCGACCATCGAGGTGGTGGTGGTCTTGCCGTGGGTGCCCCCGACCGCCACCGAATGCTGCTGGCGCATCAGCTCGGCCAGCATCTCGGCGCGCCGCACCAGCGGGATGCGCTGCGCCCTCGCCGCCGCCAGCTCGGCGTTGTCGGCCTTGACCGCGCTGGTGAACACCACCGCAGAGGCGCCGTCGACGTGCCCGGCGGCGTGGCCGATGAACACCTTGGCGCCCAGCTTCTCCAGCCGCTCGGTGTTCGCCCCGGCGCGGATGTCCGAGCCCTGCACCTGGTAGCCGATCCTCAGCATGATCTCGGCGATCGCGCTCATGCCGATCCCGCCGATGCCGACGAAATGCACGGGCCCGAGGTGGAAGGGGACGGGGCGGCGGTTCATGGGCGCTGCTTAGCCGAGATCGCCGCGCCGCACACGTCGCACGGGCGGCCGGCATGTTTCAGTCCCGAGACTTTCACCGAAAATCACCGATAAGAACGGCGCCCGAATTGTGGCGCCGCCGCCCCGCGGCGTTGGCCGGACCACGCTGCCGGGGGCGCTTCAAGGATTCTCCTGGCCGCTGGCGACACTCCATGCGCTAGGACGATACCAGCGGTAATATACGCTGTCCAGCCCGCCGAGTGGAGTGAACCACGGCCGCGCTCGGACCAGGAAAAGCGTGTGTGTCCCTACTTTTCCGCAACCCCCTCCACCACGTCCGCGAGCCGGTCGGCGGCGTCGGGGCGGGCGGCAGCATGGGCGGCGGCGGCCATGGCGGCGAGCTTCTCCGGTGCGTCCAGCAAGCGCTGCAGCACGGCCGCCAGCGCCGCGTCGCTGAAGGCGTCCTCGCGCAGCACCTCGGCGGCGCCGGCTTCGGCCAGCAGGCGGGCGTTCTGGCCCTGGTCGTCGTCGAGGGCGATCTTCAGGGGTACGAAGATGGCCGGGCGGCCGGCCACGGCGATCTCGCAGACGGTGCCGGCGCCGGCGCGGCCGATCACCAGGTGGGCCGCCGCGAGCCGCTCGGCGATGTTGTCGAAGAAGGGCGCGGTCTCGGCCTCGACGCCGGCATCGTCATAGGTGCGGCGGGCGACGTCGAGCGACTCCGCCCGGGTCTGCTGCTGCACCTTCAGCCGCGCCCGCAGCCCCTCGGGCAGCAGCGCCACCGCCCGCGGCACGGTCTCGGAGAGCAGCCGCGCGCCCTGGCTGCCGCCGGTGACCAGCAGCCGGAACTCGCCGTCCGGGGCCGCGTAGGGCGCCTCGTAGAGCACCTGGATCGCCGGCCGCACCGGGTTGCCCACCACCACCGCGCGGGCCTGCACCGAGGCCGGGGCCTTCTGCAAGGTCGGGAAGGCGCAGGCGATGGCGGTGACCCGCGGCGCCAGCAGCCGGTTGGCGCGGCCCATCACCGCGTTCTGCTCGTGGATCAGGGTGCGGCGGCCCTGGCTGATCGCCGCCATCAGCGCCGGCAGCGAGGGATAGCCGCCGAAGCCGACCACCACCGCCGGCTTCAGCGCCGCCAGTTCGGCGCGCGCCTGCATCACCCCCTTGAGGATCGCCGCGCCGGCCTTGACCGCCCCCAATGGATCGCCGGGCTTGAAGGTAGCGGCCGAGAGCGGGATGCGGCGCTCGGCCGGGAAGTCCGCGCCCAGCCGCTCCACCCGCTCGTCGGAGGCGAGCACGATACGCCAGCCGCGCGCCGCCAGCGCCTGGCTGAGCGCCTGCGCCGGAAACAGGTGACCGCCGGTGCCGCCGGCGGCGACCACCGCCAGCCGCGGCTCAGTCACCCGCCGGTCTTCACTCAAACGCGCCGGCCTTGGCGAAGCGCTCGCGCGGCTTATAGGCGCCCGGGTTGCGGCGGGTCAGCGCCAGCGCCATGCCCAGCGTCAGGCAGCTCGCCAGCATCGAGGAGCCGCCGTAGGAGATGAACGGCAGCGTCATGCCCTTGGTCGGCATCAGGTCGAGGTTCACGGCGACGTTGATGAAGGCCTGCATGCCGACCAGCACGAAGAGGCCGGCCGCCGCCACCTGCTCGAACGGGTCGGAGAGGCGCAGCGACTTGAAGAGGCCGCGCAGGGTCACGAACATGAAGAGGGCGATCAGGATCAGCGAGAACCACAGGCCGTATTCCTCCGCCGAAGCGGAGTAGATGAAGTCGGTGTGCATGTCGGGCACCTCGCGCTTCATGATCCCCTCGCCCGGCCCGCGGCCGAACAGGCCGCCGGCGGCGATCGCCTGGGCGGCGCGGTCCACCTGGTGGGTGTCGAGCGTCTTGTCGTGGCTGAAGAAGCGGTTCACCCGGCTGGCGACGTGCTGGAAGACGAAATAGGTGCTGGTCAGCCCCACGATCGCCGCGCCGCCCAGCCCCATCACCCAGCTCATCGGCACGCCGGCCATCCAGAAGGCGGCCCCGAAGGCGATGGTGATCAGCACCGTCTGGCCGACGTCGGGCTCGATCAGCAGCAGCGCCACCGCCACCAGGTAGAGGCCGAAGGCGATGGAGACGCCGGGCACGCCCTGGCCCTTCTGGCCCTCGGAGAACATCCAGGCCACCAGTACGATCAGCGCCGGCTTCATGAACTCCGACGGCTGCAGGGTGAAACCGGCGAACTCCACCCAGCGCGTCGCCCCCTTGGCCTCGTGGCCGAGGAAGACCAGCGCGGCCATCAGCGTGATGGCGACGGCGTAGATGAAGAAGGCGGCGCGGCGCACGTGCCGGGTCGAGAGCATCGACACGGCCAGCACCACGACGAGGCCGCCCGCCGCGAACACCGACTGGCGCACCGCGAAGTGGAAGGCAAACGGGATGTCGAGCCGGTAGGCCTCGGCCGGGCTGGAGCCGAACGACAGCAGCACCCCCAGCGCCATGAGCGCCAGGGTCGCGCCCAGCAGCCAGTGATCGACGGTCCACCACCACAGGCCGAGCGGCGAGCGATCGGCGCGAGAGAAGGGCTGGTTGGGTGCGGGAATGGACGCGTCGGTCATCTGCTAGGCTCTGGCTTCGCGACTGACGGGCGCCGTCAGCTCGTGCACGGCGGTGCGGAAGGCCTCGCCGCGGTCCTCGAAATCGGTGAACTGGTCGAAGGAGGCGCAGGCCGGCGACAGCAGCACGATGGCGTCCTCGCCGCTGGCGCGGGCGTCGTCGAAGGCGGCGCGGACGGCGCCGTCCATGGTCCCGCAGCGGGCCACGTCGGCGTGGCCCTTCAGCGTGGCGGCGAACTGCGCCTCCGCCTCGCCGATCAGGTAGGCCTTGGCGACCACCGGGAAGAGGTCGGCGAGGCTCTCGATGCCGCCGGCCTTGGGCTGGCCGCCGGCGATCCAGTAGACCCTGGGGTAGCTGGCCAGCGCCTGGCGCGCGGCGTCGGCGTTGGTCGCCTTCGAGTCGTTGACGAAGCGCACGGCGCCGATGGTCCCGACCGTCTCCATCCGGTGCGCGAGGCCCGGAAAGCTCATCAGCCCCTGCACCGCGACCTGCTCGGGCAGGCCGAGCGCGCGGGCGGCGGCGTAGGCGGCGGCGGCGTTCTGCCAGTTGTGGCGGCCGGGCAGCGAGGCGGCGCGGATGAGGTCGGCGGCCTCCGTCACTCGCTCGCCGGTGGCGTCGTAGAGCATGCCCTGCAGCGCGTAGACGCCGCGGCCCATCGAGCGGCGGGCGCTGATCGGCACGATGGTGCGCCGGTTCAGCGCGGTGATCTCGGTGACGATCTGCTGGCACCAGGGATCGTCGACGCCGACCACGGCGGTGTCGCCCTTGCCCTGGTTCAGGAGGATCCGCTTCTTGGCGGCGACGTAGCCGTCCATGTCGCCGTGCCGCTCCAGGTGGTCGGGCGAGATGTTGAGGATGATGGCGACGTCGGGCTTCAGGCTGGAGGTCAGGTCCAGCTGGTAGGACGACAGCTCCAGCACGTAGACGGCCCCGCCGTGCATGTCCTCCAGGCCCAGCACGCCGACGCCGATGTTGCCGCCGATGCGCACGTCGCGGCCGGCCTGGCGGCAGACGTGGCCGACCAGGGCGGTGGTGGTCGACTTGCCGTTGGTGCCGGTGATGGCGACGATCTTCGGGCGCCGGTGGGCCGGCGCGGCCGCGACGGTGCGGGCGAAAAGCTCGATGTCGCCCACGATCTCGACGCCGGCCTCCTTGGCGCGGACCACGGTCCAGTGCGGGGCGGGATGGGTCAGCGGCACGCCGGGCGAGAGCACCAGGGCGGCGAGGCCGGACCAGTCGGCGGCCTGCAGGTCCTCCAGCGTGAAGCCCTCGGCGCGGGCGGCCTCGCGGGCGGCCGGCTGCTCGTCCCAGACCACCACCTCGGCCTTGCCGGCCATCAGGGCGCGCGCCGCCGCCAGCCCGGTCCTCGCCAGACCGAACACGGCGACCTTCTTGCCCTCGAAGCCGCGGACCGGGATCATGGCGTGCGCCTGCCCTCCCCTACCGCAGCTTCAGGGTGGCGAGGCCCAGCAGGGCCAGCATCACCGCGATGATCCAGAAACGGATCACGATGGTCGGCTCGGCCCAGCCGAGGCGCTCGAAATGGTGGTGGATCGGCGCCATGCGGAAGACGCGCTTGCCGGTCAGCTTGAACGAGGCCACCTGCACCATCACCGAGACGGTCTCCAGCACGAAGAGGCCGCCGACGATGGCCAGCACGATCTCGTGCTTGGTGGCGACCGCCACCGCGCCGAGGCCGCCGCCCAGCGCCAGCGCGCCACTATCGCCCATGAAGATCTTGGCCGGCGGGGCGTTGTACCAGAGGAAGCCCAGGCACGAGCCGACCATGGCCGCGCAGTAGATGCCGACCTCGCCGACGCCGGGCACGTAGTGGAGCTCCAGGTAGTCGGCGAAGCGGGAGTTGCCGACCAGGTAGGCGATCAGGCCGAAGGTGCCGGCGGCGATCATCACCGGCACGGTGGCGAGGCCGTCGAGGCCGTCGGTGAAGTTCACTGCGTTGGAGGCGCCCATCATCACCAGGGCGCCGAACACCAGGTAGAGCCAGCCGAGATCCAGCAGCGCCTTCTTGAGGATCGGGAAGGCCAGCGAGGTGGAGATGTGGGCGTCGCCCGGCGAGGGCTGGCCGAAGGTCATCATCAGCCAGACCGCCAGCACGCCGACGCCGCCCTCGACCGCCAGCCGCAGCCGTCCGGAGATGCCGGCCGTGGTCTGCTTGGTCACCTTGGCGTAGTCGTCGAGGAAACCCAGCACGCCGAAGGTGCCGGTGACCAGCAGCACCACCCAGACGTAGACGTCGGTGAGGTCGGCCCACAGCAGGGTGCCGACGGCGATCCCGGCCAGGAACATCAGCCCGCCCATGGTCGGCGTGCCGGCCTTCTCGACCACGTGGCGCTCGATGCCGTCGGTGCGGATCGGCTGGCCGCGGCCCTGGCGCGCCTGCATCCAGCGGATGAAGCGCGAGCCCATCGCCACCACGGTCAGCTGCGCCGTCGCCAGCGAGAGGCCGGAGCGGAAGGTGAGGTAGCGCAGCAGGTTGAGGACCGGGATGTAGTGGTGGTTGTCCGCCAGCCGCTCGTAGAGCAGGTAGAGCATCAGGCGGCCTCCCCCGAACGGGCCGCAAGGCCGCTCAAGGCGTCGTGCAGCGCCTTGGCGTTGGACGCCTTGGACCCCTTCACCATCACGACGTCCCCGGGCTCTACGGCCTGGGTGAGCGACGGGATCAGGGCCGCCGCATCTTCGGCGTACGCGCCCCGGCGAGTCGGCGGAAGCGCCTCATAGAGGCATTTCATCATCGGCCCGGCGGCAAACACCAGATCGACCTTGGCGGCCTCGATCTCGGGAGCGAGGCCGGCGTGGTAGGCGGGCGCGTCCCGGCCCAGCTCCAGCATGTCGGTGAGGGCGACGAGGCGGCGGCGGGCCGGCTTCAGGCCCAGCGTGCGCAGCGCCGCGGCGACCGACACCGGGTTGGCGTTGTAGCTTTCGTCGATGAGGGTGAAGGTCTCCCCGCCGGGAAGCAGCGCCTGCCGCTCGGCGCCGCGGCCTTCAAGCGGCTCGAACGCCGCCAGGGCGGCCAGGCCGTCGTCCAGCGAGACGCCCAGCGCCTCCATCATCAGCAGGGCGGCAAGGCTCATCAGGCCCCAGTGAGAGCCGGTCTGGCGCAGGCCGAAGCTGACCGGGCGGCCATGCAGCGTCGCCTCGACGCGGGCCCCGTCACCCTGCAGCGAAAACCCGGTCAGCTGCGCCGCGCAGCCGGCGCGGGTGCCGAAGGCGAGCACCTCGGCGCCGTGGGTCTTGGCGCTGTCGCCGAGGAAATCGAACCATTGGTTGTCGGCGTTGAGCACCGCCTTGCCGCCGGGCGCCAGCCCCTCGAAGATCTCCGCCTTGGCGCGCGCCACGCCCGCCTCGCCGTCGGCGAAGTTCTCGATGTGGGCCTGGGCGACGGTGGTGATCGCCACCGCGTGCGGGCGGACCATGCGGGCCAGCGGGGTGATCTCGTCGGCGTGGTTCATTCCGATCTCGAACACCGCCCGCTCGGTGTCGGCCGGCATCCGCGCCAGCGTCAGCGGCACGCCGATGTGGTTGTTGTAGGATTTGACCGAAGCGTGGGAGCGGCCGGCGCGCGCCAGGCCGGCGGCGATCGCCTGGGTGACGCTGGTCTTGCCGACCGAGCCGGTCACCGCGCCGCGCCGCGCCTGCGGCGCTCGATCCCGGGCGGCGACGCCGAGCTTCTCCAGGGCGACCAGCGTCTCGCCGACCAAGACTGATGCGCCGTTGACCGGATGGCTGACCAGGGCGCCGGCCGCGCCGCGCTCCAGGGCCGCCGCGACGAACTCGTGCCCGTCCCGCTCACCGGCCAGGGCGACGAACAGGTCGCCGGGCTCGAGCGTGCGGGTGTCGATCGAGACGCCGCTCGCATCGAACGGCGCGCCGGCCAGGCGCCCGCCGGTGGCGGCGACGATCGCGTCCGAGGTCCAGAGCCGCTCAGCCACGGGCCGGCTCCAGGCCGAGCGCGGCGGCGGTCTCGTCGACGTCGTCGAACGGGTGGATGATCGCGCCGACGATCATGCCCTGCTCGTGGCCCTTGCCGGTCACCACCAGCACGTCGCCCTCGCGCAGCATGGCGGCGGCGGCGCGGATCGCCTCGCGGCGGTCGCCGATCTCCCTCAGGCCCGACGCGCCGGCGCGGATCTCGGCGCGGATGGCGGCCGGATCCTCGGAGCGCGGGTTGTCGTCGGTGACGATGGCGACGTCGGCGAGGCTGGCGGCGGTGGCGCCCATCTGCGGACGCTTGGTCTTGTCGCGGTCGCCGCCGGCGCCGAACACCACGATCAGCCGGCCGGTCGCATGCGGCCGCAGCGCCAGCAGCACCTTCTCCAGCCCGTCCGGCGTGTGGGCGTAGTCGACGTAGGCTTCGCCGCCCTTCTTGCCGGCGCCGACGCGCTGCATGCGGCCCGGCGCGCCCTCGATGTGCTCCAGCGCCTCCAGCACCGCGTCGGTCTTCTCGCCGGCGGCGATGCAGAGCCCGGCCGCCACCAGGGCGTTCGAGGCTTGGAAGACCCCGGCCAGCGGCAGGCGGACGTCGAAGTTGCGGCCCTCGGTGCCGATCCTGAGCCGCTGGCCGCCGGGCGCCATGGCGCGGTGGGCCAGCGTCAGCCCCTCGCCCATCGCCCCGACCGAGAACACCGAAAGGCCGCTGGTCACCGCCGCGGCGGCGACGGCCGGATAGGCGTCGGAATCGGCGTTGAGGACCGCGGTCGAGCCGCGCGGAGCCAGGGTGTCGAAGAGGCGCAGCTTGGCGGCCCGGTAGGCCTCCATCGTGCCGTGGTAGTCGAGGTGGTCCTGGGTGAGGTTGAGGAAGCCGGTGGCGGTCAGCTTCACGCCGTCGAGCCGGCGCTGGTCGATGCCGTGCGAGGAGGCTTCGAGGGCCAGGTGAGTGACGCCGCGGCCGGCGAGTTCGGCCAGCAGCCGCGCCACGTCGCCGGCGTCCGGCGTGGTCAGGCCCGGCTGGGTGATCTGCTCAGGCCCGGCCCGCACGCCCAGCGTGCCCATGCTGGCCGACGAGCGGCCGAGGCGCTCGAATATCTGGCGGCAGAAGGTGGCGACCGAGGTCTTGCCGTTGGTGCCGGTGACCGCGACGCACGTGGCCGGCTGCGCGCCCCGGAAGGCCGCAGCCGCCAGCGCGTAGGCGCGCCGCGCGTCCGCGACCTGCACGACCGGGACGCCCGCCTCCACCGGCGCCTCGGCCAGCACCGCGGCCGCGCCGGCCGCCAGCGCCGCGGGGACGAAGGCGCGGCCGTCGGCGCTGACGCCGCTCAGCGCCGCGAACAGGAAGCCCGGCTTCACCTTGCGGCTGTCGGCGGTGACGCCCTCGATCCAGGGGTCGGCCGCCCAGGGCTCGGCCGCAAAGTCCCGCCGCAGCAGCTCGGAAAGTCGGCGCCGGGTCACTGCTCGTTGGCTCCAAGGGTCGCCCGGGCGGCGGGTTTGGCGGCCAAATCCGACGCGATGATGACGCGGCGCACGCCCAGGAACGGGGCGATGCGGTTGATCACCTTGCCGGCCACCGGTGCGGCGGTGAAGGCGCCGCTGGTGACGCCGCTGTCGGCCGCCACCGGCTTGGGCTCGTCCAGCATGATCAGCGTCAGGTAGCGGTCGGCGCTGAACGGCGCGTCGGTGGGGAATATGGCGGCGAACGAGGCGAGGTTGAGGGCGTTGCGGCCCTCGACGTAGTGGCCGTGCACCAGCTTGGTCGCCGTGCCGGTCTTGCCGCCGACGCGCAGGCCCACGACGTCGGCCTTGGTCCCGGTGCCCTCCACCACGTTCATCCGCATCAGGTCGAGCATGGTCCGCGAGGTGGATTCCTGGATCACCCGGCGGCCGGCGGCCGGGGCCTGGCCGGGCGCCAGCTTCTTCAGCGTCAGCGGCCGGTAGACGCCGCCGTCCAGGATGGCGCTCATGCCGGTGGCGATCGCCAGCGGCGTCACCGAGATCGCGTGGCCGAACGACATCGAGGCGACGATGTTGGGAGTCAGCGCCTTCGGCGTCAGCGGCCGGGCCGACTCCGCCAGCTCGCTGGGCGCGGCGGCGAACAGGCCGAACGCATGGTAGTAGCGGCTCATCACCTCCGGCCCGGCCAGCAACCCAAGCCGCGCCGCGCCGATGTTGGACGAATGGGTGAAGACGTGCGCCAGCGACAGCTGGTCGCCGTCGTGGTCGTAGTCGTGGATGGTCTGCGAGCCGACCACCAGCGGATGGCTGACGTCGAACATGGTGTCCGGCGTCGCCACGCCCGCATCGATGCCCATCGCCAGGGTGAACACCTTCATCACCGAGCCCGGCTCGTAGACCGTGGTCGCGGCGTGGTTGACCATGGTCGCCGGATCGGCGGTCCCGGCGGCGTTGGCGTCGAAGCTGGGGAAGCTGGAGATCGCCAGTATTTCGCCGGTGCGGACGTTGACGACGATGCCGGCCGCGCCCGCGACGCCGAGCGCCTGGGAGGCCGCGTCCAGCTCGTCCTGCAGCGCGCCCTGGACCCGCAGGTCGATGGAGAGCGCAACCGGCGCCTTGTCGGCGCGGATCTCCGCGTCGAAGGCCTTCTCGGCGCCGGCCAGGCCGATGCCGTCCTTGGACGAGAAGCCGATCAGGTGGGCGGCGAGGTCGTCCAGCGGATAGGCGCGGCCGCTCTCCTCCTCGAAGCTGACGCCCGGCAGGGCGAGGTCGTGGATATGGCTGCGCTGGTCCGGCGTCAGCGCGCCGACGACGAAGGTGCGGTGGTCGCCGGCGAGGATGCGGTCGAGCTTGGCGGGGGCAATGCCGGGAACTGCCGCCAGCAGCGCCGCGCGCACCTCGGCCGGGTGCACCAGCTCGTGCGGATCGAGGTAGAGGGCGTAGCGCGGCACGTCGATCGCCAGCACCTGGCCGTTGCGGTCGGTGAGCTCGGCGCGGGCGTTGGGGATCGGCGCGGCCAGCGCGCCGCCGCGGCTGTAGGCCGAGAACAGCGCCGCCCGCGTCGCCCCGAGGCCCAGGGTGACGAAGCCGGCGCCGAACAGCGCCAGCACGAAGAAGATGCGCAGGCGGGTGTCGTTGACCGCCTTGTCCGAGTGGCGGGCGCGCTCGAAGGCGTGCTCGATGCCGGTGATCCAGCGACCGACCGGCGAGAGCGGCCGCGCCAGGGCGTCGGCGAGGCTCACGGCTGGCCTCCGGGCTTCGCGGCGGGCGGCGCGGGCGCCGGTATGGGCCTCACCACCTGCGCCAGCGCCTCGGGCGTCAGCTCCTGCTTGGCCCCGACCGGCGCCTGGCCGGCGTACTGGGTGGCGAGCTTCTCGAGCCGATCCGGGCTCTCCAGGTGGGCGAGCTGGGCGCGCAGCAGCTTCACCTGCCGCGTCTCGTCGTGGATCTGGCTCTCGACGTGGGAGATGTCGGTGCGCTCGCGGCCGGCCGAGGTCTTGAAGGCGTAGACGGTCAGCGCCAGCGCCAGGAAGATCACCAGGGCGACGAGGTCGACGACGCGGAAGCCGCGGACGCGCTGGCCGAGGACGCCGGAAAGCTTCATGCCGCCGCCCTCCAGGCCGGCGCGTCGGTGCGCACCGCGGCGCGCAGCTTGGCCGAGCGGGCGCGCGGATTGGCCGCCAGCTCCGCCACGCTGGCGGTGCGGGCGCCGGCGAAGGCCAGCTCGAAGCTCGGCGGCGGCCCCTTGGCGGCCGGCGGCGCGTGGCGCGAGACGCCGCGGGTGTAGCCCGAGCGCTCGGCCAGGAAGGTCTTGACGATCCGATCCTCCAGCGAATGGAAGGTCACCACCGCCAGCCGCCCGCCGGCCTTCAGCACCCGCTCGGCGGCGGCGAGGCCCGTCTCCAGCTCGTCCAGCTCGGCGTTCACGGCGATCCGCAGCGCCTGGAAGACCCGTGTGGCCGGATGGATTTTGGCGCCCCGGCGCCCGCCCAGCGCCCGCTCGACCACCGCGGCGAGGTCGAGGGTGCGCTCGAAGGGCTCGGCCGCGCGGCGCCGCTCGATGGCGACGGCGATGCGGCGCGCCTGCCGCTCCTCGCCGAAGTCGCGGAAGACGCGGGCCAGCTCGGCCGCCGGCGCGGCGTTGACCAGGTCAGCCGCCGTCGGCCCCTCGGCGCCCATGCGCATGTCGAGGGGGCCGTCGCGCGTCAGCGAGAAGCCGCGCGCCGCCTCGTCCAGTTGCATGGACGACACGCCGATATCGAAGGCGACGCCGTCGGCGCGCGTTTCACCAATATGCTCAAGCATGGTCGAGAATCGATTTTCGACCAGCCTAATGCGGCCCAAACCCTCGAGCGCTGCGGCGTAAGCCCGCGCAGCCGGATCGCGGTCGAAGGCGATCACCTCGGCCCCGCGCTCCAGGAAGGCGCGGCTGTAGCCGCCGGCCCCGAAGGTAGCGTCGACCACCAGTTGGCCCGGCCCGGGCTGCAGCGCCGCCACCACCTCGGCGAGCATCACCGGTTTGTGGGACAGGTCACTCATTGGCGGCCGCCGCAGGACCCGCCGCGCGCTGGCGGCCGCGGGCGATCAGCGCCTCACGGGCGATCTCACGCTGCCGGGCCATCCGCTCGCGGAAGGCGTCGCGCGGCCAGATCTGGAAGCGGTCGCGCAGGCCGACGATGGTCACCCAGTCGGTGAGCCCGAACTGGTCGCACAGCCCCTCCGGCAGGGTGATGCGTCCGGCCGTGTCGAACGACAGCTGCACCATGCCGCCCATGACCGCGGTCTCCAGCGCCGTGCGCTGCGGATCGCCGAACGGGAACTCGTCGATCAGCGCCGCGTAGGCGTCGAACAGCGCCCGGCCGCCGCCTTCGATGCAGTCGGCCTCGATCGAGGGCAGGCAGAATATCCCGTCGAACGGCGCGACCGTGGCGCGGAACTCCGCCGGCGCCACCAGGCGGCGCTTCGCATCCAGCTGTTTCTCGAACGTCGAGATGAACACCGGCCCCGCCCATCAAGACCCAGGACGCCCGAAAGCACGCCCCTCGCCTGCCCCAGCCGTCCGTCCCCTCGCGAACGACAGGCCGGTCCATGGCGATGCGATTGGGTTAACATGGGATGAATTGGGAGACAATGCCTCCAGTTACCACTGCGGCGTCAATTCGCAGAGAATCCGGTGTCCCGAATAGTTAACCTCGAAAGATTATCCACAGAACATACAGGCAACTGGCTTGTGATCGAGACGATAGCTGCGGAGAAGTCGAAGCCGCGTCGCACTTGGCTTGCAAAACATTCCCTCTATGGCATATTCCGCCCGTGGCATGCACCGTCGAATACACCAATGAGTTTGGCGAATGGTGGCGCACGCTCACCGAGGCCCAACAGGGAGACGTCTCGGCGTACGTCACGTTGCTGGAAGAGATGGATGTGCGGCTCGGCCATCCCCACTCGTCCGGGATCAAAGGCTCGCGTCACGGCCATATGCGGGAGTTGAGGGTGCAGAGCGGCGGTCGGCCGTTGCGCGTTCTCTACGCCTTCGACCCACGCCGCATGGCGATGCTGCTCATCGGCGGCGACAAGACCGGCGACGACCGTTTTTACGGACGGATGATCCCTTTGGCAGACAAGATCTACGACACCCACCTGGAAGAGCTGAGACAGGAAGGATTGCTGCGATGACCGGTCGGAAGCCGTTCCAGACCTTGCGTGACGGGATGTCGGCGCAGCAGTTGGCCAACGCAGCGGCGAGGGCCGACGCGTTGCGCGGCGAAATGACTCTGGCCGAGTTGCGTCAGGCGCGAGAGCTGACCCAGGAAAGTCTGGGCGCGACGTTGAATGTGGGACAGGCCGCGATCGCGAAGATGGAAAAGCGCGCGGATATGTATGTCGGCAGCCTGCGGCGCTTCATCGAAGCGATGGGTGGCCAACTCGACGTCGTCGCTCGCTTTCCGGACGGAACGGTGAAGATCAGCAATTTCGCCGACATCTCCGAGCGGTCCGACGCCTGACGGAATCGGCGCCCTCGCGAAATTGGACCAGACGGCCTGTAAGCCGGGTTCTGTGCCGCTGGCGTGAGCCAACGCGGCGGTCATTCCTCTGGGCCGTCCATTGCTGGACGGTTCTCGCGACCTACCCGGGCCCCCGAGACGCCGGCGACGGCGCCGCCCGCCCGCAACCGAAAGGCGGCGGGCGGGCCTGAGGGCCCCTATTCGGTCTTGCTCCAGGCGGGGCTTGCCATGCCGTCCCGGTCACCCGGTCCGCGGTGGGCTCTTACCCCACCCTTTCACCCTTACCTCGTGAGAGGCGGTTTGCTTTCTGTGGCGCTATCCCTGGGGTCACCCCCGGCGGGCGTTACCCGCCGCCTTGTCGTCGTGGAGCCCGGACTTTCCTCGACCGCACCGAAATGCGCCCGCGACCGCCCGGCCGTCTGGTCCGCCGCGGAAGGTGGTTGGCGAATGCGCCACCGTCAAGTCGCCGCTGGCTTGGGGACACACACGCATCGTCCGGCGCCGGGCGTGCTGGTGCTACGCCGGGGGATGTGTCTGTGTCCCCGTCAGGCCGCGAGCCGCAGCAGCGCGATCAGCCGGGCGCGGGTCTCGCCGTCGGCGGCGCCGTCCACCAGCGACGGGCGCCAGTGGCGCTGGAAGGCGCGGACGATGGCGGCGGTGGCGGCGTCGTAGGCGCCGGAGGGGGCGCTGTCGTAGCCGAGCCGGGTGAGGCCGGCCTGCAGGGCGAAGACGCCGGCGCCGTCGTCGCCCTCTTTCAGCGGCCCGCCCGGCGCGGCGGCCGGCTCGGCCCAGAGGCCGTGGCCGGCTTCGGCCAGGCGCTTCCAGGGGAACAGCTCGCCCGGATCCTCCTTGCGGTCCGGGGCGACGTCGGAATGGCCGACGATGCGGCCATCCGGCACGCTCCAGCGGCCGCGGATGTCGGCGACGAGGTCGAGCACGGCGTCCACCTGGGTGTCCGGGAACGGCCGGTAGCCGAACTCGTGGCCGGGATTGACGATCTCGACGCCGATCGAGGCGGCGTTGACGTCGCGCTCGCCCTGCCAGAACGACTTGCCGGCGTGCCAGGCGCGCCGTTCCTCGGCCACCAGAGTGAAGACCCGGCCGTCCTCCTCGACCAGATAGTGGGCCGAGACCCTGGCGGCGGGATCGCGCAGCCGCGCCAGCGCCGCCTCGCCGGTCGGCATGCCGGTGTAGTGCAGCACGATCATGTCCGGCGGCTTTACCCGGGCGTCGAAGTTGGGCGACGGCGCGGCGATCGGGGTCATGCGGGTGGGGCGGCGGCGGGGCTGCCGCGGATCGCCCGATAGGCGTAGGCCTGCGCGCCGCAAATCAGGATCGACGGCCCGACCAGCAACGCCGCGCCCATGACCGCCAGCACCGGCACCAAGGTCAAGAGCAGCAGCCGGCGCGCCAGGTCCGGGCCCTGCCAGCCGATCGCCAGCTCCGTCACCACGCCCACAACCCAGCCGAAGAGGGCGAAGATCACCAGGAAGACGACGATCTCCAGCACCACCAGCAGGTAGCTGGCCAGCAGCCGCCAGAAGCTGCCACGCGTCAGCCGCCAGTAGGCGGCTAGCGGGAAGCGCTGCTCGGCGAAGGTCTCGACCGGGGCCAGCGAGAAGCGCACGGCGATCCAGATCTCGAGACAGACGGTGGTCAGCGCGCCGACGAAGGCGATCATCCAGTTCAGCCCCGGCGCGGCGGCGAAGATCGGATTGAAGAGCACGAACAGCAGGAAGGCCGGCGCGCCGCCGAAGACGATCAGCAGCAGGGTCCCGGCCGCGCTGACCACGGCGATGCGGGCCTCGTCGATGCCGAGCTTGAAGAGGTGCCAGCCGTGCTCGCCGGGCCGCAGCACCGCCCGGTAGACGGTGGCGGTGTTCATCACCCACAGCGCCAGCAGCGAGGGCACCAGGATGGTCGCCAGCGGCCCGTAGCTGCGGATCACGCCGGCGGTGTCGCGCGGCGTGCCGTGCGCCACCGGCCCGCCGCCGAGCGCCTTGACCGTGCCGATCGCCGCCAGCGCCAGCGCCCACACCACCACCCAGTAGACCACCGCCCACGGCTCGCGCCGCGCCACGCGCAGGCCCTCCAGGGCGGCGTCGACCGGGGAAAAACGGGCGCTCATGGCCAGGGGACGCATCGCCGGCGCAACTGTGAGGTCAAGCGAAGACAGGTCCCCTGGCTGACGGATTGGCCTAGACGGCAGCGGGCGCGGGGCCCGGGGCCGGCGGCGGCTCTGGCGGCGGCTCGGGGGGCGGCTCCGGCATCGGGGCCTGCGGCGGCGGCGCGGCCGCGGCCGGCGTCACCATCGCCAGCGGCGGGACCACGTCGCGGTATGCGCGGGCCCAGGGCGCGGTCAGGATCGCCATGACGCAGCCCTGGATCGGGATCGCCAGGACGGCCACCCCGATCAGCCAGGGCGCCATGTGGGCGAAAATCTCGGTCGGCGGCTGGGCGAAGAAGGCCTCCATCGCGGCGCGCGTGAAGCCGCCCGCCGACACGGCGATCGCGCCCCCGACGATGGCGAAGAAGATCGCCCCGACGATCGCCTCGCCGACCATCAGGATCAGCAGCAGGCAGATGGCGATGGCGAACAGCGCGCCGACGTGGCCCTTGGTCAGGCTCCAGGCGTCGAACAGGTGGAACTGGCCGTCGTCGACCATCATCGGGGCGACGAAGGCGAAGCGCAGCAGCACGTAGATCAGCACGGCCAGCGCCACCACGACGCCGAGGACGATCACCGCCGCCATCGCCGCCCACATCTGCTTGGTGGCCAGGATCGCCGCGCCGATGCCGACCGGAATGGCGAACACCAGTATGGCGATGAAGAAGGCGATGGCGGCGGCGAAGGTCAGCACCGCCAGGAAGAACTCCGGCCCGCCGAGGCGCAGGTAGGCGACGGCGCCGCGCTCCGGGTGGACGATCGAGCGGGCGATGGCGCAGGCGAGGATGGCGCTGATGAAGAGGCCGCAGATCTGCGCCAAGTAGCTGAAGCCCTGCATCACCATCACGTGCGACATCATCGCCGCGACGGCAGGCGACTGCGGCCCCATCTCGCCGCCGCCGGCCCTCATCGCGGCCGCGTTCTGCACCGCGTCGCTCATCATCGCGAAGATGTTCGGGGCCATGACGGCGAAGACGCCGGCCGCGAACAGGATGCGCACCAGGCCCCAGGCCAGCACGGTGAGCGGCTTGCGGCCGATCAGCTGGAAGCCGGCTCCCACCGCCGATCCGATCGATATCGCCGCCATCGTGAGCTTCCTTTCAGCTGAAGGTGGCCGCCAGGTCGTCGCCGACCAGCTGGCGGTAAGCGGCCGGCCATGGCGCGAAGAAGACCGACAGGAGCACCGTAAAGCCGGCCCAGATCAGGCCGACGTAGAGGATGAGGATGGGCGACAGCTGGCGGAATGCCTGCGCCGGCGCCTGGGTGAAGAAGGTGTGCGGATTGATCGTCTGCGCCATCTGCATGAACAGCGGGATCCCGACCGCAAAGCCGACGCCGAGCAGCAGCACGTAGAGGATGAGCGCCGACGCCACCATGATCAGCCCGACCTGGAACAGCCGCCAGACGTGGCCGCGGGTGAAGCTCCAGGACTCGAACAGGCGGAAGCGCCGGTCGGCGTAGATCATCGGCGCGACCATGCAGAACCGCAGGCCGAGCCAGATGGAGGCGATCCAGGTGACGATCTGCAGCGGCCAGGAGACGAAGGGCGCGGCGGCCGGCGAGTTCAGCGCCACCACGGCGGAGAGGACGCCGACCGGGATCGCCATCGCCATCGACAGCATCACGTAGAGGATGAAGAGCACGAAGTTGGCCAGCATCAGCCACAGCTCGCGGACGCCCAGCCGCAGGTAGGCGTAGGCGCGGGCCTCCGGCTCCATGACCGCGCGGACCACCGCCATGTTGACCACGGCGCCCAGCACCCAGAACACCAGCAAAAACAGGACGTAGCCGCCGAAGATGCCGCCCATCAGCGCCAGCACCTGGCCGAGCGCCGCATGGTCGTTCGGCCGCAGCGCCACCAGCCGCCCGATCGCCTGGATGAAGGCGCCGCCGAGCAGGACGATCAGCAAGCCGATCACGCCGGCGTAGATCGTCGCCCAGATCAGCGGGACCCAGGGCCTGCGTCTCAGCAGGCCGAAGCCGGCGAACGCCGCCCGCGAGATCGCGATGTCAGCCACCGCCCCCAACTCCTAATGCCCGCGTGCAGCATAGGCACATTCGCGCCGCTTGCGCCACTTCCGTGGGCGCCGGCGGCGGCGTAGGAAGCGCCGATGCCTGAAGAGCCCATCCACGTCGTCGGCGGCGGCCTCGCCGGCTCGGAAGCCGCCTGGCAGGCCGCCGAGGCGGGCGCCCGGGTGGTGCTGCACGAGATGCGGCCGATGCGCGGCACCGACGCCCACCAGACCGACCGCCTGGCCGAGCTGGTCTGCTCCAACTCCTTCCGCGCCGACGACTGGGAGGCCAACGCCGTCGGCCTGCTGCACGCCGAGATGCGCCGCCTCGGCTCGCTGATCATGCGCTGCGCCGACGCCCACCAGACCCCGGCCGGCGGGGCGCTGGCGGTGGACCGCGAGGGCTTCGCCGACGCGGTGACCGCCGCCATCGCCGCGCATCCGCGCATCCGTGTCGAGCGCGGCGAGGTGGCCGGCGCGGCGCCGGCCGACTGGACCAGCGTCATCGTCGCCACCGGCCCCCTCACCTCGCCCGCCCTGGCCGCGGCGATCGGCCGGCTCACCGGCGAGGCCGAGCTCAGCTTCTTCGACGCCATCGCCCCGATCGTGCACGCCGAGACCATCGACATGGGCGTGGCCTGGCGCCAGTCGCGCTACGACAAGGCCGGCCCCGGCGGCGACGCGGCCGCCTACATCAACTGCCCGATGGACCGGCCGCAGTACGAGGCCTTCGTCGACGCGCTGCTCGCCGGCCCCAAGACCGAGTTCAAGGACTGGGAGCACGTGCCCTACTTCGACGGCTGCCTGCCGATCGAGGTGATGGCCGAGCGCGGCCGCGAGACGCTGCGCTTCGGGCCGATGAAGCCGGTGGGCCTGACCAATCCGCACCGGCCAGGCGAGCGGGCCTACGCGGTGGTGCAGCTGCGCCAGGACAATGCCCTGGGCACGCTCTGGAACATGGTCGGCTTCCAGACCAAGCTGAAGCATGGGGCGCAGAGCGAGATCTTCCGCACCATCCCCGGGCTGGAGAAGGCGGTGTTCGCCCGCCTCGGCGGCCTGCACCGCAACACCTTCCTCAACTCGCCGAAGCTGCTCGACGGCCAGCTGCGGCTGAAGGCCGATCCGCGGCTGCGCTTCGCCGGCCAGATCACCGGCGTCGAAGGCTATGTGGAGAGCGCCGCCATCGGCCTGGTCGCCGGTCGGCTGGCGGCGGCCGAGCGGCTGGGCGGCCGGATCGAGCCGCCGCCGCAGACCACGGCGCTGGGGGCGCTGGTGCGCCACATCACCGGCGGCCATCTGCTAGATGGCGCCGGGGCGGCCGGCGCCGGCTCGTTCCAGCCGATGAACATCAACTACGGCCTGTTGCCGCCGGTCGACGCGCCGGCCCGCAGCTCCGACGGCCGCAAGCTCGCCAAGCACGAGCGCACCCGGGCCAAGAAGCGCGCCGTCGCCGACCGCGCACTGGCGGATTTGGCCGGCTGGGCCGGCAAAGAGTTGGCCCTGGCGGGCGGATAGATCCATATCCGCTCTCCCCCGCGAACGCGGGGGCCCAGGCTTTTTCAGAAAGCCTCGCGCCCACGACAAAATGCCTGGGTCCCCGCCTTCGCGGGGAAAAGCGGTGTTTAGGGTTCAGCCTCGCCCGTCCACCCGTACGCCTCGGCGATCTCGCGCATGACGTCCGCCCGCATGAAGCGGTGGGTGACCATCATCCGGGGCCGATCCGAGGCGTTGGGCGCCCCCACGTGCAGGGTGCGCAGGTCGACGAGGTAGCCGTCGCCCGGCGCGCCGACGCACTCGATCACCTCGACCGGCACGTCGCCGATCCGCGCCCGGGGCAGGCCGTCCGCCGCGCTCGCCCGCCCCGCGAACAGCTCGCGGAAGAAGGGCTCGCGCCGCAGCCCCTGGGTCAGGTCCCGAGCGCGCAGGAAGCGGCCGGCCTCGTTCAGCAGTCGATGCGAGCCGGCGACCATCAGCGTCCCGCCGCCCTGCGCCTCGACCCGGTCCAGGCAGGCGAACATCTGCACGCCGGGACTCATCCCGCTGGCGAGGCGCGGGCCGTCGGCGTGCCAGCCGGGCGGGATGCGCCAGGCGTCGATGTTGGGCAGGGTGAACAGCACCTGTGGCCGGTGGAACACCCGGCGGTCGAAGGGCCGGCCCTCGAGCAATGCGTCCACGGCGGCCAGCAGCACGGGCTCGTCCAACAGCGCCTCGATCTCGGGGCGCTTGTTGCCGATCGCCTTCGAGGTCTTCAGCCCCGTCGCGGGCCACTGCGGCCTTGGCAGCGCACCCAGCCGCCAGGCGCCGTCCCGCCAGAGGCCCAGCCGCGCCAGCGGCTCCAGCACCGCCTCGCGGGCGCGCCGCACGGCCTCGGCCGACAGCAGCCCCGGCAGGCGGATGACGCCGCGCTGGGCGAACGCCTCGCGCTGCTCGGGCGACAGGGTGAAATCTTGGGTGGTTGGGGTCTGGGTCATAAGCCGTCTCCTCGACGGCGCCCCGCGGCAGATCGATCGCCCGGCCGGGTGGCCGGAGCTCTCAATCTACCGCCAGGTTGATCCAGCGGCCCACCGCGAGGGCGCGGTGAACGATGGCGTCATGGTAGCGCCTCAGCGGAGCCGGATCAACGGGCCGAAGGAAAGTAGGGGACACACACGCTTTTTGATCTGGAGAGCCGGCGGGCGCACCAAAAGCGTGTGTGTCCCTACTTTCCGCGCAGCGGCGCCTTCAAGGGCGACCTGTTCAACTTGCGGTCCCATCCAGCGGCTTCACCAGCAACAGCGTGGTCAGGCCGCTCGCCCAGGTCTCGTCCGGGTAGCGGCCCGCCTCGTGGTAGCCGCGGGCGGCGTAGAAGGCCTGGCTGCGGGCGTTGAAGGTGTCGGTCTCCAGCCGCGCCGCGGCGTGGCCGGCCGCCGCGATCGCCGCCTCCGCCACGTCCATCAGCCGAGCGCCGACGCCGCGGCGGGCGTGGTCGGAGCGCACGTGCAGGGCGTGGACGAAGTCGTCCTCCCAGTGCACCAGCCCCACCACCTCGCCGCCCCGCTCGGCGACCTGGAACTCCAGCCCGCGCTCGCCGACGTAGAGGCGCGGTTCCTCGCGGTCGCGGAACCCTGCGGCCGCGGCCGCGGTGATCTGCGGGCGCCAGGTGCTCTCGAAGGTGTCGTAGAGGATGGCGATCAGCGCGGCGGCGTCGGCCGGCTGGGCGGGGCGCACGACGGTGGCGGCAGGCTCGGCCATGGCCGCGAGGCTACAGCCGCCCGCGCGCGGCCGCCAGCACCAGCGCCAGCCGCGCCGCGAGCGGGCCGGGCGAGCGGCCGGCGAGGTCGAAGCGCGCCAGCCGGGCCGGCAGCACGGCGGGAAAGGCGGCGGCGCTCAAGGCGCGGGCGGCGGCGCGCGCCTCAGCCAGCGCCGCGCGCAGCGGCCCGGCGGCCGTCTCGGCCGAGACCAGCCCGGCGCGCCGCAGCAGCGCCAGGCCCCAGGCGCGCCCCGCGGGCGCCGTCGCGTCGGCCGGAGCGGATGGATCGAGCGCCAGCGCCGCGGCCCGCGTCGCCGAGCCCTCGACCGCGTCGGCCCAGGCCACGGCGGCGGGCGCGTCCAGCGCCGCCAGGCCCAGCGCCTCGATCTGGCCGTCGATCATGGCTTCCAGCGGCGCCCTGGGCAGTCCGCGGCGGCGAACCGCGCCGGCCAGCCCCTCCGCCACCGGATGGCGGCGCACCGGCCGGCCCGCGAATATCTCGTCCAACGCCTCGCGCCACCAGGTGAGGCGGATCTCCGCCAGCAGCGGCGTGGAGGCGGCGCGGCGGGCCCGCGCCAGCTCGTGGTCGTAGGCGTAGAGGGCGATAACGTCCGCCCTGGCGGACGCGTCGGCGACGAACCGGCTGGTCAGCCAGCGGTCCGGGTCGGCGCGGCGGACGAGGCTGTCCAGGTCTTCCGCCGCGCCATCGGTCAAGGGGTCGTCAGAATCCCGTTCCGAAGAAGGTCTCGTACATCGCCATGGCCGTGAGCATCGGCAGCGACAGCAGCGTGTTGATCCGCGAGGCCATGCCGGCGATCCGCGCCGCCTTGGCCTTGGTGGCGTCGTCGGCCTCGACGAAGCCCAGCACCCGCTTCTGGTTCGGCCAGATCACGGCCCAGACGTTGAGGAACATGATGATCGCCAGGTAGATGCCGATGCTCATCAGGACGAACCCGCCGGTCGGGCCGACGTCGCGCTTGGCCAGGCCGAAGGTGAACACGTTGGCGGCGTAGTCGGCGCCGTGCAGCAGCGCGATGCCGATGCCGGCCACGATGGTGCCGGCAGCGCCCCAGCGGAACCAGAACAGCGCTTCGGGGGTGATGTACTTCGAAAGGGCCGGACGCAGCTCGGCGGGCATTTCAGGCGTCTTCCGCGCCGCGACGAAGTTGAAATAGTAGAGCAAGCCGATCCACAGAACGCCGAAGAAGACGTGGATCCAGCGCATCACCGCCTGCCAGAAGAGGATGTTGAATCCTCCCGGACTGACCCTGCCGAACGCGAAGATCATGATGATCGCGAGCACCAGTCCCGCGATCATGACGTTGCGGAAATTGCCTAGAAAAGCAGCCATTCTCGAACCCTTTCCCGAGTCCCTACCCTGCGCCGGGTATAGGGCGTTTCCCGGCGCCTGGAAACTATGCCGTTAGCTCACGGCGGGACCGATCGGATGCGGCCCTGACCTCGCCCGCCGTAAGTCCCCCATCGGCGGAGCGCGCTTCGCGCGCCTAGACGGCGATCAGCGCCGTGGCGAAGAGGCGCCCTTCTGACGCCAGCACGTTGTGCAGCCGCGCGGCCGCCTCGGTGGCCATGAACTCCAGGCCGAGCCCGGCGGCGCGCAGCGTGTCGCGGACCGCGCGCGGCGGCAGCGCCTGCGCCGGCCCCGTGCCCAGCAGCACGAACTCGACCAGGCCCGGCGCGGCGGCGATCACCGCGTCGAAGTCGGCCGCCTGCAGGTCGGCGAAACGCGCTGGACGCCAGTCCCGCGGCGCATCCTCGAGGATGAGCAGCGAGCCCGGCCGCCAGACTCCGGCGACGCGGAAACCGCCGGCGCCGTACCCGTCGATGGCCGGCGGCTGGCGCAACGGGGCTAGCGGCGGCCCTGCCGGCCCTGGTTGAAGCGGATCGGCTGCGCCTCCTCGTCGTCGCGGCGCACGCCCCACACCAGGATCACCGGCAGTGCCACGTAGATCGAGGAATAGGTGCCCACCAGGATGCCGAAGGCCATGGTGGCGGTCAGCGAGAACAGCGCCGAGGCCGGGTTGAAGATCGAGCCGGAGAGGGCCAGCAGCGCCGTGGTGCCGGTGATGATGGTGCGGCTGAGCCGCTCGTTCTCCGAGAGGTTGATCACCTCGGCGAGCGGCGTCGTCTTGTACTTGCGCAGGTTCTCGCGCAGCCGGTCGAAGCTGATCACCTTCTCGTTCATCGAGTAGCCGATCACGGTGAGCAGCGCGGCGATCGAGGTCATCGACACCTCGATGCGGGTGATCGAGAGGAAGCCCACCGTCAGCACGATGTCGTGGAAGAGGGCGAGGATGGCGCCCAGGCCGAACTGCAGCTGGAAGCGGAACCAGATGTAGATCAGCATCAGCGCCAGCGCGACGCCGAGCGCCTCCAGGCCACCCCAGATCAGCTCGCCGGAGACCTTGGCCCCCACCTCGCTGACGCCGGTCACCTTCAGCCCGGGAAACGCCGCCTGCAGCTTGCCCTGCACGAACGTCGGCGCGGCGTCGGGCGGCTGCCCGGCGACGCCGCTGAACTGGATCGCCGCGCGGTTGGGCGGCACGCCCTGCACCTCGGCGTCGGCGACGCCGTCCGCCGCCAGCCGGCTGCGGATCTGGGCCAGCGGCGTCGGGCCGGTGGTCGAGATCTCCATCTTGGTGCCGCCGACGAAGTCGACCCCGAAGTTCACCGGCTTGGCGCCGTGCAGCGCCAGCGAGGCGCCGGAGACGATCACCAGGATCACCGACAGGATCGCCGCATAGGGCGCCAGGCCGACGAAGTTGAAGTGGGTCTGGCGCGGCACGAAGTGGATGAAGGGCCAGAGCTTGCTCCGGCGATGCCCGCTGACGATCTCGGTGTTGCTCATCCGCGGTTACCTCAAGCGATCGGCAGGGTCTTGGCGCGGGTGACGCGGAACCACCAGCCGATCAGCAGCTGGGTCACCAGGATGGCCGAAAACACCGAGGTGACGACGCCGATCGACAGGGTCCAGGCGAACCCCTTCACCGGCCCGACGCCGAAGGAGAACATGATCAGCGCCGAGATCATGGTGGTGACGTTGGCGTCGAAGATCGAGGTCAGCGCCCGCTGGTAGCCGTGGTCGGCCGCCGCCATGGCCGGTCGCCCGGCGTTGGCCTCGTCGCGCATCCGCTCGTAGATCAGCACGTTGGCGTCGACCGCCACCGCCATGGTGAGGATCAGGCCGGCGATGCCCGGCAACGTCAGCGTCGCCTGGGTCATCGAGAGCGCGCCGAACATCATCAGCAGGTTCACGATCAGCGCCACGGCGGCGAAGATGCCGAAGAGGCCGTAGGCGAGGATGATGAAGCCGAAGATCAGCACCGCGCCGATCGAGAGGCCGATCACGCCGGCGCGCACCGCGTCCGCGCCGAGGTCGGCGCCCACCGTGCCCTCCTCGATCACTTTCAGCGGCGCGGGCAAGGCGCCGGAGTTGAGCAGCAGCGCCAGCTGGGTGGCGCTCTCGATGGTGTAGTTGCCCTGGATCTGGCCCGAGCCGCCGACGATCGGGGTCTCGATCACCGGCGCCTCGAGCACCTTGTTGTCGAGGATGATCGCGAAGTGGTGGCCGACGTTCTCGGTGGTCACCTGGGCGAAGCGGTGGGCCCCGGCGCCGTTGAGGCGGAAGGCCACGACGGGCTGGTTGGTCTGCGGGTCGAACGACTGCTGGGCGTGGGTCAGCATGCCGCCGTCGACGGCGACCCGCCGCTTGACCACCAGGAACGGCGTGCCACGCTCCTCGTCGGGCAGCACGATGTCGTCCGGCGGCACGATGGTGGTCTTGTCCTCGGCGTGGACGCCCTCGTCGACCATCTGGAAGGTCAGCTTGGCGGTCTGGCCGACCACGTCCTTCAGCTTCTGGGGATCGCTCTCGCCGGGCGCCTCGATGGCGATCCGGTTGGTCCCCTGCTGGCGGATGTCGGGCTCCTTGGTGCCCAGCAGGTCGATGCGCCGGCGGATGATCTCGATGGTCTGGGCGACGGCGTTGCGCGCCTGCTGCTGCTGCGCCTGCGCCGTCAGGGTCAGGCGGAACTGGCCGGACGCGTCGTGGCCGACCACAACCTCGCGGCCGTTGGTGGTGGTGCCGCCCACCTTGGCGAGGGCGCCGGACGCCTGGTCGATCTGCGCCGGATCGTTGATCTTCAGCGTCACCGCGCCGTTGGCCGCCTGCAGGCCCTGGAAGGTGATCTGCGCGTCGCGCAGCTCCTGGCTGGCCTCCTCGGAGAGGTCGTTGAGCCGCTCCTGGGTCAGCGCGGCGGTGTCGACCTCATAGAGCAGCGAGGAGCCGCCCTGCAGGTCGAGGCCGAGGTTCAGCCGCTGGTGCGGCAGGAAGCTCGGCCAGTGCGCCAGCACGGAGTCCGGCAGCACGTTGGGCACGGAGTAGAGCAGGCCGAAGATCAGCGATCCAAGGACGAGGATGATCTTCCAGCGGGAAAGCGCGAGCATGAGGCGTCGTCGGCTGGCGGCTCAGGCCTTGGCCTTGGCGTCGTTGGCCGCCGCCGGTTCGCCCCTGGCCCTGACCTCGGTGACCATCGACTTGACCACCTTCACGCTGACGTTCTGGGCGATCTCGATGCCCAGCTCCTTGTCCTCGACCCGCACCACCTTGCCGATCACGCCGCTGGACAGCACCACGCTGTCGCCGCGCTTGATGGCGCCGATCATCTGCTCGTGGCGCTTACGCTGCTGGCTCTGCGGCCGGATCATCAGGAAGTACATGGCCGCGAACATCAGGCCGAAGAAGGCCACCATGCCGATCGGACTTCCGAGGAAGTCCTGAGGCGCGCTGGCGGCTGGCTCGGCGACGGCCAGGACAAGGGCAAGCGACATTCGAGCTCCGAGGAATGCAGGCGCGGCCCGCCGCGGCGCGGCCGGCCGGAAAAGTCGGCGGAAGCTAGTGGGTCGCCCCGGCTTTTGCAATGCGAGCGGCTTCGCTTAAGGAGGCGGCCATGGATGACGAGCACGCGTCGCTGCTGGCGCGCATCGCCGCGGCGCTGGAGCGGCTGGCCCCGGCCAAGGCCGCCGCGCCGGACTTCGCCGCCGCGCGGCTGTTCCGCCATGAGCCGCAGAGCGGCGCCTTCGTCCCCGCCCCCGACTTCGCGCTCGACATCGAGCTGCTGGTCGGCGTCGAGCGCCAGAAGCTGCGGTTCGGCGAGAACCTCACCCGCTTCGCCGCCGCGTTGCCGGCCAACCACGTGCTGCTGTGGGGCGTGCGCGGGACGGGCAAGAGCTCGCTCGCCAAGGCCGCCTTCATGGCCGCCGCCGAGCACCACGCGGCGCTAAAGCTGGTCGAGATCGACCGCGACGACGTCGCCCACCTGCCGCGGCTGTTCGACGAGCTGCGCGGGCGCCCGGAGCGCTTCGTGGTGCTCTGCGACGACCTGTCGTTCGAGGAGGGCGCGGCGGCGGCCAAGGCGCTGAAGTCGGCGCTGGAGGGCGGCGTCTCCGGCCCGCCGGCCAACGTGCTGTTCGTCGCCACCTCCAACCGCCGCCACCTGATGCCGCGCGACCACGTGGAGAGCCGCGGCGCCATCGCCGCGGCCGAGGACGCCGAGGAGGAGGTCAGCGTCTCCGATCGCTTCGGCCTGTGGATCGGCTTCCCGCCGATGGACCAGGACGCCTTCCTGGGCGCCGTGCGCGCCTACGCCGTGCGCTTCGACCTGCTGGTGGACGACCTAGACCGCCGCGCCCTGCAATGGGCCCAGCTGCGCGGCGCCCGCTCCGGCCGCGTGGCCTGGCAATTCGTGCGGGATCTGGCCGGGGAGCTGGGGAAGCCGCTGCCGCTGTAGATCTCTCGGTGAGGGCCGATCCCCTCACCTTCCCACGATGCCGCGCATCGCGGGCCCCTCCCTCTCCCGATGGGAGAGGTAAGGTGAGCGCCGCCGCGAATACACCTCTCCCATCGGGAGAGGGAGGGGCCCAAGCGGAGCTTGGGAGGGTGAGGGGATCGGGCGCTCGCCGAGCCTCTCTAGCCGATCGGCAACACCAGCACCGGGTCGACCGGCTGGGCCTTTACGCCCGCCGACGGGTGGTAACGGATCTCGAAGTGGACGGCGGGCTTGGCGCCGTCGGTGGTGACGCCGGAGAGGCCCAGCTCCTGGCCCTGGGTCACGTCCTGCTGGTTGTGCACGTCGAGCTTGTCCAGGTAGGCGTAGACCGTCACCCAGCCGTCGGCGTGCTGCACCAGCACCGCGTTGCCGTAGCCGGGGATCTTGTCGCCGGCGTAGACCACCTTGCCGTCGGCCGCGGCCTTCACCGCGCTGCCCTGCGGGGCGCGGATGTCGATGCCGTCGTTGCGCTGGCCGACGCCCATCGCGCCGAAGCGGTTCAGCAGGTCGCCGCGCACGGGCCAGATGAACCGGCCCTTGGCCGCCTTGGCGATCTCGACCTCCGAGAGGGCGGGCGTGGCCTGCGGCGTGGCGCCGGGCGGGCGGCCGGTCGCGTAGCCGGCCGAGCCCTGCTCGCGAGTGACCAGGTTCGGCTGCGGCGTCACCTGGGTGACGTGGTGCTGGGCGGGCGGCGACGAATAGCTGTAGTGCTGCTGCGGCGGCGTGGCGGCGGCGTAGTCCGCCTCGGTGAGTCGCTGCGGGCCGCGGTCGCGCATCGACGACGGCAGGCCGATCTCGGCCCCGGCGCGCAAGGCGGCGCGCGCGGAGAGGTGGTTGAGCTCTGCCAACTCGTCGACGCTCACCGAGAAGCGCCGGGCGACGCCGCTCAGCGTATCGCCGCTCTGCGCCATATAGGCCTTGGCCACCGGCACTTTCAGGATCTGGCCGGGGCGCAGCACGTAGGGCGGCTTCAGGCCGTCGTTGGCGGACAACAGGGTCGAGCGGGTGGTGGAGAAGCCGCGGGCGAGCGCGTCGATGTGGTCGCCCTTCTGCACCTCGTAGTTCTCGAAGATGCCGGAGGCGTGCACGACGTCGCCGGCGATGGCGAGCCGCGAGCCGTCGCGCCGCTCCGCGCCCGGCAGCGTCCCGGTGTCGCGCGGCGGGGTCTCGGTGGCGACGCGAGCCGGCGGCGGCGTCCGCGTCGGCGTGGGGGCGCTGGTCGGCTGGTCGTGGATCACCATTTGCGGCGTCAGCGCGGTGGCGTCGGCCCCGGGCGGGGTCTGCGGCTGAGGGGCCGGCGCGGGGGCCGGCAGCGGCGCGGACGTGGGCGCGGCGGTGGGCGGCGGCGCGGCGCCGGTCGCCACGGGGGCGTCGGACTGGGTGGTCAGCGAGGCGTACTGCAGATGGGCCTCGCCGTTGCTGGCGCTTTCGCCGGGCGGCGGCAGCGCCTGGGTCTCGACCGGCTTCACCGGCGCGGAGAGCGGCGCCTCGGCGGGCGGCGGATCGGCGCGGCCGGCGTCGTCGCGCGATGCGGCGGCATGCTCGGCCGGCGGCGGCGCGGGCGGCGGGTCGATCGAATAGCGGGGCTTGCCCACGGTGAGGGGCGCGGGCCCCTGCGGCCGGCTCGGGTCGATCGGGTAATGCGGGCTGGCGCAGCCGGCGAGGCTCCCGCAAATGAGCGCGGCGGCGGCCGCTCCCAGCCAGAGGGTCTTCATCGGCGCATCCTTGACTCGCGTCCTGGAACCAGTGGCT
>DASXEN010000162.1:0-13835 GCA_036490095.1 Caulobacteraceae bacterium
GCCGTCCAGGTCGACGATCGCCGAGATGAACGGCACCGGCACGCCGGGGAAGTTCCGGTGCACGATGGTGAAGTTGTAGAGCTTGCCGGTACTGGCGAGCTTGGTCGCGGCCAGTTGGCCGCGCGCGCCGCAGGCCGGACACGCCATCGGCTTCGACAGCTGGATCTCGCCGCACGCGCCGCATTTCTGCCCCTCCAGGTAGGGCTCGCCCTCGGCGGGGATCTTCAGGAAGGAGACGACCGGCAACGGCTTGGCGGTTTCGGCGTCCGGCATGGGCATCCTCGGGCTTGGCTGGCTCGGCGCGGCTCGCGCGGCGCGGCGATTTCGCCGGCAAACTATACTCAGGGGGCCGATTGACAACGCCTCCCCGACGTAAGGGGCGGCACAATTCCCCGCGAGCCGGGGTCGAACCTTGCGCATTTGTCATCGGCGCGGCGCGCGGAACCGCTTGCTTCCCCGGGCGGAAGGCTCCTCAACTGCGGGCGGGCGGAATCTGGCGGGTCGGAGAAAAGCGGTTGAGCAACGGCGTAGGAGCCGGCAGGCGCGTGAGCCTGCCCACCATCCTGGCGTTCGCCACCGGCAGCCTGCCCCTCGCCGGCCTCGGCCTGGCGATGGGCATCGCGCTCCAACCCTACTTCGCCCAGGATCTCGGGGTCGGCCTGATCCCGCTGGCGCTGGCTTTCTTCTGGGTGCGCATCCTCGACCTGGGCGTCGACCCGGTGCTGGCGGTGCTCATGGATCGCACCAGGACGCCGCTGGGGCGATACCGGGTGTGGATGCTGGCCGGCGCGCCGATCCTGATGCTGGCGGTCTACCAGCTGTTTATGGCCAAGAAGGGCATCGGCCTGCCCTACTTGATCCTGTGGCTGCTGATCCACGCGCTGGGCTCGTCGATCGTGGGTCTGGCGCGCGCCGCCTGGAGCGCCAATCTCGTCACCAAGTACGACCAGCGCGCGCGCTTCTACGGCTACCTCGGCTTCATCTCGGTGATCGGCGTCCTGATCGTGCTCGGCACGCCGGTGGTCACCGAGGCGCTAAAGCTGAAGGTGAACAACGTGCACGTGATGGGCTGGACCGTGCTCATCCTGCTGCCGATCGCCACCGCGATCACCGCCGGCCTGGTGCGCGAGCCGATCAACGCCGACTCGGCGGCGCACAGCCGCTTCGCCATGCGCGACTACTGGTCGATCGCCGCCAAGCCGGAGGTGGTGCGTCTGTTCTTCTCGCAGTTCTGCCTGACGCTGGGCCCCGGCTGGATGGCCAACCTCTACATCTTCTTCTTCACCGCGGGGCGGCTGTTCACCCAGGGCCAGGCCTATATCCTGCTGGCCTTCTACATCGCCGCCGGCACCTTCGGCGCGCCGCTGATCGGCTACATCGGCGGGCGCTTCGGCAAGCACCGCACGCTGATCGCCGCCACCCTCTGCTACTCGCTGGGCCTGTGCACCGTCGTGGTGGCGCCGAAGGCCAACATGATCATCGGCATCCCGATCATGATCTGGTGCGGCTTCATGGCCAACGGCTTCGACCTGATGACCGGGGCGATGATGGCGGATGTCGGCGACCAGGTGCGCCTGGAGCAGGGCAAGGAGCGGATGGCGCTGCTCTATGCGGTGACGGGCCTGGCCGCCAAGCTCGCCGGCGCGGGGGCAGTGATCATCGCCTACCCGCTGCTGGCCGCGATCGGCTACGTGCCGACGCTGGCGGCGCACAACACGCCGGCGGCCCTGCGCGGTCTGGAGCTGGTGTTCATCAGCGGCCCGATCTTCTGGGTGGTGCTGGGCGGCCTCTGCTTCCTCGGCTGGAAGCTCGACGCCCACAAACACGCCGGCATCCGCGAGGAGCTGGAGGCCCGCGACGCCCTGGTCGCCGCCCGCGGCGCGCTGGACGGCGGCCTGGTCGTGCATGGCGCCGGCGATCCGATCGACGGCGTGCTGGTGAGTGACGCCCGCTAGAACAGTGCTCCAGCTACTGGGTGACGCGCACCGTCTGCGTCACCGGCTGGTCGCTCACCGACTGCTTCAGCGCCAGCAGCGCGTTGAGGATGCCGAAGATGCGCTTGGTGTTGTCGGCGCCATCCTGGGGCACGCAGTAGCTGCGGCCTTCGAAGCCCAGCGAGCTGAAGCAATCGCTCGGCCCGAACGGGTTGAGGCTCTGCTGGCCGACGCGGACGCTGACCAGCGGCTGCTCGTCCACCGTCTCCGCCGGCAGGCCGAAGTCGAGCAGCTCGACGTTGGCGCCGGAGCGGATCATGCCGCCGAGGGCGTAGAAGATCTGGTAGATCGAGCGGGTAGAGACCTCGATGTCCATCTTCACGCCAGCCAGCGGGAAGTTGGGGTCGTGCAGCGTCACCGCCAGCGGCGCGCTGTCGACCTCCGAGCTGGCGCGCGTGTAGGGCTTGACGCCGCAGATGCTGGCCGGGTCGATCTCGCCGAGCATCTTCGGGTCGGCGAGCGCCCGGTCGTAGCAGAGCTCGGCGTAGACGCGCATCTTGCCGCGCGGCCGCCTCGGCGGCGCCGGCTTGGCGGTAGTCGGCGACGCGCTCGGATCGGAGGTGGAGGTGTCGCTGTCGTCCGGCGCCTCGTAGGTCTCGGTGGTCAGGCCGTGCCGGAGCGCCTGCATGATCAGGTACTGGAACCAGTAGTAGGAGCGCAGGTTCAGCGGCTGCGGCGGATGGGTCAGGTTGGCGTGCGTCAGCCGATCCGCGGGGTCGGCGCTCGGCTGGTTGTAGGTGACAAGGGTGTTGAGCTTGCCGGCCCGCGCCGCCTCGGCCTGCGCCGCCGCGTCGCCGGTGATCGGGTAGCTGATCGTCGCCTTGTCGATAATCAGGTAGAAGATCAGCTGGCGCGAATAGCCCTGGTGCAGCAGGAGGTTGACGTCCTCCAGCGTGATCGGCCCCATCAGCCCGTTGTAGAAGTCCTTCGCTCCCAGCAGCGACATCTGGAAGCTGGTGTTGGTGGCGTTGTCGAGGAAGGTCGAGCCGTTGATGTCGAACTGGGCGATCCGGTCGGTGGGGATCTTGCTCAGGATCGAGGCCGGGCCGAGGAAGAAGGTCGGCGGCGTGAAGCGGAAGTCGGTGGTGCCGCTGGCGCTGAGCTGGTTCATGGCCATGAAGTAGAGCGGCTCGTCGCGGCTGGCGCGGGCGAGGTTCAACAGCACGCTGCGGTTCTGGATCACCGCCACCTGCTGGGTGAGCGTGCCGGCGCGGCGGTCGACGCGGCCGACGGCGATGCAGCCCCCTAGCGAAATGACCAGGAGCAGAATCGCCGAAACACGGGTCGTTGCTTTGAGCACGGCGCTGATCCCCCCGATCTAGAGCCCGTGGGAACAGAAGGGGCCGGTCCTTCGCAAGTCAAGCACCGACGCCAACGGGGGCCGACCAGGGGCCGACCGGGCGTGGACGCCTGCGCCGGCTTGGCCTAAGCCCGGCGCGGCGGGGGCCATCGATGCGCTGCTACGAGACCAGGACCGGACCCAAGCGGGTGCTCGCCGTCGACGGCGGCGGGGTGCGCGGCGCGCTGGCGGTGGGCGTCATCACCCGGATCGAGGCCACGCTGCGCGAGAAGCTCGGCCGCAAGGACCTGGTGCTCTCCGACTACTTCGACCTGATCGGCGGCACCTCGACCGGCGCCATCATCGCCGCCGGCCTGGCGCTGGGCATGAGCGCCGAAGACCTCAGGCAGCTCTACCTCGACCTCGGCAAGAAGGTGTTCCGCGGCGCCTGGCGGCGGGTGCCGCTGTTCGAGGCGCGCTTCGACCCCAAGCGGCTGGAGCGGGTGATCCACGACAAGCTGGGCGACGCGACGCTGGAGACCGCCGCGTGGAAGACCGGCTTCGCCGCCATCGCCAAGCGCGTCGACACCGGCTCCAGCTGGATCCTCACCAACTGCCCGGGGGCCAGGTACTGGTTCGGCGACCCGGACGAGATCGCCCGCGAGCCTGATCCCGCCAGGCGGATGGTCGTGCCCAACAAGGACTACCCGCTCGCCAAGGTGGTCCAGGCCAGCGCCGCCGCGCCCTTCTACTTCGACATGGTGCGCATCGAGGTGCTGAAGAACGACAAGGGCGCCTTCTTCGACGGCGCGGTGACGCCGCACGGCAACCCGGCGCTGCAGCTGGCGATGGCGGCCGTGGCGCCCGCCTACGGCATGGGCTGGGCGCCGGGCGCGGACAAGCTGCTGATCGTCTCGGTGGGCACCGGCCAGCAGCGGCCGCGGCGCCAGGCCTGGGCCCGGCGCCCGGCGCGGCTGGCGATCCTGAAAGCCATGCACGCGCTGACCAGCCTCAGCTACGACACCAGCCAGCTGGCCATCACCACGCTGCAGTGGCTGGGAACCTCGCCGCAACCCTGGATCATCAACAGCGAGATCGGCGCGATGCACCCGCCGCCGTGCGACCCCTTGTGGACCTTCGTGCGCTACGACGCGCCGCTGCAGGCGGACTGGCTGGCGGCCAACCTGGGCGACGCCGCGCCGCCGGCCGAGGCGCTGCCGCGGCTCTCACGCCTCGACGACGAGCGCCAGATCCCCAGCCTCTACGACGTCGGCCTTGCGGCCGGCGGCGTGCTGGTGAAGCCCGAGCACTTCCCCGAGGCGTTCAACCCGGCGCCGTAGATCGCGCTTCCTGATGCCCCCATTCCCCGCTCATCCCGGTGCATGCCCAGGCAGTCGGAGGTTGCAGAGGCCCGCTTGCCTGAGATCGGCAGCGCGGCGCAGGCGATCTCTTTCACCACGGAGGTCACGGAGAAGGCACGGAGGACACAGAGGTTCTCCACCGTGAACTCCGTGCCTTCTCCGTGACCTCCGTGGCTAGAACCTGCGCCTGCGGCGCTGCTCTCGTTTGGATTTGCCTACCCTTCAACCCCCTTCCAGCTTGACCGATCTTAACCCCAGCCGCCGGCTCCCGTACAACAGCGCCATGGACCCCAACCCCGCGCCCGGGCCGGACCAATTGCCGCTGGCGCTGAGCGTCGGCTTCACCGGCCATCGCGTCATCGAGGATGCGTCCGAAGCCCGGCGGCTGATCGCCGAGGCGCTGGCGGGCGTCGCCGAGGCGTTCCGGCGGGCGGCCGGCTCGGAGGCTGCGCAGGCTTATGGCCCCGGCCGCACGCTGCGGCTGCTGGTCGGGGCCGCGCCCGGGACCGACCGGCTGGCGGCCGCCGCCTGGGACGCCGCCGCGCTCGGCGAGTCGCACGCCGTCTATCCGTTCCGCGACGCGGCGGGCGCGGCCTTCACCGACGACCCGGCCAAGGGCGAGGCCGACACGCGCGTCGGCGAGCCGCCCGCGGCCGGCGCCTGGACCGGCTTCGACGCCGCCAGCCTGGGACTCGCGGGCGAACAGGCGCACGCGGAAGTCGGCCGCTGGATCGTCCGCCATGCCGACGTGCTGGTCGCCTGGTGGAACGGCAAGCCGGGCAAGGGCGCCGGCGGCGTCAACGACACCCTGCGCCGGGCGCTGGAGCGCGAGCTGCCGGTGGTCTGGATCTTCCCGGGCCGGGCGCCCGTGCGCCTGATCGACCCGGCCCTCATCCATCACCACGCCGACGCCGCCGAGGCGGTCTCGGGGCTGGACGGCATCGCCGCGCCGTTCGACGCCGGCGCGCTCGCGGCGCTGCTGGCGACGGCGCTGCGGCCGCCCGGCGATCCGCACCAGGCGAGCGACGCGGAGACGGCCGCGCGCCTCGACTACGACCGGCGCGATCCGCTGCCGCACCGGCCCACCCTCTTCGGCGCGGTGCAGCGGCTGTTCGACCGCACCGTCTGGCGCGCGCACCGCTGGTTCGAGCGCGTCGCCAGCGGCGTGCCCCCGGCGTCGGCGGAGCCCTCGCGCACCGCCCAGGCGGCCGAGGCGCAGCCGGGCTTCCGGCGTCTGCGCGCCGAATCGCGCGAGGCGGGCGAGCGCGCCGGCTACCTCGCCAGCATCCACCGCTCCGAGCAGTTGCTGCTGATCGGCATCGCCGTGCTGGCGGTGTTCGTCGGCGCGCTGCCCGCGATGATGCCCGACGAGCGGTTCCCGAACTTCCACGTCGTCGCCGCCTCCACCGAGTTCCTGCTCGGCGCGCTCGCCCTTGGCGTCTCGTGGCTGGCGTGGCGCGCGCAGCGCCACCGCCGCTGGAGCGACGCACGGCGGCTGGCCGAGCGCCTGCGGGTGGCCTGCGCCACCTGGCCGCTCGGCTTCGACGTCGCCGACATCCACGCCGACCCAGCGCCCAACTGGACCGAGTGGCGCGCCCGGGCGCTGATCCGCGCCGTCGGGCCGGCGCGCGGCTGGGTCACCCGCGCCAGCTTCGACGATGCGCTGGCCGCGGCGGCCGCGCGGCTGATCGACAGCCAGGTCGCCTATCACGGTCGCCAGCACCTGGTGGCCGAGCGCATCGAGCGGTCGGTGCGGCGGGTGGAGGGCGGGGCCTTCGCGGTGCTGATCGGCACGCTGGTCAGCTTCCTGGCGCTCAGCGCCGTCGCCGCCCTCACTGGCTGGAAGGCGCCGCAATGGTTCGGCGGCCTTGTCACCCTGGTCAGCGCCGTCTCGCCCGCCGTGGGCGCCGGCTGCCTCGCCCTGGAGGCCACCAACAGCTTCGAGGAGCTGGCCGAGCACAGCCGCCTGGTGCAGGGCGAGTTCGAGAAGCTGAGAGTCCGGCTCGGCGACCCGGCCGCGGCCCCCTACCACCAGGCGCTGGCGACGATCCGCCGCTCCGCCCAACTGCTGGTGGAGGACGCCGACGCCTGGCGCGACCGCCTGCTGCGCCGCCGGATCGTGCGCGGCGGGTGAGACTTAAGCGTTGTCTGGATCGCGATCGAGTCGCGGACCACCCCCGCTCACCCCGGCGTAGGCGGGGGCCCAGGCTTTTTCTGAAAGCCTCGCGCCCGACGATAAAACGCCTGGGTCCCCGCTTTCGCGGGGAAAAGCGGTCGAACAATGCCACCGGCGGACACGGCTTCCGACTTCAGCGGCCGTCTAGAACGGGTTGGTTTCGACTGGAATCGGCTCACGGCTTCTTCTCCCCTTGCGGGAGAAGGTGGCCGCGAAGCGGTCGGATGAGGGGTCGACGGACGCTGGCGGTTAGCCTTCAGCCCGCAAATCACCGACTTCGGCGCGACCCCTCATCCGTCGCCTCCGGCGACACCTTCTCCCGCAAGGGGAGAAGGACATCTCGGCCGGCCAATTCCACCAGGATTCACGCGCTCTAGCCGCCCTTCCAGCTCTCCACGTAGCGCCTGTTCTCGACCGCGGTGGCTGGCTCGGCGACGTCCAGCGGGTCGCGGGCGTCGATCATCACGGCATACTCGTCGGTGGCAGGCTTCGACTGCACCAGCATCGACTTCAGCGCTTTCGGGTGCGGCCCGTGGGTGAAGCCGGAGGGGTGGAAGGTCAGCATTCCCGGCTTGATGTCGTCGCGGCTGAAGAAGTCGCCGGCGTGGTAGAACAGCACCTCGTCGTAGTCGTCGTTGTTGTGGAAGAACGGCACCTTCAGCGCGCCGGGGTCGGTCTCGAACGGGCGCGGGGTGAAGGTGCAGACCACGAACCGGTCCGAGACGAAGGTCGAGTGGACCGACGGCGGGATGTGGTAGCGGTGGCTGGAGACCGGGCGGATGTCGCGCACGTTGAGGCGCACCGCCGACAGCTCCCCATGCCAGCCGACGGCGTCGAGCGGATTGTAGGGGTAGGTCACTACCGAGACTTGCCCGCGCTTCTTCACCTCGACGCGGGTCTCGTCGTCCGGCTGGCCTTTGAACGCGTCGTCGATCTTCGGCGTGTCGAGCATGGCCGGGTCGAACACGGCGTGCGGGCCGAGGACGCCGCGCTCGGGCAGCATGAAGTGGGTCCCGGTCGCCTGGATGACCAGGAAGGCGGCCGCCGCCTCGGGCGCGAGGCGCCACATGGTCCCGCGCGGCAGATAGAGGTAGTCGCCGGCCTCGAACGCCAGGTGGCCGAAATCGCAGAAGAGGTCGCCGGCGCCCTGGTGGACGAACAGCAGCGTGTCGCCGTCGGCGTTGCGGGCCAGCGCCGGCATCGGCGCGGCCAGCTTCCAGAAGCGCAGCTCCAGCGACGCGTTGGTCAGCACCTTCGGCGCGTCCCACGGCGAGGCCGGCGCCGCGTTCAGGGCCGAGAGGTCGAAGGCGCGGGGCCTGAGCGGCCCCTCGAAGCTGGTCCAGCCGGTCGGCGGGCGGCGGTGGTGGAAGAAGGCGGCCGGGCCGAAGAACCCCTCCTTGGACATCTCCCGCTCATAGGTGCCTTCGGGCATGTCGGCGTGCGCCTGCCGCGAGTGCCGGCCCTCAGCCCCGCGCACCGGGATCCAGTTGCGCGCCACCTAAGCGCCCGCCTTCGCCGGCAGCACGCCGCGGCGCACCTGGTCCAGCTCGATCGACTCGAACAGGGCCTTGAAGTTGCCCTCGCCGAAGCCCTCGTTGCCCTTGCGCTGGATCATCTCGAAGAAGATCGGGCCGATCATGTTCTCGGTGAAGATCTGCAGCAGCAGCCCCTGCCCCTCGGTCGGCGCGCCATCGAGCAGGATGCGGTCGGCGCGCAGCCGCTGCAGGCTCTCGCCGTGGCCCGGCACCCGGCCGTCCAGCTGCTCGTAATAGGTCTCGGGTGTGTCCTGGAACTTCACGCCGGCCTCGCGCATCGCCTCCACCGAGTGGAAGATGTCGTCCGTCCCCAGGGCGATGTGCTGGATGCCCTCGCCGCGATAGTCGCGCAGGAACTCCTCGATCTGCGAGTGGTCGTCCTGGCTCTCGTTCAGCGGGATGCGGATCTTGCCGTCGGGACTGGTCATCGCCCGCGAGATCAGGCCGGTCTGCTGGCCCTCGATGTCGAAATAGCGGATCTCGCGGAAATTGAAGATGCGCTCGTAGTAGTCGCGCCAGTGATCCATCTGCCCGCGGTGCAGGTTGTGGGTCAGGTGGTCGATGTAGGTCAGGCCCCGCCCCTCGACGCGCTTCGGCGCGCCGTCGATCGGCCGGAAATCGACGTCGTAGATCGCCTCGGCGCCGTAGCGGTCGACCAGGTAGAGGTTGGAGCCGCCGATCCCCTCGATCGCCGGGATGTTCAGCTCCATCGGCCCGACCGGGCCGCTCACGGGTGTGGCCCCGCGCTCCACCGCCAGCTTCAGCGCCTTGCCGGCGTCCTTGACCCGGAACGCCATGGCGTTGGCCGATGGTCCGTGTACGGCACGGAACGCCGCCGGCTGACCGGCCGGCTCCATGTTGAGGATGAAGTTGATGTCCCCTTGCGCGAAGCGCAGCACGTGCTTCGAGCGGTGGCGGCCGACGGCAGCGAAGCCCATCAGCTCGAACAGGTGTTGCAGCCGCTCCGGCTCGGGCGAGGTGAACTCGACGAACTCGAATCCATCCGTGCCCAGCGGGTTGTCGAAGAGATCGCGGGTCATGGCTGGCTCGCTGGCTGTGGGGTGATGAGGCGGTCGGCGGGGATCACCTCGCCGGGCTCGATATCAGGCTCGCATTCGAGCCCGCGGTAAAGCGGCGCGAAGTCGGTCTCCAGGGTCAGCTTCAAGAGGCCCTCGAAGCTGTCGATGACGAAGTAGGCGCTCTGGTAGTCGTCGATCTTGTAGCGGGTGCGCATCACCCGCCGCATGTCGAAGGCGATCCGCGGCGGCTTCGGGCACTCCAGCGAATAGAGGCTTTCGCCGTGGCTGGAGACGATGCCCGAGCCGTAGATGCGCAGGCCCTCGCCCGTCTGGATCAGCCCGAACTCCACCGTGTGCCAATAGAGCCGCGCCAGCCGCTCGATCGCCCCCAGCCGCGCCGCACGCAGGCCGCCCTCGCCGTAGGCCTGCATGTAGTCGGCGAACACCGGGTCGGCCAGCAGCGGCACGTGGCCGAAGAGGTCGTGGAAGACGTCCGGCTCCTGCAGGTAGTCGATCTGGTCCGGCCGGCGGATGAAGCGGCCGGCGATGAACCGCCGGTTGGCCAGGTGCTCGAAGAACACCTCGTCCGGCACCAGGCCGGGCACGGCGATCACGCTCCAGCCGGTGGCCTTGCCCAGCCGCTCGGACAGCTCGGCGAAGTCGGGGATGCCGGGCTTGGAGAGATGCAGCACGTCGAGGCCGCTCAGGAAAGCCGGCACGGCGCGGCCGACCAGCAGCTCGGACTGGCGCGCGAACAGCCGGTCCCACATGGCGTGCTCGCCTCGCGTGTACGAGCGCCAATCCTGCGGGATCGTCCAATCCGGGGCGGCTTCAGGTGGCTTGGCGAGCGCGGTCTGGGCCATGGCGGGAATGATAACGCAAGCTGGAGCGGATTCGGCGAAAATCCCGTTCGGGTGAGCCTGGTATGTGGGGATTTCTGCCCTCGGTTGCCACGGCTAGCTCCGCCGGCAGCAAGCTTCCGAGCTGGCCAATCTACATCCCTACCCTCGTCGCCACTGCGGCTACCGGTGCAACCTGGCTCGCACCGCAGTCGGGAGTTTTGACCGCAGGAGGAAGCCACCTATCTGCCCATCCGGCGTTAACGACCGATAGGCCCCTTTGATGTATGGGCGCGCGCCATCCGCACGCTATTCTGTGAGGCGCGATCCCCTCACCTTCCCAACCGCTTCGCGGTCGGGCCCCTCCCTCTCCCGATGGGAGAGGTGTTCTTACCGCTTGATCGCCCCATCCAGGAACTTGCGGATGCCCGGCCCGTAGGGCGGGCGCAGCGCCGCGAGCGGGCCGATGTCGTTCTTCAGCTGGGTGTAGATCGACTTCTTGTGGCTGAATTCCTTGAAGCCGTCGTGGCCGTGGTAGCTGCCCATGCCGGAGGGGCCGACGCCGCCGAACGGCAGCTCCTCCTGCGCCACGTGGAAGATCACGTCGTTGACGGTCGCGCCGCCCGAGGTGGTCTCGGCCAGCACCTTCTCGCGCTCAGCGGCGTCGTCGCCGAAGTAGTAGAGGCCGAGCGGGCGGTCGTGGGCGTTGACGTAGGCGATCGCCTCGCCGACGCCGCCGGCGTAGGTCTTCACCGGCAGCACCGGGCCGAAGATCTCCTCCTGCATCACCTTCATGTCGTCGGTGGGCTCGATGATCAGCGTCGGGGCGATCTTGCGGTGCTCCTGCTGGGTCAGGTCCTCGCCGTCCGGCTTCAGCTCGACGATCCGCGCGCCCTTGGCCCGGGCGTCGTCGATGTAGCCCATGATCCGGTCGTAGTGCCGCTGGGCGATGATGGCGGTGTAGTCGGGGTTGTCCTTGAGGGTCGGGAACATCTTCTTCACCGCGCCCTCGGCCGCGCTGACGAAGGCGTCCAGCTGCTCCTTCGGCGCCAGCACATAGTCGGGCGCGAGGCAGATCTGGCCGGCGTTCAGGGTCTTGCCGTTCATGATCCGCGCGGCGGCGGTGGCCATGTCGGCCGAACGGCCGAGGACCACCGGGCTCTTGCCGCCAAGCTCGAGGGTGAGCGGCACCAGGTTCTCGGCGGCGGCCTTCATCACCTGCTTGGCGATGCCCGTGCCGCCGGTGAAGATCAGGTGGTCGAAGGCGAGGCCGGCGAAGGCCTGGCCAAGCTCCGGCCCGCCGGTGACCACCGCGACCTCCTCGTCGGAGAAGGCGCCGGCGAACATCGTCGCCATCAGCTCGGAGGTGGCCGGCGTATATTCCGACGGCTTGATCATCGCCCGGTTGCCGGCCGCCAGGATGCCGGCCAGCGGCGTGAAGGTGAGGTTGACCGGGAAGTTCCAGGGGCTGATCACCCCCACCACCCCCTTGGGCTGGAAGCGCACCTCGGCCTTGGCGCCGAACAGGGCGAGCAGCGCCGGGCTCAGCTTGCGCTTCTCCGGCTTCATCCAGCGGCGCAGGCTGGCCTTGGCGTGCTGCAGCGGCCCGATCGACGAGGCCACGTCGGTGAACGCCGTGGCCTCGGGCGAGCGGGCGCCGAAGTCGGCGTTGAGCGCCTCCTCGATGGCCTTGCGGTTGTCGACCAGCAAGCCGATGCAGCGGTCCAGCCGCTCGATCCGGGTCTCCGCGCTCGGCGCCCCGTCGCGCAGCTGCGCCGCCTTCTGCCTGGCCAGCAGCGCCTGCATCGACGCCGTGTCGTATTGAACTGCGCTCATGGCTGGGTCTCCCTTGCGCCGTCGCCCTTCACGCCGGGGCCTTGGCGCCGTAGCGGCGGCCGAGGTCAGCGGCGACCTGCTCGAACTCGGCGATGGTCTCGGCGATCACCTGGGCGACCGGCTTGACCTCGTCGATGCGGCCCGCGACCTGGCCCGAAAGCGCGATCGAGGCCTCCATGTCGCCGCCGAAGTAGAGGTCCTTGGCGTGGCCGAACTCGCCCATGATGTTGGCGGGCGGCGCCTTCTCGAACTCGGTGGTCTTGCCGGTGCGCAGCGCCCGCAGCGCCGGGCCGGGGCCGAAGCGGTTGAGGAAGACGGTGTCGGTCTCGCGCGCCGCCAGGATCGCGTCCTTCCAGTTGGAATGCACCGGGCTTTCGGCCGACGAGACCATCCGCGTGCCCATCTGCACGCCCTCGGCGCCGAGCGCGAAGGCCGCGGCCATGCTGCGTCCGTCGACGATGCCGCCGGCGGCGATCACCGGCACCTTCACCTGCGAGCACACCAGCGGCAGCAGCACCATCGAGGCCACCTCGCGCGAGTTCTTGAACCCGCCGCCCTCGCCGCCCTCGACCACCAGGCCGTCGACGCCCGCATCCACCGCCTTCTGCGCCGCCGCCAGCGACGGCACCACGTGGAACACGGTCAGCCCGGCATCCTTCAGCGCCTGGCAGTAGCGGTTCGGGTCGCCGGCCGAGGTGGTGACGAACTTCACCCCCTGGTCGACCACGAAGGAGACGATGTCCGGGTCGCGCACGAAGGCCTGGGCGATGTTGACGCCGAACGGCCTGCTGGTGAGCCGCCGCATCTTGGCGACCTCCTCGCGCACCGCGTCCAGCTCGCCCGACGAGGTCTCGATGACCCCCAGCCCGCCGGCGTTGGACACCGCCGAGGCCAGCTGCGCGCGGGCGATCCAGCCCATCGGCGCTTGGACGATCGGATACTCGATGCCGAGCATCTCGGTGACGCGGGTCTTGATCATGCGCTGGTCCTTGGCCCTCGGCGACGAACAAGCTTCGCGCATCGGCGGGTAAGTCAATCCCGCATGGAATAAACCGGGCTGCGGCGGCGTCTGAGGCGCGGTAAGGAGGACGCATGCGGACGAGGGTCGGCGATATCTGGCGGGGAGGCGGGCTGGTGCTCGTCGCGCTGGCGCTCGCGCTGCGCCTCGCCGTGCCGGCCGGCTGGATGGTGGCCCAGGACGCGAGCGGCGCGGCCCAGCTGGTGATCTGCACCGGCCACGCGATGGGGCGCGAAGCCCCGCCCCAGCCCGGCCAGCCGCCGAAGAGCCACGACGACCATCCGTGCGCCTTCGCCGGCCACGTGACGCCGACGCCGCCGACGCTGGCGGCGGGCGCCGCCCCGCTGGCGACCCTCGCCTATGCCGACGCCCCTGCGCCCATCCCCGTCGACCAGCAGCCCGGCCGCGGCCTCGCCGCCCCGCCGCCGCCCGCCGTCGGCCCGCCCGCCGCCTCGATCTGACATTTCGCCGGCGCGGCCCTCCCGCGCCGCCCTCGGATCCAAGCGGCCGCGCGCCTTCCTCGGGCGACGGCCCGAAAGGCGACATCCCAATGCCATCCCAAACATCGTGCAGCCTCGCCGGCGCGCTCGCCGCCGCGACGCTCGCCCTGCCCGGCGCCGCCCTCGCCCACGGCATCGTCGGCGACCGCTTCTTCCCCGCCACCCTGGTGATCGACGACCCCGCCGTGGCCGACGAGCTCACCCTGCCGGAGCCCCAGGTGACCCGCACCAGCGACACGCCCCCCGCCACCGAGGTCGACATCGGCGGCGAGTGGGAC
>DASXEN010000200.1:0-10949 GCA_036490095.1 Caulobacteraceae bacterium
GAGACCGAGCGCTACGAGGACCGCGACCGGGCCCCGCGCCGGCATGACGGGCCCTACTACGCCGACCGCGGCTTCGGCCGCGCGCCGCGGATCGGCCCGACCGGGATGATGTCGAGCGCCGCGACCGGCAATTTCGGCACCAGCGGGCGCTACTTCGAGGACATGGCCGGCCGCGCATCGTACGAGGGCTTCAGCGGCGGCGTCCCGGGTTATGGGCCGGCGCGGCGCTTCACCCGCCCGGGCCTAGAGCCGCCGGGAGGGCGCGAGCCGACGCCGGGGCGCGAGCGGATCGGCCGCCGCGAGCTGGAGGACGTCGAGCGTGACGTCGGCGGTCCCTACACCGACTACGGCCGCGCGGCCGGCGGCTACGGGGCGGGCGGCGGCTATACGCCGGCGCCGTACGAAGGCGTGCCGCACGAGCCGCGCAGTTGGGCCGATCGCGGCGGCGACGAGGTGCGTTCCTGGTTCGGCGACCACGCGGCCGAGCGCCGGCGCGAGTGGGATGCGGCGGCCGGCGAGCACCGCGGCCGCGGCCCGAAGGGCTACAAGCGCTCCGACGAGCGGATTCGCGAGGACGTCAGCGACCGGCTGACCGACGACCCGCTGCTCGACGCCTCCGACATCGAGCTGACGGTGGCCGGCGGCGAGGTGACGCTGAACGGCACGGTGACCAGCCGCTTCGCCAAGCGGCGGGCCGAGGACTGCGCCGATGCGGTCAGCGGCGTCGGCCACGTGCAGAACAACCTGCGGGTCAACGCCGCCCCGCGGCCGGGCTCAGTGGGCGCCCAGACCGATCCGCGCATCGCCGCCGTCAGCGAAGGCCGCGACGCCGACGAGGCCGCCCGCGACCTCGCCGAGGAGCGCATCGCCCCCGACCATCCACACGCGCCGCGGTAGGTAACCCGGGCCGCTAGAGCTAGCTAGTAGGCTCCATCCCGGACTCCGTCAGAGTCACGACCCGCACAAGATTGACCGTTGACCAGGTTGCCACGCCTGTCCCCGCGAAGTCGCGATCATGGCTCCAGATCTCGGCGTTCAGCTCCCAGGCGAGCGCCAGGATATGTGCGTCATTAGCCGAGCCATTGCGGCTCGCGACGGCCTCTCGCAGCGTTATCGCTGCTTCGACCAGCGGCCCTAGCGTTTCGACCGCAACGACGTCGAAGTCGGCGACGAGCACATCCAGCGGGCCCAGGAGATCGGGGCGATTCAGCCCGAGCCCGACGCGGCGGGTGACTTCGATCATCGCGCGGTCGGTCGTCGCCAGCCGAACGTATCGCCCGACGTCGAGCAATGCGCCGGCGCTGCGTCCGATCAGCGCCGAGATCAGTATCGCGGCGTCGACCGCAAGGACGGCAGGTGGCGGCCTCACCGAGCCTTCTTCAGCTCAGCCTTGAACTTTTCCACCGCCGCCAGCGACCAATCGGTCGGGTCGGCGCCGACTTCCAGGAGAAACCGCTCGTCCTCGGCCGGGTCGCGCTCCTTCGCCATCGCTTCAACCTTCTCCGCCCAGGCCCTGAGCCGTTCTGGGTCCGGCTTGCGCAGCGGCGTGAGCAGCGCGATCGTTCGGCCGCCGGACGTGATCGCGGTGACGCCCGGCAGCTTCTCGATCGCTTCGCCGGAGATCTTCTGCAGGTCGCGGATGCTGAGGTGGCCCATGGCCCCTTACATACGCCCCTACATACCTCGCTTCAACCGCCTGCGGGAGTCGCCTTTGGACCGCCGCCGTGCTCCAACCATGAGCGCGGCAAAAGGGGGCGTTCGTGGACAGCATGCGGGGCTGGGCGGCGGCGGCCTTGCTCGCGGTCGCAGGGCTGGGAAGCGCGGGCTTGGCGACCGCGGGGTCGGCGCAGGCGCCGCCACCGCCGCGGGTCGTGGCGCCGGCACGCCCGTTGTGGCTGGAGCGGCCGACCGCCGATCAGCTTGCGCGCGCCTATCCGAAGCAGGCTGCGCGCACCGGTATCCAGGGGCACGTCGTGCTGGACTGCATCCTCAGCGCCGAAGGCAGGCCCGTCGATTGCGTGGTGGCCGCCGAGACGCCGCTTGGCCAGGGCTTTGGCGAAGCGGCGCTCAAGCTTGCGCGGATCATGCGCGCGCAGCCATGGACGGTGGACGGCACGCCCGCAGCCGCGCCCCACATACCGATCTCATTCGGGTTCAGGCCGCCCGCCTAGGCGCGGCGACCTGCACCTCAGGCCGGCTCCGCCGCCAGCCGCCGGTCGAGGTAGGCGCCGACGCGGCGCTCCACTTCCGGCAGCTGGTTCTGCCAGAAGTGATTGGCGCCCTCGACCAGGTCGTAGTCGATGACGATGCCCTTCTGGGTGCGCAGCTTGGAGACCACCCGCTCGACCTCGATCGGCTGGGTGATGGTGTCGGCCGAGCCGTGCAGGATCAGGCCGGAGGCGGGGCAGGGGGCCAGGAACGAGAAGTCGTAGGTGTTGGTCGGCGGCGAGACCGAGATGAAGCCGTCGGTCTCCGGCCGGCGCATCAGGAGCTGCATGCCGATCCAGGCGCCGAACGAATAGCCGGCCACCCAGCACTGCGAGGCGGTGGGATTGGTCGATTGCAGCCAGTCGAGCGCGGTGGCCGCGTCGGCCAGCTCGCCGATGCCGGCGTCGAACTCGCCCTGGCTGCGGCCGACGCCGCGAAAGTTGAACCGCAGCACCGAGAAGCCGCGCCGCATGAACAGGTGGAAGAGTTGCACCGCCACCGGATTGTTCATGTGGCCGCCCGCCTTCGGGTGCGGATGCAGGATCAGCGCGATCGGCGCGGTCTCGTCCTTGCGCGGCGAGTACTGGGCTTCGATCCGGCCGGCGGCGCCGGTGAGAACCACTTCGGGCATGACGTCCTTCGGATGTGACCGCGCAATAGTTGACCGCGGCGCTTGGTTTTCCTACATGCCCCTCGGAGGGCCGACGCGAAAGGCCCGCCCGGCGAGGGCGGCGGCTTTTAGCAAGAGCGGCCCTGCAATTGCGAGAAAATAGAGCGGCGATGCAGCTTTCGACCAAGGGACGCTATGCCGTGATGGCCATGGTCGATCTCGCCGGGCGCGGCGACGAGCGGCCGGCGCCGGCGGCCGAGATCGCCGAGCGCCAGCAGATCTCCCAGGCCTACCTGGAGCAGCTGTTCGCCAGGCTGCGGCGGCGCGGCCTGGTGACCGCGCACCGCGGCCCGGGCGGCGGCTATCGGCTGGCGCGGCCGGCGGCGGAGACGTCGGTGGCCGACGTGGTGATCGCGGTCGACGAGCCGCTGCGGGCGATCCGCTGCGGCGGCGGCAAGGTGGGCTGCATGAAGGACGGCGCCCGCTGCCTGACCCACGACCTTTGGGAAGAGACCGGCCGGCAGATCAGGAGCTACCTCGCCAGCGTGTCACTGGCCGACGTGGCGAGCGGCAACCTGCGCCGCGCGCGGGCGGAGGCGGCGTGAGCGTCTATCTGGATTACAACGCCACGGCCAAGGTGCGGCCTGAAGCGGCCGAGGCGGTGGCGCGCGCGCTGGAGCTGGGCGGCAACCCCTCGTCGGCGCACGCGGCCGGACGCGCGGCCAGGGCGATGGTGGAGACGGCGCGGGCCGAGGTGGCGGCGCTGGTCGGCGCGAGGCCCGCCGCCGTCACCTTTCTCAGCGGCGGCACCGAGGCCAGCGCGCTGGCCATCGAGAGCGCGGTGCTGGCGGGCGTGGAGCGGATCATCATCGGCGCCACCGAGCACGACGCGGTGGTCGAGACGGCGCGAGCCACTGGCCTGCCGCTCGATGTCTGGCCGGTGGACGCCGATGGCGTCGCCGACGTGCTGTGGCTGGTGCGCAGCCTGGGCGCCGGCCCGCGGGCGCTGGTCTGCCTGATGGCGGCGAACAACGAGACCGGCGTCATCCAGCCGGTCGCCGAAGCCGCCGAGGTGGTGCGCCGCTCAGGCGGCTGGCTGCACGTCGACGCGGTGCAGGCGGCCGGCAAGATCGCCCTCGATTTCGAGGCGCTGGGCGCCGACACCCTGGCGCTCTCGGCCCACAAGCTCGGCGGGCCGCAGGGCGTCGGCGCGCTGGTCGCCGCGCCCACCGCGACGCTGTCGCGGCGCCTGCACGGCGGCGGCCAGGAGCGCGGTCGCCGCGCCGGGACGGAGAATGTGCCGGGCATCGCCGGCTTCGGCGCGGCCGCGAAGGCCGCCGCGAGAGACCTCGGCGAGTTCGCCAGGCTGGCGGCAGATCGCGACCGGCTGGCGCAGACGGTGAAGGCCGCCGGCGCCGTGGTGATCGGCGAGGGCGCGCCGCGCCTGCCGCAGACACTGTGCTTCGCCGCGCCGGGCTTCGGCTCGGAGCTGCAGGTGATGGGGCTGGACCTGGCCGGCGTGATGGTCAGCGCCGGCGCCGCCTGCTCGTCCGGCAAGGTCAAGCCCAGCGGGGTGGTCGAGGCGATGGGCCGGCCGGACCTCGCCACCTTCGTCGTCCGCGTCAGCGGCGGCTGGGCGACGACGCCGGCCGACTGGGCGCGCTGCGGCGAGGCCTGGCTGGAAGCCCAGGCGCGCCACGCCGCGCGCCGGCCGGCCGCGGTTCCGGCGTGAGGATGTAAGCGATGCCCGCCGCCAAGCAGACCATCGAGCACGTCGAGACGCTGGAGCGCTACAAGCACGGCTTCGTCACCGACATCGCCCAGGAGCTCGCGCCGAGGGGCCTTTCGGAAGACACCATCCGCTACATCTCGGCTCAGAAGGACGAGCCGGAGTGGATGCTGGAATGGCGGCTCGGCGCCTTCCAGCGCTGGCAGGCGCTGGAGGAGCCGACCTGGGCGCGGGTGAAGTTCCCGCGCATCGACTACCAGCAGGCCTACTACTACGCCGCGCCGAAGCAGAAGGACGGGCCGAAGAGCCTCGACGACGTCGATCCGGAGCTGCTGGCCACCTACGCCAAGCTCGGCATCCCGCTGAAGGAGCAGGAGGTGCTGGCGGGCGTCGCCGGCGCGCCGAAGTATGCGGTCGACGCGGTGTTCGACAGCGTCTCGGTGGTCACCACCTTCAAGAAGGAGCTGGCGGCGGCCGGGGTGATCTTCTGCTCGATGAGCGAGGCGATCCGCGAGCACGGCGATCTGGTGCGCCAGTACCTGGGCTCGGTGGTGCCGGTGTCGGACAACTACTTCGCCTGCCTGAACAGCGCGGTGTTCTCCGACGGCAGCTTCGTCTACGTGCCGCCGGGCGTGCGCTGCCCGATGGAGCTCTCGACCTATTTCCGCATCAACGCCGCCGAGTCCGGCCAGTTCGAACGCACCCTGATCATCGCCGATGCGGGCGCCTACGTCTCCTACCTGGAAGGCTGCACCGCGCCGATGCGCGACGAGAACCAGCTGCATGCGGCGGTGGTGGAGCTGGTGGCGCTCGACGACGCCGAGATCAAGTATTCGACCGTGCAGAACTGGTACCCCGGCGACGCCGAGGGCCGCGGCGGCATCTACAACTTCGTCACCAAGCGCGCCGACTGCCGCGGCGACCGCTCCAAGGTGTCGTGGACCCAGGTCGAGACCGGCTCGGCCATCACCTGGAAGTATCCGTCCTGCCTCTTGAAGGGCGAGGGCTCCTCCGGCGAATTCTACTCGATCGCCATCACCAACAACCGCCAGCAGGCCGACACCGGCACCAAGATGATCCACCTGGGCGCCAACACCCGCTCGCGGATCATCTCCAAGGGCATCAGCGCCGGTCACTCATCCAACACCTACCGCGGCCTGGTCTCGGCCCATCCGCGGGCCAAGGGCGCCCGCAACTTCACCCAGTGCGACTCGCTGCTCATCGGCAAGCACTGCGCGGCCCACACCACGCCCTACATCGAGGCGCGCAACGGCTCGGCCAAGTTCGAGCACGAGGCCACCACCACCCGCCTCTCCGAGGACCAGCTGTTCTACGCCATGCAGCGCGGGCTCTCCGAGGAGGAGGCGGTGCAGCTGCTGGTCAACGGCTTCGTCAAGGAGGTGCTGCAGGAGCTGCCGATGGAATTCGCGGTGGAAGCGCAGAAGCTGGTGGCCATCTCCCTGGAAGGGAGCGTGGGGTGATGTTTTCCTCACCCGTAGGGGGAGGACTATGACCCTCCAGGCCATCGATCACGCGCAGGTCGCCATCCCTAAAGGCGGGGAGGCGAAGGCGCGGGCGTTCTACGAAGCGCTGCTGGGCCTGCCCGAGCAACCGAAGCCGGCTGAGCTCGCCAAGCGCGGCGGCTGCTGGTTCGAGAGCGACGCGGTGAAGCTGCACTGCGGCGTCGAGGAGCCATTCAGCCCGGCGAAGAAGGCGCACATCGCCTTCCGCGTCGACGACGTGCCCGGCCTCGCCGCCCGCGCCCGCGTCGCCGGCTACCAGGTGGTCGACGACGACCTGCTCGAGGGCCACGAGCGCATCTACATCCACGACCCCTTCGGCAATCGGCTGGAATTCCTGAGGCCGCTGCCGTGATTGCCAGACCCGAACCCCTCACCCTCCCATCGCTGCGCGATGGGCCCCTCCCTCTCCCTACGGGAGAGGTGTTGCCGCTCTTTACCTCTCCCACAGGGAGAGGGAGGGGCCTGCGCCCGCCAGGGCGCGGGAGGGTGAGGGGCTACGCCTTCTCCGAGAGAGTCTCGTGACCTCAATGCTTTCCATCAACAACCTCAGCGCCTCGATCGACGGCAAACCGATGCTCTCCGGGCTCTCGCTGGAGCTGCCGGCGGGCGAGGTGCACGCCATCATGGGACCGAACGGGGCCGGCAAGTCGACGCTCAGCTACGTGCTCACCGGCCGCGACGGCTACGAGGTGACCGGCGGCTCGGCGACGCTGGACGGCGCGGACCTGCTGGCGCTGACCCCATCCGAGCGCGCGGCCAGGGGCGTGTTCCTCTCGTTCCAGTATCCGATCGAGATTCCCGGCGTGCCGGCGATGACCTTCCTGCGCACCGCGCTCAACGCCCAGCACAAGGCGCGCGGCGAGCCGGAGGTGGCGGCGCCGGCGTTCCTGAAGCTGATCCGCGAGCGGGCGGCGGCGCTGAAGATCGACCCCGAGATGCTGCGCCGGGCGCTGAACGTCGGCTTCTCCGGCGGCGAGAAGAAGCGGATGGAGATATTGCAGATGGCGGTGCTGGCCCCGCGCCTCGCCATCCTCGACGAGACCGATTCCGGGCTCGACATCGACGCGCTGCGGATCGTCGCCGAGGGGGTCAACGCCATGCGCGCGCCGGACCGGGCGATGCTGGTGATCACCCACTACCAGCGCCTGCTGGACCACATCCGGCCCGACCGGGTGCACGTGCTGGCCGCCGGCCGCATCGTCGCCTCGGGCGGGCCGGAGCTGGCGCACGAGCTGGAGCGCGAGGGCTACGACAAGTACGCCGTGGAGCCCGCATGAGGCGCTTGTCATGAGCCTGGCCAAGGCCATCGAGACCGGCGACCTCGCCGAGCTGCCGTCGCGCCGCGACGAGGACTGGCATTGGACCGACCTGCGCGGCCTGATCCGCGAGCTGCCGGCGCCGTCGGCGGCGCTGGAGGCCGCACCTGCGCCTGGGCCGTTCGACCACCTCGCCGACCAGCGGGTGGTGATCGCCAACGGGCGGCGCACGACCCAGGTGTTCATGGGCGGAACGGCGGGCGTGCTGGCGCTGCGCTTCATCGGCGCCGGCGCCGGGGCGCACGCGGCCACGCCGCGGATCGATGTCGGCGCCGGCCACATGACCATCCTGGAGACCTACGAAGGGCAGGGCGCCTACCTGTCGGAGATCGACTTCTCCATCGACGTCGGCGAGGGCGGCGTGCTGCAGCGGATCGTGCTCTGCGACGAGCCGGAGGACGCGGTGTCGGTGTCGCGCTGCGAGGTGCGGCTGGCGCCTGGCGCGCGCTTCACGCAGACGGTGGTCGCCTCCGGCGCGCGCCGCCAGCGGATCGAGACCCGCGTCGACCACCGCGGCGGCGGCGCCTCGGCGCGGCTCGACGGGATCTACCTGCTGGCGGGCCGTCGCCATGCCGACATCACCACGGTCGTCACCCACGCCGCGCCGGGCGGCTCGACCGAGCAGCTGACCAAGGGGGTGGCGCAGGACCAGGCGCGCGGGGTCTTCCAGGGCCGCATCGTGGTCGCCGAGGGCGCGGACCAGACCGACGCGCGCATGGGCCACCACGCGCTGATCCTCTCAGAGCGCGCCGAGGTCGACGCCAAGCCGGAGCTGGAGATCTTCGCCGACGACGTCGCCTGCGCCCACGGCAACACGGTCGGCGCGCTGGACGAGGAGGCGCTGTTCTATGCCGGCCAGCGCGGCATCCCGGAAGCCGAGGCGCGGGCGATGCTGACCGAGGCTTTCGTCGGCGAAGTGGTCGACCGCATCGACCACGAAGGCGCCCGCGAGGTGGTCCGCGCCTGGGTGGCGGAGAGGCTGGGAGCAAGCGCATGACTGCGCCGCTTCAATCCCGCTCATCCCGGCGAAAGGCGGGACCCAGGCAGGCTTACGGGCCGGCCGCGATGTCACATGGTTTGAACCACGAAAAACACGAAAAGCACGAACGAGACGCACGCGAAGGGCGCCGCGCTTCGAGCAGCCCACAGCCCGTTCGTGCTTTTCGTGTTTTTCGTGGTTCCCCTTCAACTCCTTCCTGCCTGGGTCCCGGCTTTCGCCGGGATGAGCGGGGATTGGGGGGGGTGTTGTGATGGCCTTCGATGTACAGGCCGCTCGCCGCGAGTTCCCGATCCTGCAGCGGCAGGTGAACGGGCGGCCGCTGGTCTATCTCGACAGCGCGGCCTCGGCGCAGAAGCCCAAGGCCGTGATCGAGGCGATGTCGCGGGCGATGGAGACCAGCTACGCCAATGTCCACCGCGGCCTCCACACGCTCGCCAACGAAACCACCGAAGCCTATGAAAAAGCCCGGGAAAATGCCCGCGGTCTGATCAACGCCGCCAGCGCCGCGGAGATCGTCTTCACCAAGGGGACCACCGAGGCCATCAACCTGGTGGCGTCCTCGTTCGGCCAGTCGCTGCGGGCCGGCGACGAGGTGATCCTCTCGGTGATGGAGCACCACGCCAACATCGTGCCCTGGCACCTGCTGCGCGAGCGCCACGGCGTGGTGCTGAAGTTCATCCCGATCAGCGACGCCGGCGAGCTGGACCTGGCCGCCTACCGCAACCTGCTCGGCCCGAAGACGAAGATGGTGGCCGTCAGCCACATGTCGAACGTGCTTGGGACTATCAACCCGGTGGCGGAGATCATCGCCGAGGCGCAGGCGGCCGGGGCGGCGACGCTGATCGACGGCGCCCAGGCGGTGGTCCACGCAACGGTCGACGTGCAGGCGCTGGGCGCCGACTTCTACGCCTTCTCCGGCCACAAGCTCTACGGGCCGACCGGCATCGGCGTGCTCTACGGCAAGGCCGAACGGCTGGCGGCGCTGCCCCCCTACCAGGGCGGCGGCGAGATGATCGGCCAGGTGACGCTGGATGCGATCACCTACGCCGACCCGCCGCACCGGTTCGAGGCCGGCACGCCGCCGATCCTGGAGGCGATCGGCCTCTCGGCGGCGATCGAGTGGCTGGCAGGCCTCGACCGCGACGCCGTCGCCGCCCACGAGCACGCCCTCTACGAGCGGGTGAAGGCGCGGCTGAACGGCGCCAACTGGGTGAGCGAGATCGGCCGCGCGCCAGGCAAGGGGGCCATCTTCAGCTTCACCATGGAAGGCGCCCACGCCCACGACGTGGCGCAGATCCTCGACCGCTATGGCGTCGCCGTTCGCGCCGGCACCCACTGCGCCGAGCCGCTGCTCGCCCGCTTCGGCCTCACCTCCAGCGCCCGCGCCTCTTTCGCCCTATATAACACCCTCGAGGAGGCCGACTCGTTCGTCGCCGCCCTCGAAAAGACCAGGACCTTTTTCAGTTGATGGACGACGCCAGCCTCACGCCCGAAACCGCCGCCACGCCGGTCCCCGCCTCGGCGCTCAGCCAGGCCGAGCTCGACGCGCTGACCGACCAGCTGGTGGAGAAGCTGAAGACGGTGTTCGACCCGGAGATCCCGGTCGACATCTACGAGCTCGGCCTGATCTACAAGGTCGACGTCTCCGACACGAAGGACGTGGTCATCGACATGACCCTGAACGCGCCCGGCTGCCCGGTGGCCGGCGACATGCCCGGCTGGGTGGAGGAGGCGGTGCTGACCATTCCCGAGGTCAAGTCCTGCGCCGTCAACCTGGTGTTCGACCCGCCGTGGGATCCCTCGCTGATGTCCGACGAGGCGAAACTCGAACTCAACATGTTCTGACCCTACATTCAAAGCCATGGAAACCGCCGTCCAGCCCCGCGCCCGCCGCCCGCGCCCCAAGGTCGTCACCCTGACCGACGCCGCCGCCGCGCGCGTCAAGGAGCTGATGGCCAGGGGCGAGAAGCCCTACCTGCGGGTCGGCGTGAAGAACGGCGGCTGCGCCGGGCAGGAGTACCTGCTGGAGTACGCCGAAGCCCCCGCGCCGCTCGACGAGGTGGTCGAGGACAAGGGCGTCAGCATCGTCGTCGACTCCAAGGCGGTGCTGTTCCTGATCGGCGCCGAGATCGACTACGAGGTGACCAAGCTCTCCGCCAAGTTCACCTTCAACAACCCCAACCAGACCGACGCCTGCGGCTGCGGCGAGAGCGTGACGATCGAGCCGGCGAAGCTGGACTGACGCGGGCCTGGCGTCCCCCGCCCGATCCCCTCACCCTCCCAACCGCTTCGCGGTCGGGCCCCTCCCTCTCCCGATGGGAGAGGTCTTCGAAGCTGCGCCTTCCTTCACCTCTCCCGCAGGGAGAGGAAGGGGCCCGCGATGCGTCAGCATCGTGGGAAGGTCAGGGGTTACGCCGTTGCGGGCTTAACCCGTATTTCTCACGCGGCTAGGTGCATCGGGGCTCTGAATCTGGGAAAATACTTCTGCGACAAAGACTTGCCCTCCGCAGAGGTGTTCCCCGATGCAGACAGAGTGTAGCGCGGACCTGTTCGGTTTTGCACC
>DASXEN010000203.1:0-29699 GCA_036490095.1 Caulobacteraceae bacterium
CGGCCTCGCCTGAGTTATTGCGCGCTAGACTTCTGATGGGCGATCCCCTCACCCTCCCATTGCTTCGCAATGGGCCCCTCCCTCTCCCTAGGGGAGAGGTGTTCTTGACCTCTCCCATAGGGAGAGGGAGGGGCCCGCGCCCGTCAGGGCGTGGGAGGGTGAGGGGATCGCACGCCCGAAGCTTGAGGAGACGAACATGGCGGCGAACCGATACTGGACCCTGGCCGACGGGCCCGTGCCGAGCCGGCCGCAGCCGGACACCTTCGTGCTCAACGAAGGCGAGATCCCCTCGCCCGGCCCTGGCCAGGCGCTGACGCGGACCATCTACGTCTCCCTCGATCCCTACCAGTGGGGCTACAAGCGCCGCCGCACCGAGCCGGCCGGCGTTCCCTGCCACGCGCGCACGGTCTCTCAAGTTGTCGAGAGCCGCATGGACGGCTTCGCGCCCGGCGACCTCGTCTTCAACACCGCCGGCTGGGCCGAGCACGCGCTGATGGGCGAGGGCGTCTGGCGGCCGGCCTACATGGTCCCGCGCAAGCTCGACCCGGCGCAGGGGCGCATCTCGCAGGCGGTCGGCGTGCTCGGCATGCTGGGGCTGACCGCCTACGCCGGCATGGACCTGATGGCGGCCCCGAAGCCGGGCGAGACCGTGGCGGTGTCGGCCGCGTCCGGCGGCGTCGGCCAGATCGCCGGGCAGCTGGCGAAACTGCGCGGCGCGCGGGTGGTGGGCATCGCCGGGCGCGAGGCCAAGTGCCGCTACGTGGTGGACGAGCTGGGCTTCGACGCCTGCGTCTCGCACCTGTCGCCCACGCTGCCGGCCGACCTCGCCGCCGCCTGCCCGGCCGGGATCGACGTCTATTTCGAGAACGTCGGCGGCAAGGTGTTCGAGGCGGTGCTGCCGCTGTTCAACCGCGGCGCGCGGGAGACGATCTGCGGCCTCATCGCCCACTACGGCGACGACGAGGGCCAGGATTCCCGCGCCGAGCTGATGAAGACCGCCGGCCCGGTGCTGCAGGACCGCGGCGTGGTGGTGAAGAACCTCTTCGTCGGCGACTTCGCGGCGGACCACCACGACGAGATGCTGGCCTACGTCGCCCCGCTGGTGGCCGCGGGCAAGCTCAAATACCGCGAGGACATCCGCCAGGGCCTGGAGACCATCCCCACCTGCTTCGCCGAGATGCTGCGCGGCGACAACTTCGGCAAGATGCTGGTGCAGGTCGGGGACGACCCGACGCTGTAGTTGCTCCTCCCTCGAACCGAAGGGTTCAGGGGAGGTGGCAGACCCGCGGAGCGGGGCTGACGAAGGGGCGCAAGGCCGCGCTCACTCCCTCAGCCGGTTTCCGTTGACGCCACCTTGCGCCCCTTCGTCTCGTCGCGCTTGCAGCGCGCCGATCCACCTCCCCCGCACTCTTCGGTGCGGGTGAGGAGCGACCTCAACCGCTCCACCCGCCGTCGATCACGTGCACGGCGCCCGTGGTGAAGCTGCTCTCGTCCGAAGCCAGGTACACCGCCAGGTCGGCGATCTCGCGCGCCGTGCCCAGGCGCCGCATCGGCTGGCGCTCGACGAAGCTCCGGCGCACCGCCGCCGGGTCGCCGCCCAGCGCCGCCATCCGCTCGGCCAGCGACGGCGTCTCCACGGTGCCCGGGCAGATGGCGTTGCAGCGCACCCCGCGGCCGACGAAGTCCGCCGCGATCGAGCGGGTCAGCCCGATCACCGCCGCCTTGGTGACCCCGTAGGCGAAGCGGTTCGGCACGCCCTTCAGGCTGGACGCCACCGACGACATGTTGACGATCGAGCCCGCGCCGCGCGCCAGCATGCCCGGAATGGCCGCCTTGCAGGCGTGGAACATGGCGGTGACGTTGAGGTCCCACGAAGAGCGCCAGTCGGCGTCGGCGCAGTCGAGGATCGTGCCCTGGTGCACGTGGCCGGCGCAGTTGAAGAGCGCGTCGACGGGGCCGAGCTCGGCGAACAGCGCCGCGATCGCGTCCGCGTCGGTGACGTCCAGGCGGCGCGCCTCGACGCCGGCCAGCGTGGCGAGCGCGCCCGCGTTGATGTCGGTGGCCACCACCCGCGCGCCTTCCTCGGCGAAGCGCTCGGCCGCCGCCCGGCCGATCCCCTGGCCCGCCGCCGTCATCACGCAGGTCTTGCCCGCCAGCCGTCCGCCCACCTCGCGCCTCCGCTCGCCCCCGTGTTGGACCGGAGTTGGACCGCGAGTCGCACCCGCGCCGTAGCCCCACGTCGCAATGGCGCCCACGCAGCGTCTGACCAAGCCGCCCGCGCCCTGCTATCCCTGCGGGCCAGCAAGCAAGCCGCGGGAGCGAGCGCATGAACGACGAGTTGTTCGAGGCCGGCATGAAGGTGCGGCGCGAGGTGCTGGGGGCCGACTATGTCGACCGCTCGATGGCCCAGGCGGGCGACTTCATGGCCCCGTTCCAGCGGATGACCACCGAGTGGTGCTGGGGCGCGGCCTGGACCCGGCCCGGCCTTGGGCGGCGCGAGCGCAGCCTGATCAACCTCGCCATGCTCACCGCGCTCGGCAAGCCGACCGAGCTGAAGCTGCACGTGAAGGGTGCGCTCGCCAACGGCCTCAGCGTCGCTGAGATCCAGGAGGCGCTGCTGCACGCCACCGTCTACTGCGGCATCCCCGCCGGCCTGGAGGCGTTCCGTGCGGCCAAGGCGGCGCTGGAGGAGGCCGGCGCGCTGGAGCTCGCGGCGGGCGGGCCTGCGTGACCGAGATCGGCTTCATCGGCCTCGGGCGCATGGGCGCGCCGATGGCCGCGCGGCTGGCGGCGGCCGGCCATGCGCTGACCGTGCTGGACGCCGCGGCCGCCGCCAGCGAGCGGTTCCTGGCCGCGCATCCCGCCAGCGCGGCGGCCTCGGCGCGCGAGCTGGCGGCGGCGAGCGAGGTGACGATCACCATGCTGCCGACCAGCGCCGTCGTCGCCGAGGTGCTGCGCGGGCCGGACGGGGCGCTGGCGGGATTGCGGTCCGGCGCGCTGGTGATCGAGATGAGCTCGGGCGAGCCGGCGGCGACACAGGCGCTGGCGGCCGAGGTCGCGGCGGCCGGCGGCGAGCTGATCGACGCGCCGGTCAGCGGCGGCGTCGCCCGGGCGCTCACCGGCGAGCTGGCGATCATGGTCGGCGGCCCGGACGCCGCGGCGGCGCGGGCCGAGCCGATCCTGCGCGCCATGGGGACCAGCCTGTTGCGCACCGGCGCGGTCGGCAGCGCCCACGCCATGAAGGCGCTGAACAACCTGGTCTCGGCCGCCGGCTTCCTGGTCAGCGTCGAGGCGCTGCTGATCGGCAAGCGCTTCGGCCTCGACCCGGCGGTGATGGTCGACGTGCTGAACGCCTCCACCGGCGTCAACAACTCCACCCAGAAGAAGCTGAAGCCGTTCGTGCTGTCGCGCGCCTTCGACTCCGGCTTCGGCCTCGACCTGATGGTCAAGGACCTGACCATCGCGTTGGGCCTCGCCCGCGACGGCGGCGTCTCCGCCCCACTCGCCGCCCTGACCCGCGAGCTCTGGGCCGCGGCCCTGGCCATGGACCTCGGCCCCGACCACACCGCCGCCGCCCGGCTCAGCGAGCGGCTGGCAGGGCTGGAACTATAGCGCCCCTTGCGGCCGCCGCCGGCGCTGGCGACGATGCGGCGATCCCTCAAGGCAGGAGACGACGGCATGGCCGGCCGCTACGGACCTCACAATCCCGACGAGACCTACGTCGCCCACCGCTATCCGGAGCAGCTGTTCGACACCGGTGAGCTGCGGCTCAACTACGCGGCCGCGGGCGAGGCCGCCTCGCCGGCGCTGCTGCTGATCCCGGCCCAGACCGAGTCCTGGTGGGGCTACGAGGCGGCGATCGACCTGCTGAAGGACCGCTTCCAGGTGTTCGCCGTCGACCTGCGCGGCCAGGGGCGGTCAGGCCGCACGCCGGGCCGTTACACGCTCGACAACATGGGCGGCGACCTGGTGCGCTTCATCCAGGGCGTCATCGGCCGCCCGGCGGTGGTCAGCGGCCTGTCGTCCGGCGGCGTGCTGGCGGCGTGGCTGTCGGCCTACGCGCCGCCAGGCCTGGTCCGCGCCGCCTGCTACGAAGACCCGCCGCTCTTCGCCTCCGAGACCACGCCCGCGTGCGGCCACTCGATCCGCCACGCCGTCGGGCCGATCTTCGCGATGTGGGCAAAATACCTCGGCGACCAGTGGAGCGTGGGCAACTGGGCCGGCATGGCCGCCAACGCCGCCGAGGAGCTGCCGCCGTGGCTGACCGGCTTCCAGCCGCCGGATGAGCCGCCGCAGAGCCTCAAGGAGTACGACCCGGAGTGGGGCCGCGCCTTCTGGACCGGCTCGGTCGGCGCCAGCTGCGACCATGGCCGCATGCTTGCGGCGGTGAAGGTCCCGGTGCTGCTCACCCACCACTTCCGCCACTGGGACGAAACGAAGGGCTTCTGCCTCGGCGCGATCAGCGACCTGCAGGCCGGCCGGGTGCGCGAGCTGGTCGAGGCTGCCGGCCAGCCTTTCGACTACCGCTCGTTCCCGCAGATGGGCCACGCGATGCACTCCCAGGACCCGCAGCTGTTCGCGGCCACGCTCAGCGAGTGGGCGCTGGCGCTGCCGCCCGCGAGCCAGGCGCCGTGGGCGACGGCGGGATCGGCGGCCAGCTCAAGCTGAGCCGGCGCCGCGACCGTCACATGCTGTCCGCCGGCGTCCCGTCCGACCACTTGGGCAGCGGCACGAAGTAGAGCGCGGACGGCTCGTGGCCGGGGCCGGGGCTCAGCACCGGCGAGCCGGGCAGGTTGGCGCCCCAGTCCGGCGGCTCGCCGTTCGCGCCGCGCGGCACGAAGAACATCAGGTGCGGATGCCAGTGGCCGCCGGCGCCGTCGCCCAGGTAGCCGCCCTTGGCCAGCATGTAGCTCATCGACCCGTTCTCAGGCGGGCCGATGCGGCCGGAGGCGATGGCCGCCCTGGTGCGCCGCAGGATCTCGGCCCGCGACGCGCCCGCCAGCACCCAGCGGGTGCGCTCCAGGTAGGTCGGCATCACCGAGCGGGCCGCGGCGGGGTTGAAGCACAGCGGGCCGCGCACCTTCGGGTTCCAGAATTCGGCGTTGTCGATCTCGTTGGCCCAGCTGCGCTGGACCATGCAGACGAAGCCGTTGGTCCCTTTCGCGGCGACGTCGTAGCCGGCCGCGCCCAGGACCATGACCTCGGCCTTGTCGCCGATCGACGGCGGCGCGGCGCTGCGGGCCAGCGCGATCTCGTCGTCGCGGCTCATCTGGTAGGCCGACATCGGCGCCCGCTCCGGATAGCTCGGCGCGGCCGCCAGCGCCGGTGCGGCGCCGAGCCAGGCCGCAAGCACGGCGCCCAGCAGCCACGCCGCGGCGTCGGTTCGCATCGATCGGGCCATCGCCCCCTCCAGTGACCAGTATCCGACCGCAGGACGCACGAGCCCGGGCCGCGCCGACAAGGGGGACGAAAAAAGTCAGCACCTCGGAGCGCGGGCGCCCTACCCAGGCTGGGCCGCATCGGCGAGGGCGGTGACGACGGCGGGGAGCCGGCCCATCACCTCGGCCAGGACGGCGTGGTTGTGGTAGTCGCGCGAGGCGACGATCTTGCCGCCGCGCACCCGCGACACCTGGATGTTCGCCACCTGGAAGGCGCGGCCGGTCGTGGTCACCAGCCCGTCGTAGTCCCATTCGGCCACCACCACCTCGGGGTCGGCCGTCTCGTGCACCACCATGCCCTGCGCCCGCAGCTTCAGCGGCAGCCTCGCGGCGGCCGCGAAGTACTTGCGGATCGCCTCGCGGCCCTCCAGCCGCGTCGGCGCCGGCAGCCCGAACGGATACTCGACCACCGCATCCTCGGCATACCAGGCGTCGAGGTCGGCCCACGCCTCCGCCGAGATGCCCTGCATCAGGGCTTCGACGACCTGGCGTGGACTAGGGGATGCGGGCATGGCGTCTCCTCCGCTGGGCGCCCACCATACGCGGGTCGGGCTCGCCGCGACACCGGCCCGGCCGCCCGATTCCCCCTCCGTCGGTCCCAGCCCCTGCCCTTCCTGCTGCGAAAACCGACCGCCGACGCCGTTTCGGCATGTTTCGGCACTGGCGGCCGGGCCCTCGCTGGCTACATGACATCTTAGGACAAATCCCCTACGCGCCGGGCCCATGCACCAACTGGTTCCGCTCGTGGCCAGCTACGGCTATGCGGCGGTCTTCACCCTGCTCTTCATCGAAAGCATCGGCATCCCCGTGCCGGGCGAAGGCATCCTGATCGCCGGAGCCCTGTTCGCGGCCCGCACCCACCGGCTGGAGATCGCCGGGGTGCTGGCCGTGGGAGCGCTGGCGGCGTTCGCCGGAACCTGCGTCGGCTACCTCGTCGGCCGCAGCGCCGGACTGCCGCTGCTGGCGCGCTACGGCGGCTATGTCGGCCTGACGGCGCCGCGGCAGCGGCTGGGCCAGTACCTGTTCCTGCGCCACGGCGCGAAGATCGTCTTCCTTGGCCGCTTCGTGGCCTTCCTGCGGGCCTTCGAGGGCCTGCTCGCCGGCGTCAACCGCATGCAGTGGTCGCGCTTCGTGCTCTACAACGCGGTCGGGGCGGTCGCCTGGACCGGCATCGTCGGTCTCGGCGCCTACGTCTTCGGCCGCACCTTCCTGCACGTGTCGCGCCCTCTGGGCCTGGCGCTGATCGCCCTGGCGGTGGTGGGCTTCATCGCCGCCCTCGTCTACGCCCGCCACGCCGAAGCGGCGCTGCAGAGCCACGCAGACGCCGCGATCCTCGGCTGAAGGCGCCGCGGCGCGGGCGCGCGGCGGCTCAGGAAAACAGCGAGCCGCCGTTCACGAAGATGGTCTGACCAGTCATGTAGCCGTTGCCTACCGATCCGCCCCCACCGCTTCGCCCGCATCCCCGGCAGGGCCGCCTGCGTGCCCGCCAACGGCGCACATCCCGGCGCACATCCCGGCCCGGGTCGGAAACGGTTGCAGGAGACCTGGCAGGCGCGGCGGCGCCATTGCGTGCAGCGTCACCGTGACCCGAACGCCCAGGCGACCATGAGCGGTAACTCGGCGCGCCAGAACGGGCCGCCGTGCGTTCCCGGCCGCTCGGTCATCACCACGTCCGCGCCGGCGGCGCGCAGCGCGTCCGCCCACCGGGCCGCGTTCTCGAGGAAGAACGGCTCCTCGGTTCCGCCGACGAGGTAGGCGCGCGGCAGCGGGCTCGGCATCACGGCCGGCGGCCGGTAGCCGGCGCCCGGCGAGGCGCAGAACAGCGCGCCGTAGACGTCCGGGCGCCGAAGCCCCAGGGCGAGCGCCAGCTCTCCGCCGGCCGAGACGCCGAACACCGCGGTGCGCTCGCTGGGCAGGGCGACGCCGAAGCGCGACCGGGTCCACGCGCGCACATCCTCGACGAAGAACCGCTCATGGGCGGCGAACCGTTCCGGATCGAACCCCGGCGAGTACTCGTGCAGCCGCAGCGTCTCGTCCGCCAGCCGGTGCACGCCGACGATCATCGTCGGCGGCCCGCCCGCCGCCGCAACAAACTCGCCCCATTGGGGGATCAGCTGCCCGTCGGCGGCGAACACCACGGCCTGCGGCGGTCGCGGCGGCACGTAGGCCGTGACCTGCCGGCCGCCGTCGTAGTCGAGCGTCTCGGTGACCAGCTCTCCGCCGGTGGGCGACATCTTCGCGTCCTTCTTCGCTGCCAGCGGGCTACCAGGAATACCCCGGCGGCCCAATCACAGAACTAGGCCGCGACGTCCTTGCACGAGAAGGCGGCACGGCTGCTGCCGAAGATCGCCAGGCCCTTCACGTTGCAGACCTGGTGGACCACCATCTTGCCACTCACCTCGTGGACCAGCAGCTCATAGCCGCCGGCGCTAGGGTCCAGGTGGGTGGTCTCCACGGCCCAGCTGCGGCAGGCGTCTGCCGTCCTGAGCTGGGCGGTCACGACCTGGGTGCGGGGGGATTGCGGATCGCCGATACCCAGGGTGCACAGGTACGGCGCGGACGCGCCGCCGCCGGTCTCCTGGGCCGGCGCCTGGGTCCAGGCGGCCGCGCTCATCGCCACCGCCGCCAGTCCGATTACGAAGCGCTTCATGGCGCGTCTCCGCTTTTCTGTCCCAGGGGGTCAAACGCGGCCAAGCTTGGATTCCGGCGCGATCAACACGCAATTCGGTGACACTGTATGGAGTTCGCGCTATCCCACCTCCCTGCATAGCGGCCAAAGACGGAGGCGAGGCATGGCGCGGCTGGCTCGGGTGGTGGTTCCGGGAGAGGCCCATTACGTCACCCAGCAGGGAAACCGACGCGAGCCGGTGTTCTTCGGCGACGACGACTACCGCGCCTACCTGGCCCTGGTCGCGGCCGCCGCCAGGCGCTCCGGCACGGCGATCTGGAGCTACTGCCTGATGCCCGGCCAGGTGCGCTTCATCATGGTCCCGGGCGACGAGGACGGGTTGCGGGCGACGTTCGCCGAGGCGCACCGGCGCTACACCGCCCGCATCCATGCCCGCGAGGGATGGAACGGCCACCTCTGGCAGGGGCGCTTCGCCTCCACGCCGATGGACGGCCCGCACCTGATGGAGGCGGCCCGCCATGTGGCGCTCACTCCGGTGCAGGCGGGGCTGGTCGCGCAGGCCGGCGACTGGCCGTGGTCGAGCGCGCGGGCGCACCTGGCGGGGCAGGACGACGGCGTCGTGACCACGGCGCCGGTGCTGGCGATGGCGGGCGACTTCGCCGCCTGGCTCGACGCGCCGCAGGACGAGGGCCGCATGCAGGCGATCCGCCGCTCGCGCACCACCGGCCGGCCGGTGGGCGAGGCAGCCTGGCTCGCCCACCTCGAAGCCCGCCTCGGCCGCCCCCTCGCGGCCGGCAAGCCGGGCCGCAGGGCGAAGCCGCGTTCGAGCGTGGAGCCGGCGAAGTAGGGGCCGGGCTTCGAGCCGTGAGTACCGAGAGCCTACGGACCAGCGTTCGTGAGGTTCGTGGGCAAAAGTACGGTGACACTGTATGGATTTCACCGAGTTGGCCAACTTGCAGGCGGCATAGCCCCGCCTTGCCTTCGCCCCGCTCTTCCTCCCAACTCCCGGCCCGTCAAATGCCGCGAGTCCCCATGCCCCCGCCCCACAGCCTTTGCCCAGGAGCCCCCGCGTGAGCGAGCCGTCGGCGGCGGGCGCGGCGACCCAGGCCCGCGGCGAAGTCGATCTCCCGACGCGGCTGATCTACGGCTTCGGCTCCGTGTCCTTCGGGGTGAAGGACAACGGGTTCAGCTACTTCCTGCTGCTCTTCTACAACCAGGTGATGGGCGTGCCGGCCCAGCTGGTGGGGCTGGCGGCGTTGATCGCGCTGCTGTTCGACGCCTGCATCGACCCGCTGATCGGGCAGCTGTCGGATAACCTGCGCAGCCGCTGGGGCCGGCGCCATCCGTTCATGTACGCGGCCGCCGCGCCGTTCGCGCTGGCCTACTTGGCGCTGTGGAACCCGCCGCACTGGAGCGGCGCGCCGATGGTGGCCTACCTGGTGGCGATCGCCGTCGTCATCCGCACCTTCGCCTCGGTGTTCGAGGTGCCCAGCTCGGCGCTGGCGGCGGAGTTCTCCACCGGCTACGCGCAGCGCTCCGTGCTGCTCAGCTACCGCTACTTCTTCGCCTGGGTGGGCGGGCTGACGGTGAACTACCTGGCCTACGCGGTGTTCCTGCGGCCTGACGCCAGCCACCGCGTGGGGCAGCTGAACCCGGCCGGCTACGCCCACTACGGCATGGCCGCAGCGGCGATCATGTTCGTGGCCATCCTGGTCTCGGCGGCCGGCACCCACCGCCACATCCCGCGCCTGATGCCGCCGCCGCCGAAGCGCCGGCTGACGCTTCGCCAGACCTGGGGCGAGATGGGCGAGACGCTGGCCAACCGCTCGTTCGTGTTCCTGCTGCTCTCCAGCATCGCCAGCGCCATGGCCGCGGGGCTGTCGTCGTCGCTGAACTTCTACTTCAACACCTTCTACTGGGAGTTCACCGCCCAGCAGATCTCGTACCTGACGCTGGGGGTCTACCTCTCGGCGGTAATCGCCCTGGTGGTGGTGCCGCGGCTGGCGCGCGGCTTCGGCAAGCGGGCGGTGACGCGGACCATGATGGTGCTGGCGGTGAGCGTCGGACTGACGCCGATCCTGCTGCGGCTGGCCGGGCTGATGCCGCCCAACCACAGCCGCGCGCTGCTGGCGTTCATCTTCTTCACCTCGGTGATCGGCACGGCGCTGGGCATCGTCTCGGCGATCATGGGCGGCTCGATGATCGCCGACGTGGTGGAGGAGGCGCAGCTGAAGACCGGGCGGCGCTCGGAGGGGCTGTTCTTCGCCGCCTCGGCCTTCGTCGGCAAGGCTACCTCCGGCTTCGGCATCTTCGCGGCCTCCAGCGTGGTGGCGGCCATCGCCCTGAAGCCGGGCGTCGATCCGGCCCACGTGCCGCCCGGCGTGATGCAGCACTTGGCGCTGATCTACGCCCCGACCCTGATCGGCCTCTACGCGCTCGCCTTCGTGCTGCTGGGCGGCTACCGCATCACCCGCGCCAGCCACGGCGAGACGCTGGCGCAGCTGGCGGCCGAAGCCGGCGAGGCCGGCGTGCTGGAGCCGGCCGCCTGAGTTGACGCGGTTAGTGGGCGCCGGCCTTAGGGATCGGTTCAGCCGCCTGGGGCACGTTCTTGCCCCTGGAGCGCCGCGAGGTCGGCTTTCAGTTTGCGGACCGGCTGGGCCATCAGGAAGCCGAAGGAGACGCAGCCTTCCCTGGTGGTCACCGCGTGGTGGATGCGGTGGGCCTGGATCAGCTGTTTCCAGAAGCGCGAGCGGGCGCTGAGCGGGGTCCAGTAGCGGCGGTGGACGAGGCCGTCATGGAACATGGCGTAGACGGCGCCGTAAGCGGTGATGCCGAGGCCCACCGGCAGCAGCAGCGGCAGGCCGTGGACACCGAAGTAGATGGCCACCATCGCCGGGGTGGCGAACACCACGGCGAAGAGGTCGTTGAGCTCGAAGGCGCCAGTGCGCGGCGAATGGTGCGAGCGGTGCCAGACCCACAGCAAGCCGTGCATGACGTACCGGTGGGTGAACCAGGCCACGCCCTCCATGAAGGCGAAGGCGGCGGCGAAGAGCACGATGTCGAGGGCGAGGCGGTCCATCGGGTCAGGTGAGGGTGTCAGCTGCGGATGCGGCGGGCGGCGGCCTGGGCGACGAGGAAGCCGGCCGCCCCGATCAGCGTAAGCACGATCCAGGCCTTATAGAGGCCGCCTGCGCCTTCGTCGCGCCACAGCAGGCCCTGGTAGGCGTCGATCACCCAGGCGTGAGGCGTCCACCAGCCGAGGCTCTGCAGCCAGGGCGGCATCAGGAAGCGCGGCACCATGCTGCCGCCGATGGCGGCCAGGATCAGGATCACGAAGGTGGAGAGCATCTGCGCCTGCTCGCGGGTGCGGCAGAGGGCGACGAGCCCCAGCGTCAGCCCGCCCGAGGCGAGCGCCGTGGCCGCCGTGGTGACCAGCCACAGGCCCAGGTGGCCGGCCACCGGCACGCCGTAGACGAGCTGAGCGGTGGCGAAGATCACCGCCGCCTGCGCCGCCGCCTGCGCGACCAGGAAGATCAGCTTGCCGGTCACCACCGGGCCCATGCCGGCGCGGCCGGCGAGGATGCGGTCGGCGATGCCGCTGCGGCGCTCGTCGACCAGGGTCAGCGCCCCGTGGGTGGCGGCGAACAGCGCGAACAGGATGGTCACCGCACCGGCGTAGTAGGCGATGGACGCCCCGCCGGCCTTGGCGCCCGCCGCGCTCTCCTCGGCGAACAGCGGCGCGGTCCTGGCCACGGCGGACGGGTTGGCGGCGGCCTCGTCGGTGGCGAGGGCGACGTTGAGCTGCTGGCCGGGGGTCAGCGGACCGATGGCCGGGGCGAGGTCGCGCAGGGTGCGGGTGAGGAGGGCGTCGGGCGCGGCCCGCTGCAGCACCTCCCGGGTGCGGGCCTCGGTCAGCGGGGCGGCGACGGCGCGGCTGGGGTCGGCGACGATGAGCAGCGGCGTGCCCGGCGCGGCGGGGTCGGCGCGGATGACGAGGCCGGCGTCGGCGCGGCCGGCCCGCACCTCGGCGCGCACGCCCGCCAGGGTCTCCGGCGCCGCCCGCCCGGCGCGCAGGTCCGGGTCGGCGAGCACCGCCCTGGCCAGCCGCTCGGCGGCCGGCGTGCGGGCGACATCGGCGACCGCCAGCTTCAGCTTCACGTCGAGCCCGGTGGTCCCCGAGAACACCGCCGAGAAGATCAGGAACACCACCGAGGGCAGCAGGAAGGTCATCGCCAGCGCCGGCCGGTCGCGCCAGAGGTCGAGCGCCATCACCCGGAACATGGCGAAGCTCATGCGGCGCGCCTCGGCTGGGCCACGTGGGCGAAGAGGTGGGCCAGCGACGGCCGGCGCACCCGGATCTCGCGCGCCTCGGCGCCCGCGGCCTTCAGCTGCTTGGCCAGGCGGGCGGCGAGGCCATAGCCGTCCGCGGCGAGGCGGCCCCAGTGGCCGGGCTGGCCGGCCGGCGCGAGCCCTTCGGCGGCCAGCACCCGCTCGGCGGCTTCGCTGGCGTGGTCGACCTCCACCTCCACCTCCAGCCGCCCGCCGAAGGCCTCGGCGATCAGCGCCTCGGGCGCGCCCTCCAGCACCTTCTCGCCGTCCCTGAGGAAGCCGACGCGGTCGGCGAGCCCCTCCGCCTGCTCCAGGTCGTGGGTGACCAGCAGCACGGCCACCCCCTCGCCCCGCAGCCGCCGCAGCGCCTCGGCGATCGCCTCGCGGGCCTGCAGGTCGACCCCGACGGTGGGCTCGTCCAGCACCAGCAGCGGGGGCCGCGCCAGCACCGCGGCGGCGATGTTGACCCGGCGCTGGAAGCCGCCGGAGAGGGTGCGCACCAGGCTGCCGGCGCGCTCGGCGGTCTGGGTGACGGCCATGGCGCGGGCGATGCCCTCGGCGACAACCCGGCGACCCTTCAGGCCCGCCAGGCTGGCGAAGGCCTGCAGGTTCTCGGCCACGGTGAGCTGCGGGTAGAGCGCCAGGGCCTGCGGGGCGAGGCCGAGCGCGGCCCTGGCCTCGCCGTCGCGGAACGGGTCGCGGCCGGCGACGCGCACCTCGCCGCCGTCGGGCTTCAGCCGCCCGCAGATGGCCCGCACCAGCGTGGTCTTGCCGGCGCCATTGGGGCCCAGCAGCGCGTAGATCTCGCCCGGCCGCACCTCCAGCGTCACGCCGCGCAGCGCCTGGCGGGCGCCGAAGGCGTGGCGGACGTCGCGGGCTTGCAGGATGGGGCCGGGAGGGCCTCGCGTCACGCCGCGGCCTTGCGCCCCGCGAACAGGCTGCGGGCGAAGACGCCGAGGCGGCCGTCGCAGCCGGCCCTGGCCAGGGCGCCGTCGGCGGCGTCGAGATGGGTCTCGATGGCCGCGATCGCCGCGCGCGGCCCGATGGCCGAGACCACCGTGGTCATGCCCGCATCCTTGCCGACGTCCTTGCCGGCGTGGTCGCCGCCGTCCTGGGCGTCGATCAGGTCGTCGCGGATCTGGAAGGCCAGGCCAATGCGGCGGGCGAACTCGCCGAGCTCGCGGCGGGCGGCCGGATCGGCGCCGCCGATCCGCGCGCCGGCCTCGGCGGCGGCCATCATCAAGACGCCGGTCTTGCGGTGGTTGAGCGCGTCGAGCTCGACGACGGTGCGCGGGCGGTTGCGCTCGGCCAGGTCCAGCGCCTGGCCGGCGACGAGGCCGGTGAAGCCCACCGCGTCGGTGAGCGAGGCCACCAGCGCGCAGCGGTCCTCGGCCGCCAGCCCCTCGGCGGCGGCGATCGCCGCGAACGCCTGGGTCAGCAGCCCGACCGAGGCGAGGATGGCGTCGGCCTCGCCGTAGACCCGGTGGGTGGTGGGCCGGCCGCGGCGCAGCCGCGCGTCGTCCATCGACGGCAGGTCGTCGAGCACCAGCGAGGCGGCGTGCACCATCTCCATGGCGCAGGCGACATCGAGCGCGCGGGCCATCGGCGCGCCGAACGCCTCGGCGGCCAGCAGGGTCAGCAGCGGGCGGAAGCGCTTGCCGGGGGCCAGCAGCGCATAGCGCGCCGCCTCGCCCAGGGCGCCGGGCTCGGTCCCCAGCGCAGGGATCAGCTCGGCCAGTCGCCGGTCGACGTGAAGGCGCAGGGCCTCGACGCTATGGAGAAATACGCCCGTGTCGTCCATGCGCCCCCCAAAAGAACGCCAGCGAAGGCGTGGTATTCCCCGCTCACGAGTCTTTTGCGAAATCTGTAAGGCTTACGTGGCTGCGTCAACCCGAGGCGGCGCCCCGAAGCGCCGCCGCGGCAACGCCCGGCCGATCAATCGTCACCATAGAGGCTGTCGTAGGGATCGACCCTGCCGGATTCGACGTCGGCGACGCTGATTTCCGGCTGGTAGCCGACCTTGCCGTCGGCGCTGGCGCGCCAGGCGAGCACGATCTCGTCCCGCAGCTCGGCGGCGCCGGCGGCGACCCGGCCGGTGGTGAAGGCGACGCCCTTGGCCTCGCCCGGCTTGAACGCCCCGGCCTTCTCCAGCTCGTAGAAGGGGATCACAGTCGCGAGATCGTCGGCCAGGTAGCCGCCGACCCGCTGCTCGATCGAGCAGTGGCAGTCCTGGAACGGGCGCATGGCCGCCTTCACCGCCGCCAGCGTCACCGCCCGGCGCACGTACGGCCCCTCCCAGGGCACGTGCACGTGGGCCTCGGTGTAGCCGGCCGGGTTCGGGTACGGCCCCCAGCCGTTGAAGTGGACGGTGGCGTGCAGCGGCATGCTGCCGTCGCCGACGAAGTGCGACAGCAGGCCGATGTCGACCAGGATCTGGCCCTGCCGGCGCTCGCGGTCGGTCTCCAGCCAGGCCTTGTGGGCGGGGTTGGTCGCATGCGCCGCGCCCGCGTCGTCGACCCGCCAGTAGGTGAAGTCCTTCACCAGCTGCTGCCAGTCGGAAACGATCGAATAGGGCAGGTAGCCCTGCTTCCAGCTCGAGGTGCCGGCGGCGCGCAGCGCCGTCTCGTACTCGTCGCGGGTCAGCGGCAGGGCGGTCAGCGGCACGGCGCCGCCGACCTTGCCGGCGTCGTCGCCGTCGACGAAGTGGCCGGGGTCGCGGTCGCTGTCGTGGGTGCGGCCGGAGCCGCGCGAGCGGTCCGGCTCGCGGCTCAGCTCGCCCACCGCGGTCGCCGCCTCGGCCGAGCGCAGGAACGGCGGCAGCTCCGCCGGCAGCGCCTCGATCGCCGCCACTCCGACGAACCGGTGGCCGCTGGAGCCCCAGGCCAGCGCCGTCCCGCCGGCCGCCAGGGCCGCAAGCGCCACGGCCGCGAACACGCCTCGATTCATCTGGGCTCCCCGATCGGCAACTCGGCCTCGACGCGGCCGACCCACGCCTCGACGGCCGGATAGCCGGCCAGCGCGAAGCCGCCATCGGCCGCGAAGCGGGTGTAGGCCACCAGGGCGATGTCGGCCAGGGTCAGCGCCTCGCCGACGAGGAATTTGCGGCCCGCCAGCGCCTCGTCCAGGCGCCGGAGCGCCGCCTCGCCCCGCTCGATCACCCTGGGCTCGACCTCGGCCCGCGGCCTGCCCAGGTACTTCATCTGGAAGCGGGCCACGGCGACGTAGGGCTCGTGGCTGTACTGCTCCCAGAACAGCCACTCGAACATCTTGGCGCGCTCGTAGGCGTCGGCGGGAATCAGCGCCGAGCCTTCGGCCAGGTGGACGATGACCGCGTTCGACTGCGCGAGGATTCGCCCGTCCTGGAGCTTCACCGTGGGAACCTGGCCGGCCGGATTCATCGCCAGGAACTGAGGTGTGCGGGTCTCGCCCTTCAGCACCGCCAGCTCGATCCAAGTGAACGGAATCCCTAGCCTTTCGGCCGTCCACTTGACCTTCAGACAGTTGCCGGAAATCGAGTCGCCGTAAATCGTGATCAAGCCTGCGACCTCTTTGAGGGTTGCCGGGATTTTCTCGCGTCTGTACGACGATGACCGCAACGCGACGAGAAACAACTCAGAGGAGCCGCTGATGAAGCGCTTCCTGGCATGCCTCGCCACGCTGGCGTGCGCCATGGCCGCGTCATCGGGGGCCTTTGCCGACCCGGCGTCCCAGGCGTCGCCGACGCCCCCCGCGGGGGCGCCTCCGGCGGCCGCCACCGCGCCCGCCGTCGCCAAGCCGCCCGCTCAGGCGGCCAAGCCAGCCGATCCGATCGGCGATGTGATCAACGCCGTGCTCTCCGGCTCGTTGCCGGGCGCGGCGGACTATTTCCTCAAAGCCACCCTCTACCATGCCGGCGCCCGCGGCATCCGCGCGCTGGACTCGCTCGGCTGCAAGGTGGTGGCGATGCGCACCGCCGCCGTCGACGGCGTCAAGGTGCCGCGCCACACGGTGCTGTTCATCAAGGAGACGGTCGGGCTGCCGATGCCGGACGGCTCCAAGCACGACGGCTACTGGTACGCCTCCGACGTCGGCGGCGGCATCCACGCCGGCCGCATCGACCTCTTCACCGGCAAGGGCGCGGCCTCGATGGCGCCGCTGATGCCGCTGAACCTCGCCACGCTGACGGTGGTCAAGGCCGGCGTCTTCCAGGGCTGTCCGCCAGGCTGACACGCCGCCTCAGGGCTCCTGCCCGACCAGCCAGGTGGTGACCTGGCGCGACGGATAGGGCGTGCCGTCGCGGTGCAGGTAGGGCCGCTGGCCCGGCACGGCCACCATGTCGATGTCCGGATAGGTGCAGCGGTCGCGGTCCGGGTCGCGGGCGCCGACCTCCAGCACCACCGCGTCGCGCTGCGAACGGTTGACCAGGTGGTGGCCGTCCGGCTCGCCGGCCCTGAAGGCTACGCAGTCGCCGGCGCGAAGCGTCTCCTCCCCGTCGTCGGTGACCGAGACCAGCTCGCCCTCCAGCACGTAGATCAGCTCGTCCTCGTGGCTGTGCCAATGTCGCTGGCTGGACGAGACGCCCGGCGGCAGCCGCGAGAGGTTGACGCCGAACTGGGTGAGCCCGCCGCCGTCGCCCAGCCGCTTCCAGCTGGCGCCCAGGCAGGGCCGGTCGTAGGGGGCAGGATAGTTGCAGCCGGTCTCGGTCGGCAGCGCGTCAAGGTCGAGCTTCTTCATCGCAGGGCTCCGTCATTGCTCGAACGATAACAGCGGCTTGCGTGGGAACCTGTCAGCAGCCCGCCGGGCGCCCGGAAATTCGCGGCCGGGCGGATTTCCGCCACCTCCGTGTCGGAGCATGCCCTCCCCGCCCGTCCTTGGCTCAGCAGCCCAAATCCACGGAGGCCCCAGATGCTGAAGATCAACCCCTTCCTCTGGTTCGACGACCAGGCCGAGGACGCCGCCAACTTCTACGTCAGCGTCTTCCCCAACTCGAAGATCACCCGGATCACCCACTACACCGCCGCCGGCCCGGAAGCCGCGGGGCGGGTGATGACGGTGGAGCTTGAGCTGGAGGGCCTGCCGGTCATCTTCCTCAACGGCGGCCCGCAGTACCACTTCACCGAAGCCTTCTCGCTGTCGGTGAGCTGCGACGACCAGGCCGAGGTCGACCGCTATTGGGCGGCGCTGACCGCCGACGGCGGCGAGGAGAGCCAGTGCGGCTGGCTGAAGGACCGCTTCGGCCTCTCCTGGCAGATCGTCCCGCGCGCCCTCAGCCAGGTGCTGGGCGACCCCGACCGCGCCAAGGCCAAGCGCGCCATGGAAGCGATGTTCCAGATGAAGAAGCTGGACGTCGACAAGCTGCGCGCGGCGATGGAAGCGGCCTGACGAACCGAAATATCGCCGCCGGGGGTGCTACTCGGACCCGCCCGGCGGCGATAAAATCGTGCGACTCGTCAAGCGAGACGCCGAGACATCGTGAGCCACGCCGCCAAGTCCCTCGCGACCCCGCATTTCGACATGGCGGCGCTGCGCAGCGCCGTCGGCGACGCCGCCTTCGCCCGCGGGTCGGCCTACGCCCGCGAGGGGCGGGTGCGGCTGCTGTCGGTGCAGCCGGGCGTGGTGCGCGCGCAGGTCAGCGGCACGGAGGTCTACGCGGTCGTGCTCGAGGGCTCGGGCCGGGCCGTCTCCGGCGACTGCACCTGCCGCGCGTTCGAGGACTGGGGCGCCTGCAAGCACCTCGTGGCCGTCGCCCTGACGGTCAACGCCCAGCCGGACGCCGTGGCCGAGGCCGGCCAGCGCGACGAGCGGCTGAAACTTCACCTGCAGGGGCTCGGCGCGGACGCGCTCGCCGAACGGCTGCTGCAGCTGGCCCGCCGCGATCCGGGGCTCTGGCGCGAGCTGGAGCTGGAGAGCGCCGTCGCCACCGATCCCGACGAGGTGGTGTTCGCCCGCCTCGCCGAAGCGATCGATGCGGCGGTCGACGTCGGCGAGTTCGTCGACTGGCGCGGCGCCGGGTCGGTGGCCGAGGAGCTGACCGGCGTCGTCGTGCAGATCGAGAAGGTTTTCGACGCCGGACGCGCCGCTTTGGCGCTGCGCGCGCTCGACCGCCTCCTGGAGAGCGGCGAGGCGCTGCTGGAGTCGGTGGACGACTCCGACGGCGAGGTCGGCGGCGCGCTCGCCGCCGCGCGAGATCTGCACGTGAACGCCTGCCTGGCGGCGAAGGCCGACCCGATTCAGCTCGCTGCGACGCTGTTCGAGCGCGAGCTGACCTCGGAATACGGACTGTGGGAGGAGACGCAGGACGAATATGCCGAGCCGCTCGGCGCCGAGGGCCTCGCCGAATACCGGCGGCTCGCCCAGGCGGCCTGGGACGCGGCGTCCGGCAAGCGCGGCGAGGCCCGCGACCGGCGCCGGCTGACCGACATGCTCGACGCCTTCGCCGCCCGCGACGGCGACATCGAGACCCGCATCGCGCTGAGGGCGGCGGACGCGCAGTCCAGCCGCGACTACCAGGCGATCGCCGAGCTCTGCCTCTCCGCGCATCGCGCCGACGAGGCGTTGAAATGGGCCGAAGAGGGCCTGTGGAAGACCGAGGACAAGCCCGACGCGCACCTGATGGTCTTCACCGCCGACATCTGCCGGCGGCTGCGCCGCAAGGCGCGGGCCCGGGAGCTGCTCTGGGCGGCCTTCGCGCTCGCCCCCAGCCTCGACATCCTGACGCGCCTGAAGACCAAGGCCGCATCGCCCGGCGCCGTCGTCGACGAGGCCGTGCGCATCCTGGAAGCCAAGATCGCCAGGCGCGACCGCTACGCGTGGTCCGGCGACCTGCTGGTGCAGATCCTCTCCGGGGAGGGCCGGCTGGACCAGGCCTGGGCCGCGAGCGCGCACGGCTGCAGCCAGCCGACCCTCGAAGAGCTGGCCAGGGCCAGCGAGACGTCGCGTCCCGACAAGGCGCTGGCGCTCTACGCCGAGCTGGCCGAGCGCAGCATCCTCGCCGCCAACAACGGCGCCTACGCCGCCGCCGTGAAGCAGATCGCCCGCATCGCCCGCCTGCGCCGCACCCTCGGCCGCGACGCCGAGCAGCGCGCCTACGTCGAAGACCTCGCCAGGCGCCACAAGGCCAAGCGCAACTTCATCCGCCTGCTGGAAGACAAGGCCGCGTGGCCGAAGGCCTGAGCGACGGCGGGGTTGACCGCGATCCGGACCCAAAATCACCGATAATAACGGCCCCCGGCCCCGTCGGGCGGTCCTCGCCCATGGGCTCTTGGCGCAGAAACTTGTTGTTTCTGCGTCACAGATAATCCCTAAACGATGTCAAAGACCCGGCGCGACCATGTCGCTACCCACAGGAACGCCGCGACTCAACTGCCGTCAAGCGGCGAGGTCGGAGGCCGCAGGTTGACATACTGACCGACAGGCTTGAGTGACTACGTAAAATACGTATTTTGCCAAACATGACCGACCAGACCACCGTCCGCGCCACCGAGTTCGCCCGCAACTTCGCCCGGTATCAGGACGAAGCGATCGAAGCCAAGGTGATAGTCGTCACCAGCCATGATCGGGTTGTAGGGGGGTACCTCTCGGCGAGCGAGCTGGCGCGCTATGAGAAGCTGAAGGCGCGCGAGCGGGAGGTGCTCGTGGTCGGCGAGCTGAGTGACGAGATCGTCGAAATGATCGAGGCGGCCGAGCACGGCATCCGGCAAGCGAGCCACCGTGTGCGCCCGACATCTCGCTAGACCTTTCGCCAAGCAGCCGAGCACTCGGCGCAGAAAATCTAATCCACCGCCAACGAAAAACCGCCGCCTTCCCGAGCCCTGCGACGCTCGCAAGCGTTGACTTATTCTGGCGCGCCGACCATCGAAGCCCCAACTAAGACGGGCGCGGCTGCGCCTCTCCTGGGCGTGGCGATCGAGCGACGCCGAATCCCGCCAGTCCCCTTCGGGAGCCCCGCTCCCGCCATCCGTGGATACCGTATGACCGCCCGCCTCGCCCTCGGCTTCGGCCTCGCCTTCAACGACCTCTACGATCGCGGCGGCCTGGCCAAGCTGGACGGCCAGTTCCTGGGCTATCTCGGGGAACGCGACGTCGCCCTGCTCCAGCGGCTGGAGGCGGCGCGGGCCGCGCCCGGCGAGGTGGCGGGCGAGGCCGAGTCGGAGCTGCTGATCGCGCTGGCGCCGGTGCTGGAGGACTTCGTCGGCGTGCTGTTCGGCCTCGACGCCGAGCTTGGCGCGGCGCGGCAGGCGCGGGCGGACCTGGCGCCGATCTTCGAGGTCAAGCGGCAGTTCGTGCAGCGGCGGGCGACGCGCAAGTACGGCGCGGAGGCCGAGAGCCTCGACGGCGCGGCGCTGCGCGAGGCGCTGGAACCGCTGCTGGGCGAGCCGCTGACCGAGCTGGCCTTCGCCCGGTCGGTCGAGCACTGGCTGGCCGACGAGGCGGCGCACGCCGAGGCGCTGGACCTGGCCGCCCGCTACGCCGCCTGGGCGACGCTCAGCGAGGCGGGCCGGACGGCGCACCATCACGGCGTGCTCTTCAAGGCGCCCGGCAAGGTCGACCCGATGGCGCTGGTGCCGGTCGTCGACGATCCGGTCGCCGGCGTGCCCGCCTTCGGGCTTTCGGCCTCGCACCGGCGCCGCCGCGAAGGCTTCGCCCTCACCGATCCGGGCACGAACGTCGCCGGGGCGCTGGACCAGGCCAACTACTGCATCTGGTGCCACAACCAGGGCAAGGACAGCTGCTCCAAGGGGCTGAAGGAGAAGAGCGGCGAGTTCAGGAAGAGCCCGTTCGGCGTCACCCTGGCCGGCTGCCCGCTCGAAGAGAAAATCTCCGAGATGAACCTGACCGCGGCCGGCGGGCTGACCGTCGGCTCGCTGGCCATCGCCATCGTCGACAACCCGATGGTGGCGGCCACCGGCCACCGCATCTGCAACGACTGCATGAAGTCGTGCATCTTCCAGAAGCAGGACCCGGTCGACATCCCGCAGGTCGAGACGCGGCTGCTGAAGGACGTGCTGGCGCTGCCCTGGGGCTTCGAGATCTATTCGCTCTTGACCCGCTGGAACCCGCTCAACCTGGAGCGGCCGCTGCCCCGTGCGGCGAGCGGCAAGACGGTGCTGGTGGTGGGGCTGGGGCCGGCCGGCTTCACCCTCGCCCACCACCTGGTCAACGACGGCCACGCGGTGGTGGCGATCGACGGGCTGAAGATCGAGCCGCTGGAGGCGAGCGTGTCCGGCGTCGACGCGCTGGGCGCGCGCACGCCGTTCGAGCCGGTGCGCGACTTCGAGACGCTGAAGGAGCCGCTGGGCTCGCGGGTGATGGCCGGCTTCGGCGGCGTCGCCGAGTACGGGATCACCGTCCGCTGGGACAAGAACTTCCTGAAGGTGGTGCGGCTGCTGCTGGAGCGGCGCAGCGACTTCGCCATGTTCGGCGGCGTGCGCTTCGGCGGCACGATGACCATCGACAGCGCCTTCGAGCTCGGCTTCGACCACATCGCGCTCTGTGCCGGCGCGGGGCGGCCGACCATCGTCGGCATGCCCAACGGCCTCGCCCCCGGCGTGCGGCAGGCCTCGGACTTCCTGATGGCGCTGCAGCTGACCGGCGCGGCCAAGACCGACTCGATCGCCAACCTGCAGGTGCGCCTGCCGGTCGCCGTGATCGGCGGGGGCCTCACCGCCATCGACACCGCCACCGAGGCGCTGGCCTACTATCCGGTGCAGGTGGAGAAGTTCCTCGCCCGCCACGAGGCGCTGGTCGCCGACGAGGGCGTGGCGGCGGTGGAGGCCGGCTGGACCGCGCCGGAGCGCGACGTCGCCGCCGAGTTCCTGGCCAACGCCCGGGCGCTGCGCGCCGAGCGCGCGGCCGCCGAGCGGGAGGGCCGGCCGGCGCGCATCGTCGAGCTGCTGCGCGAATGGGGCGGCGCCACCATCTGCTACCGCCGCCGGCTGATCGACTCGCCCAGCTACACCCTCAACCACGAGGAGGTGGCCAAGGCGCTGGAGGAGGGCATCCGCTTCGCCGAGGGGCTGACGCCGCTGGCGGTGGAGGTCGACGGCTTCGGCCACGCCGCCGGCCTGAAGGTCGGCTTCGACCGGCCGCAGAACAACGCCGCCGAGGAGTTCGCCACCGAGCAGGTGCTGCCCGCCCGGACCATCCTGGTCGCCGCCGGCACCCAGCCCAACACAGTGCTCGGCCGCGAGGACCCGGCCCGCGTCGCCCTCAACGGCCGCTACTTCCAGGCGTTCGACGAGGCCGGCGAGCCGGTGACGCCCGAGCCGCTGACCAAGCCGGCCGAGGTGCAGGTGCTGATGAGCGTGGCCGGCGACGGCCGCGCGGTGAGCTTCTTCGGCGACCTGCACCCCTCGTTCGCCGGCAACGTGGTCAAGGCGATGTCGAGCGCCAAGCAGGGCTACCCGGTGGTGAGCCGCATGCTGGCGCGCACCGGCGCGGCCGGCCGCTCGCCGCAGGCGCTGATCGCGCGGATGAACGCCGAGCTGCGCGCCACGGTGCACGAGGTGGTTCGCCTGACGCCGACCATCGTCGAGGTGGTGGTGAAGGCGCCGATGGCCGCCCGCGCCTTCCAGCCGGGCCAGTTCTACCGGCTGCAGAACTTCGAGACCCTGGCGCCGGCGGTGGACGGCTCGCGCCTGGCGATGGAGGGGCTGGCGCTCACGGGGGCCTGGACCGACAAGGACGCGGGCCTGCTCTCCACCATCGTGCTGGAGATGGGCGGCTCGTCCGACCTCTGCGCCCAGCTGCGGCCCGGCGAGCCGGTGATCCTGATGGGCCCCACCGGCCACGCCACCGAGATCCCCGCGGGCGAGACCGTGCTCTTGATCGGCGGCGGGCTCGGCAACGCGGTGCTGTTCTCGATCGGCCAGGCGATGAAGGCCAAGGGCTGCAAGGTGGTCTATTTCGCCGGCTACAAGCGCGCCGTCGACCGCTACAAGGTGGAGGAGATCGAGCGGGCCGCGGACACCATCGTCTGGTGCTGCGACGAGGCGCCCGGCTTCACCCCCGACCGGCCCGGCGACCTCGCCTTCGTCGGCAACATGGTCGAGGCGCTGGACGCCTACGGCCGCGGCGATCTCGGCCCCGCGCCGGTGTCGCTGGGCGACGTCGACCGGATCATCGCCATCGGCTCGGACGGGATGATGAACGCCGTCGCCCAGGCCCGCCACGGCGTGCTCGCCCACCACCTGAAGCCCGGCCACAAGGGCGTCGGCTCGATCAACTCCCCCATGCAGTGCATGATGAAGGAGATCTGCGCCCAGTGCCTGCAGACCCACAAGGACCCCGCCACCGGCGTGGAGAGCGTGGTGTTCTCCTGCTTCAACCAGGACCAGGACCTCGACCGCGTGCAGTTCGCCGGGCTCAGGGGTCGGCTGTCGCAGAACGGCGTGCAGGAAAAGCTGACCCGCCGGTGGATCGACCGCTCGCTGCACGGCCTGGGCCTGAGGGTCCGCGCGGCAGCCGAGTAGCCTTAAGCCCGCTCATCCGGCGCACGCCGGGACCCAGGCGGCCTTGGTAAAGGGCTGGAACCTGCGGCCTCGGCGCGCGCCGCAGGCGCTTAGGCTTAACGCGGAGGGCGCAGAGAAGGCGCAGAGTCCGCGGAGGGTCTCGCTCTTCTCCGCGTGCTCCGCGCCTCCTCCGCGAACTCTGCGTTGAGACTAAAGGCCTGCGGCGCGCTCAAACTCGCAAGCAATCGCGCCCTCGCAACCGCGCCCTGCCTGGGGGTTGGAGGCTAGATATCCCCGCCCAGGTCGGGTGGGGCGCCGGGGGCGCGGGCGGTGTGGATGCCGCACTCGGTCTTTTGCGAGCCGGCCCAGCGGCCGGAGCGGACGTCGCTGCCCTCCTCCACCGGGCTGGTGCAGGGCCAGCAGCCGATCGAGGGGTAGCCGAACGGCACCAGCGGGTGCTCCGGCAGGTCGTGCTCGGCGGCGTAGGCGTCGAGGTCGGCCTTGGTCCAGTTGGCGAGCGGGTTGAACTTCAGCCGCCCGTCCGTGGCCTCGACCACCGGCAGGCGCAGCCGGTCGCCGCCGTGGAAGCGCTTGCGGCCGGTGATCCAGGCCGAGAAGCCGCCCAGCGCCGCGTCCAGCGGGATCACCTTGCGGATGTGGCAGCAGCCGTCGGTGTCGGTCTTCCAGAGGTCGGCCTTGGGGTCGCGGATGGCGAGGTCCTCGAAGCGCGGGCGCAGGTCGCGCACGTCGGTGAGGCCCAGCCGCGCGGCCAGCTGCTGGCGGTAGTCGAGGGTCTGGCCGAACAGCATGCCGGTGTCGAGGAACAGCACCGGGATGGCCGGCCTCGCCGACGCCGCCAGGTGCAGCATCACCGCCGACTCCGCGCCGAACGAGGAGACCAGCGCCACCTCGTCGCCGTAGATCTCCAGCGCCTTGGCGATGATCGCCTGCGGATGCGCGTGGCGCAGCTCGGCGTCGAGCCGCCGGGCCAGCGCTTCGGCCGGGTCGAGGATTTCGGCGACGCTCATGCGCGGCGCTCCTCGAAGGCCGGCTCGCGGCCGTCGGCGGCGCGCTGGTAGACGTGCCGGAAGCGGCCGACCACGTGGCCCCACTCGTCGGGCGTCGAGCCGTCGGCCGGCTGGAAGGTGTCGAAGCCGCAGCGGACCATGAACCGGGCCTGCTCGCGCAGCACGTCGCCGACGGCGCGGATCTCGCCTTGGTAGCGGTAGCGCTCGCGCAGGATGCGCGCCGACGAATAGGCGATGCCGGTGAGGAACTTCGGGAACGCCAGGGCCACCAGGGCGATGCGCTGCAGGCTCTCGGCCAGCTCCTCGACCTGCTCGTTGGGCTCGATGCGCACGCCGACCTTGCGGCCCTCGGCCAGCAGCCGCTGGCCCTCGTTCTGGAACCGCTGCAGCGAGACGATCACGTCGCCGCGCGGGACGAAGTCCTCGTCGGCCACGGCCGTGAAGGGGTCCTCCGCCGCCACGGCGGCCTGGCCGGTCCACCTAATGAGCGTCGGCATAGACGGCCTCCTTGAACGGGGCGAGGCCGGTGCGGCGGAAGGTGTCGAGGAAGCGCTCGCCGCCTTGCCGCTCGCGCAGGTAGACCTCGACCATCTGGTCGATGGCGTCGGCGACGCGGTTGGCCGGCAGCGCCGGCCCCAGCACCTGCCCGAGCGAAGCCTCGGCCTCCGGCGAGCCGCCGAGGGTGACCTGGTAGAACTCCTCGCCCTTCTTATCGACGCCGAGGATGCCGATGGCGCCGACGTGGTGGTGGCCGCAGGCGTTGATGCAGCCGGAGATGCGGATGCCGAGCTCGCCCACCAGCTCCGCCTTGGCCGGATCGGCGAACTTCAGCGCGATGGCCTGGGCGATCGGGATCGCCCGGGCGTTGGCCAGCGCGCAATAGTCGAGGCCCGGGCAGGCGATGATGTCGGTGATCAGGCCGCGGTTGGGCGTGTCGAGCCCCAGCGCGCCCAGCGCCTTGTGGACCGCCGGCAGGTCGTCCAGCTTCACGTGCGGCAGGATCAGGTTCTGCTCGTAGGAGACGCGGATCTCGTCCTGCGAATAGCGCTCGCCGAGGTCGGCGATCAGTTCCATCTGCTCGCCGGAGCAATCGCCGGGGGTCTCGCCGGGCTTCTTCAGCGAGACGTCGACGATGGCGTAGCCGGGAATCTTGTGGGGCTTGACGTTGTGGCGGGCGAAGCGGGCGAAGGCCGGGTCGGCCTTGGCCGCCTCGAACGCCGCCGAGCGGGCCGGCAGGGTCTCGAAGTCGCGCGGGGCGAAAGCGGCGCGGATGCGGGCCAGCTCCTCGTCCGGCAGGTCGACGGCGGCCTTGTCGCTCGACTCCCACTCGGCCTCGACCTCGCGGGCGAAACCCTCGGCGCCGAGGCTGGCGACCAGCACCTTGATGCGGGCCTTCCAGATGTTGTCGCGCCGGCCATAGCGATTGTAGACCCGCAGGATCGCCTGCAGGTAGGACAGCAGGTGCCGCACCGGCAGGTGCTGGCGGATGGTCGGCCCCAGGTAGGGCGTGCGGCCGAGCCCGCCGCCGACCAGCACCTCGAAGCCCAGCTCGCCGGCGTCGTTGCGGTGTAGCCGCAGGCCAATGTCGTAGACCTTGGTCGCCGCCCGGTCCGACGGCGAGGCGGTCACCGCGATCTTGAACTTGCGCGGCAGGAAGGAGAACTCGGGGTGGAAGGTCGACCACTGCCGCATCGCCTCGGCCCAGATGCGCGGATCGTCGACCTCGTCGGCGTTCACCCCGGCGTGCGGGTCGGCGGTGATGTTGCGGATGTCGTTGCCGCTGGTCTGGATGGCGTGCATCCCCACCTCGGCCAGGTGCGCGAGGATGTCCGGCGCGACCTTCAGCTTGATCCAGTGCAGCTGGATGTTGGTGCGGGTGGTGAAGTGGCCGTAGCCCTTGTCGTAGGTGCGGACGATGTAGCCGAGCTTGCGCAGCTGCGCCGAGGTCAGCGCGCCATAGGGGATGGCGATGCGCAGCATGTAGGCGTGCAGCTGCAGATAGAGGCCATTCATCAGCCGCAACCGCTTGAACTGGTCCTCGGTCAGCTCGCCGGAGAGGCGCCGCCGGCACTGCTCGCGGAACTCCGCGACCCGGTCGGCCAGCATCTCCTTGTCGATGGTGTCGTAGCGATACATTCCGGCGCCTCCCTTACTTGCGCCTGATCAGCTCGATGCGGCCCTTGGAGCGGGCCGCGCCGTGCGCGTGCAGCAGGGCCTCGATGGCCTCGCCGCCCTCGGTCTTCTTGCCGTGCTCGGGCTTGTTGGTCGGCCCCAACGCCCGCACCCGCTCGCGGAAGCTGAGCGGCGCGAAGCCGCTGTCCGACGCGATCACGTCGATCAGGTAGGGATCGACGATGACGGTGATCTGGTTCTTGGCGTGCGCCTCGGCGGCCAGCGCCGCATCGTCGTCCTCGAACAGCTCCGCGTCCGCGAACCTCGGGACCCAGTCGCCGTCGTGGCCGAGGAACACCGCCTCGCCGTCCGCCAGCCGGTTGCCGGTGAGGGCTTTCATCGGGTTGAGCCCTTTTTCCGCTCTTCCCCGCGAAGGCGGGGACCCAGATTTTTTCTGCCGCCCTCAGCGCCCGGCGATAAAACGCCTGGGTCCCCGCTTTCGCGGGGATGAGCGGTAGCCAGCGCCATCGCCTCGCCGACGATCAGCAGCGCCGGGCCTTCGATGGCTGCGGCCGCGTCGGCCAGGCCCGCCAGGGTGGTGGCGATGCGCCGCTCGGTCGGCAGGCTGGCGTCCTCGACGATCAGCGCCGGGGTCGAGCCGGCGCGGCCGGCCTCGGTCAGCCGCGCGGCCACCGCCGCCGCGGTCGACACGCCCATGTAGATCACCACCGTCTGGTTGGGCCGTGCGAGGCTCGCCCAGTCGAGGTCCGGCTCGCCGCCGGCGGCGGCATGGCCGGTGACGAAGGTCACCGCCTGGGCCGCGCCCCGGTGGGTCAGCGGCGCGCCGGCCGCTGCGCCGGCGGCCAGCGCCGCGGTGACGCCCGGGACCACGTGGCAGGCGACGCCGGCCTCGCGGCAGGCTTCCAGCTCCTCGCCGCCGCGGCCGAAGATGAACGGATCGCCGCCCTTCAGCCGCACCACCGTCAGCCCCTCGCGGGCGAAGGCCACCAGCAGCCGGTTGATCTCGTCTTGCGCGTAGGAGTGGCGCGACTTGCGCTTGGCCACCGACAGCCGCCGGGCGCTGGGCGGGGCCAGGTCGAGGATGGCTTCGCTGACCAGGCCGTCGTGCACCACCACGTCGGCGCGCTGCAGCAGCTTCAGCGCCTTGACCGTCAAGAGCTCGGGGTCGCCGGGGCCGGCGCCGACCAGCCACACCTCGCCGGCGCGGGCTTCGGCCCCTTGGCCGCGCAGCGCCACCAGTGGATGCCGCCCCTTAGATGTCGATGTCTGGGCCATTCTCTGGGAATATGCTATTAGCTAAACTAATCGTTCCTGAAAGCGACAAGGCGGGGCGGTCCTTTCGGTCCGCCCCGCCGTCACCCGTCAGCGAAAGGGCCGATGCGCCTTCGGGTGGTTGCAAGATGGCGGTCCGGCGCCCATTTCGCAATCGAAGTCTTCTGCCGGGGGTATCAGTAAAACTTATGGAAACACGGCGGCGCCTTCCCCCGCTCAACGCCCTGCGCGCCTTCGAGGCGGCCGCGCGCCACCTCAACTTCAGCCGCGCCGCCGACGAGCTGTCGGTGACGCCGGGCGCGGTCTCGCAGCAGATCCAGAACCTGGAGGACTATGTCGGCGTCGCGCTCTTCAAGCGCACGCCCAAGGGGCTGCTGCTGACTGACGCGGCCCAGACCGCCCTGCCCGCCCTGCGCGAGGCGTTCGACCGGCTGGCCGAGGCCGCCTCGCTGCTCACCGCCGCGGTCGACGGCCGGCGCCTCACCCTCACCGCCCCGCCCTCCTTCGCCGCCAAGTGGCTGGTGCCGCGCCTGAAGCGCTTCGAGGAGGCCTATCCGCAGATCGACGTCTGGCTCTCGGCCGACATGGACATCGTCGACTTCGCCACCGGCGAGGTGGACCTCGCGGTCCGCTACGGCTCGGGCCGCTATCCGGCGCTGGAGCTGCAGCGGCTGATGAGCGAGACGGTGGTCCCGGTCGCCAGTCCCGCCCTGCTGGCCGAGAACCCGCTCGGCGGCCCCGCCGACCTCGCCCACCACACGCTGCTGCACGACGGCTCGCCCAGCGCCGACGAGAGCTGCCCCGACTGGTCGATGTGGCTGGCCGCGCGCGGGGTGAAGGGCGTCGACGGCGCCCGCGGGCCGCGCTTCAACCAGTCGAGCCTGGTGATCGAGGCGGCGATGGGCGGGCGCGGCGTCGCGCTGGCCAAGCGAACCTTGGCGCAGGACGACCTCGACGCCGGCCGCCTGGTCGCGCCGCTGCAGATCGCCACCGCCGTCGACTTTGCCTACTACCTCGTGCACCCCAAGGCGAAGGGGCGGCTGCCGCAGGTGAAGGCTTTCGTCGCCTGGATCAGCGCCGAGGCCTCGGCGCACGAGGCGGCGCTAGCGGCGATGGACAACGGCGCGGGCATTTGACGGCCTGAAACGCCGCCGTCCCGCCAGCTCCGGCGCCGGCTCCCCAGCCTGCGCGCTCCACGCGCCTTCCTTGCGGCCCGAGGCGACGGCGGCCTCAGTCTGCGCCCACACCGCCTCGACATCCGGCGGCGCGCCCGGCCCGCCGAGGTTGGCGACGAAGCCCGGCCCCATCACCCCGTTGAACTCCGACCAGCTGGCCGCGTAGATCGCCACCACCGGCGCGCCCACCGCCGAGGCGAGGTGGGTCAGGCCGGTATCCACCCCCACCACCGCCGCAGCCCCGGCCAGCAGCGCGGCCAGATCCG
>DASXEN010000051.1:0-4371 GCA_036490095.1 Caulobacteraceae bacterium
CCGGCCCCGATGCGCCGCGACGGCGCCCGCCGCTGGCTGCGCCTCGCCCGCCATGCCGAGCAACTCTGGCCGCAGCTCGCCGGCGAGTGTCGCCGCGAAGCCGCCGCGCTCGACCCCGAACTGCTGCGGGCGGAGGGCCGCGGCGCGCCGCGCCACATTGCAAGGGCGCACGGCGGCGGTGGACGCGGCCCCGGCGCGGGATAGGCTGCGCCGCAATGACCAGGCTCGCGATGCCGACGCGCCGTAACGCGATCCAGGGCGGCGTTTCGCTGTTCGCCAGCGGCGCGGCGTCGACCGCCGCCCGCGCCGTGGAGTTCGCACCCGCATCATCGCCGCAACTGTTCTACAGCGAGGGCCGCTACCTGCCGTTCGCGCCGATGCTCGCCGGCGCGCCGGACCAGTACCGCGCCCTGATCGGCGATGAGCGCGGCGCCTTCGCCCTGCATCCGCGCGACGGCTTGGCGACGTCCGCAGACCTCGCCGAGGTCCACGCTCAGGACGCCGTCGAGGCAATCGTCGCCGCAGCCAAAGATCGGCGGGTGGTGATCCTCAACGAGGCCCACAACATCTCCCGGTGCCGGCTGTTCGCACTGCAGGTGGCGGCGGCGCTGCGCCCGCTCGGCTTCGACGTGTTCGCCGCCGAGACCTTCCAGTCCGACCCTGGCGCGCGCTTCATCGAGACGATCAACGTCGGCGCGCCGATCACCACCTGGTGCGGAACCTACACGGCCGACCCGGTCTACGCCGAGACTGTCCGCGCCTGCCGGCGGCTCGGCTATCGCATGGCGCCCTACGAGGCGGTGCACACGGGCGGCCTCGCCATGGCCGACCGGCTCCGGCGCGAGCGCGACGAGGCGGCCAACCTGCAGGCCGTGATCGCCGCGCATCCGCTCAGCCGGGTCTTCGTCTATTGCGGCTATGGCCACGCGTCGAAATTGCTTGCGGACTATGGTTTCGAGCCGATGGCCATGCGCCTGCAGGCGCAGCTGCGCGAGCCGGTGCTGACTGTCGACCAGAGCTGGGGCGCGCCGGCGCCCGATCCGAAGGACACGCCGCCGCTGGTCCAGGCGCTGCTGGCGCGCCTGTCGCCGGACCGTCCCATGGCTGTGACGTACGCCGGCGCGCCGCTGCAGCCCAACACCTATGCGCAGGGCGCGTTCGACATCGACGTCCTGCATCCGGCGCTGCCGTCCTTGGACGGGCGGCCCGGCTGGCTGGCAAGGGCGCCCGACCGGCGGCGCGTCGAGGTGGCTTTGCCGAACGGGGCGCCGACCGGCGCGCTGGCTCAGGCCGTGCCGCTAGCGGAGCTGGACCGCGAGCGCGCCACCGTGCCCGCCGACCAGTACCCGATCGTCGATGCACCGGCCCGAGCCCTCGTCTTCTGGCTGCGTCCGGGCCGCTACCTGGCGCGGCTGGAGACGCCGGACGGATTCACCGAGGTCGCGCGGGTCGACGTGTGAGCTTCTCCGGTGCGGGCGAGGAGGCTCTACCGCCTCAGCGCCGCCGCGCGGATGCCGCTCAGGGTCTGCGACGGGGTGATCGCGTCGACGTCGGTCTTCACGTGCAGGATCGACGGCAGCCCCGAGGCCGCCGCCGCCTCGAAGGCCGGGGCGAACTCGGCGGTGCAGGTCACCGTGGCGCCGAAGCCGCCGAAGGCGCGGGCATAGGCGGCGAAGTCGGGGTTGATGAGGTCGGTGCCGATCACCCTGCCGGGATAGTCGCGTTCCTGGTGCATGCGGATGGTGCCGTAGGAGCCGTTGTCGAACAGCAGCACCACGATCGGCAGGCCGTACTGCACCGCCGTGGCGAACTCCTGGCCGTTCATCAGGAAGTCGCCGTCGCCCGTCACCGCCACCACCCGCCGGCCCGGATAGAGCCGCTGCATCGCCACCGCCGCCGGCACGCCGTAGCCCATCGAGCCGGAGTTGGGGCCGAGATGGCCGCCGAAGCGGCGCACACGGTAGAAGCGGTGGATCCAGGCGGCGAAGTTGCCGGCCCCGTTGGTCATGATGGCGTCTTCCGGCAGGTTCTCGCGCAGCCAGATCATGATCTCGGCCATGTTGACCTCGCCCGGCTGCGGCGTCGGCAGCTCGGACCAGGCAAGATACTCCGCATGCGCCGTATCGGCCGAGCCGCGCCAGGCCGGGCGCGCGGGCGGCGACAGCGCCTCCAGCGCCGCGGCGAAGCGCGCGGGCGTGGCGCAGATGGCGAGCTGCGGGCGCCAGACGCGGCCGAGCTCCTCGGCGCTGGGGAACACATGCACGAGCTTCATCCGCGGCGCCGGTCGGTCGAACAGGGTGTAGCCCTGGGTGGTGACGTCGCCGAGCCCCGCGCCGACCGCCAGCACCAGGTCTGCCGCCTTCACCCGGGCCAGCAGCTTCGGATTGGGGCCGAGGCCGAGGTCGCCGGCGTAGTTGGGATGCAGCGGATCGAACAGAGGCAGCCGGCGAAAGGTGGTGACCGCCGACAGCTCGAAGAGCTCGGCGAAGCGGACGACCTGCGCCCGCGCCGCCTCGTCCCAGCGGCTGCCGCCCAGCAGCAGCATCGGCGAGGCCGCCTCGCCCAGCAGCCGCTCCAGCGCCGCCATCTCGCCAGGCCCCGGCGACAGCTCCACCGGCGCCCAGGGCGCGGCGTCGGGCGCCGTGCACGGCTCTATCAGCATGTCGTGCGGCAGCGACACCACCACCGGCCCCGGCTCGCCGCTGGTGGCGGCATGGAAGGCGCGCGAGACCATTTCCGGGACGCGGTCCGGATCGTCGATCTCGGCCGCCCACTTGGTCATCGATCCGAATACGGACGGATAGTCGATCTCCTGCCAGGCGCCGCGGCCGCGGACACCCCGGTCCACCTGGCCGGCGAACAGGATCATCGGCGAGCCGCTCTGCTGGGCGACGTGAACGCCGTGGGCGGCGTTGGTGGCCCCGGGGCCGCGGGTGACGAAGCAGACGCCGGGCGCGCCGGTCTGCTTGCCCACCGCCTCCGCCATCATCGCCGCGCCGCACTCCTGGCGGCAGACGGTGAGCTCGATGTCGGTGTCCAGCAGCGCGTCCAGCACCGGCAGGTAGCTCTCGCCCGGCACGCAGAAGACGTGGCGCACGCCGTGCAGGACCAGCTGGTCGACCAGCGCCCGCGCCGCCGTGCGTCCTTCGGTGTCTCGCGTCATGCCGCTCCCTAGCGGCGCCGGCGGCTGCGGTAAACGCCGGGCTGGTTGGTTGGGGGTTATTGCGCGGAGAACAGTCGTATCCGGGGCGTGGCCGCGCCGATGAAGGCCAGCACGTCTTCCATGATCCGCCGCGCGCTGCCGCCGATGAAGGTGTGGTCGGCGCCGGGGTAGACCTTCAGGCGGCAGTCGGGCATCAGCGCCGGCAGCCGGGCGCCGGTGGATTCCAGCGGGCAGGACTGGTCGGCGTCGCCGTGCAGCACCAGGGTCGGCGTGGCGAGGCTGCGCAGCTCGCCCCGGAAGTCGGTGGAGGTCACCGTCTTGTTGAGCTCGATCGCCACCCAGGCGGGGCACCGCAGCATGGCGCGCAGCGTGTGCTGCACCCGGTCCGGCGAGGCGTCCGGTCCGTAGGCCGCGGGCGCCGCGGCCCCCAGCCACTCGACCCAGCCGGTGGCCCAGGCGTCGTGCCAGGCGTCGGCCTGGGCGGCGGTGGTCCGGCCCTCGGGATTGTCCGGGGTCTGCAGCGAATAGGGCAGCGCCGGGGCGGCCATCACCACCCGGGCGACCCGCGCGCCGCCATGGCGGGCGATGTAGCGGGCGATCTCGCCGGCGCCCATCGAATGGCCGACCATCGTGGCGCCGGTGACGTCCAGCGCCGCCATCACCTCGGCGAGGTCGTCCGCGAGGGTGTCGTAGTCGTAGCCGCGGCCGGGGTCGTCGGAGCGGCCGTGGCTGCGGCGGTCATAGCAGATGGCCTCGAAGCCGGCCTGGACGGCCAGCGTCATGGCGCTCTCCCAAAGCGACGAATCCACCGCCCAGCCGTGCACGAACACGATCGGCGGGCCTGAGCCCCAGCGGCGGCAGAAGAGTTGGGTCCCGTCCCGGGTGGTGACGAAGGGCATGTCGGCGCTCCTTGGCTGGCGTTGATGCCCAGCGAGGATGCCGCCGCCGTTTCGCCGGATCGATTACCCGGGAGGTAAGGCCGCATAGCGGGCCACCGCCGCCGCGGTCGCCGCGTCGGCCGGCAGGAACGACTCCACCGCCAGCTCCGACAGCGTCACCTCCACCGGCGTGCCGAACACCAGGGTGGTGGTGAGGAAGGACAGCACCTCGCCGCGCACCCTGACCCGCAGCGGCGCGATCATCTCCGACGGCGCGTGCAGCTGACGCGGCGCGGGCGCCACGGCGCCGCCGTAGGCCTGCGCCTCGGT
>DASXEN010000080.1:0-1866 GCA_036490095.1 Caulobacteraceae bacterium
GCCAGGATCGCTTCGTAGCTGGAGCCGCCGCCGCGGCCGACCGCCCCGCCGCGCCCATGGAACAGTTGCAGCCGCAGCCCTTCGTCCCGCGCCACCCCTCCCAGCGCCCGTGACGTCTGGTAGAGTTCCCAGGTCGAGGTCAGGTAGCTGCCGTCCTTGTTGCTGTCCGAATAGCCGATCATCACCTCCTGCAAGCCGATCGGCTCCACCAGCTTGCGGATCAGCGGCAGGCCCAGATAGGCCTTGAAGGTCTCCGGCGCGGCGCGCAGGTCGCCGATGGTCTCGAACAAGGGTTCGGCGAAGATCTGCGTGCTCGGCGGATGGCCGGCATCCCCCTCGCCCTCATGCGGGGGCGAATAGAGCCCCACCTCCTTGAGCAGCAGATAGACCTCCAGCAGGTCCGAAACCGACTGGGTGTTGGAGACGATGTAGGCGCGGATGGAGTCCTTGCCGTAGAGCCGCTTCACCTCCGCCGCCGCGGTCAGCACCTCGTATTCGCGCTGCGTCTCCTCGCTGTACTGGGCGAACGGCGAATGCAGCAGCCGGCCGTGCCCCAGCTCGGCGATCAGCAGCTTGCGCCGCGCCGCCTCGTCCAGGGCCTCGTAGTCGGCGCAGACGCCGGCGACCTTCATGAGCTCGGCGCAGGTCCGCGCGTGCACCGACGAGTTCTGCCGCAGGTCGAGACGGGCCAGGTGGAAGCCGAAGGTGTCCACCGCCCGGATCAGGTCCGGCAACGGCCCGCGCGCGAAGGCCTGGCCATGCTGCGCCAGCAGGCTCGCCAGCACCGTCTCGAGGTCCGCCTTCAGCTCGTCGGGGCTGTCGTAGGCCGCCGCGACCGCGGCCGGCGGCCGCGACGGCGGCTCGCCCGTCAGGCGCAGATAGGCCGCCGCCAGCCGCGCATAGATGCCGGTCAGCGCCTGGCGATAGGGCTCGTCCGCCCGCTGCGGCGAGGCGTCGTGGGCGGCGTCGGCCAGGGCCTGCAGCTCCGGCGTCACCTTGGCCAGCCGCGCCGAAAGCGAAAGCTCCGCGCCCAGGGCGTGGATGTCGTCCAGATAGAGCCGCACCGCCGCCTGCGACTGCCGTTGCATGGCCTGATGCAGCACCTGGGCGGTGACGAACGGATTGCCGTCGCGGTCGCCGCCCACCCAGGAGCCGACCCGCAGGAAGCTGGTGAGGTTCGCAGGCTCGCCCAGCACCTCCACCCAGTGGGCGTAGAGCTTCGGCAAGGCCGGCAGGAAGCTGCGCTCGAAATAGGAGACGGCGTTCTCGATCTCGTCCCCGACGCCCAGCTTCACCGAGCGCAGCAGCCGCGTGCGCCAGAAGATCGACACCTGGCGCACCAGTTCGCGCTCGATCGTCGCGCGCTCGGCCTCGCTCCTGGCGCGGTCGTAGGCGTCCAGGTCGTCGGCGATGGCGCCTGTGCGGTCGAGCACGCTCTTGCGGCGCACTTCGCTCGGGTGGGCGGTGATCACCGGGGCGATCAGGGCGCGGCGCAGCATCTCCACCACCTGCTCGCGGTCGACGCCCTCGCCGGCCAGGGTTCGCAACGCGCCGGCGAGCGTGTCGGTCCGGCTGTCGCCGCCCCGGCCGCGGTCGCGCTGGATGTGGTCCTCGGCGATGTTGGTGATCTGCAGGAAACAGGCGAAGGAGTGCGCGAACCGCACCGTTTCCGGCAGGCTGAGGCCGCCGAGCCGCTCGGCCATCGCCTTGGCGGCCTGCGGCGTGCCCTCGCGGTGGAAGGCGACCGAGGCCTGCCGCGTCTCCTCGATCTGGTTGAACACCGCCTCGCCGTCCTCGGCGCGGATCACGTCGCCCAGCACCCGGCCCAGGAACCGGACGGTGGCGCGAAGCTGATCGGGCAGCGAG
>DASXEN010000093.1:0-19374 GCA_036490095.1 Caulobacteraceae bacterium
ACAAATTCGCGCGGCGAAGGCCGCGCGGGGCGCTGGCTCGGTCGGCGGCGCCGCCGACCGAGCCAGCGCCCCGCGCGGCCTTCGCCGCGCGAATTTGTCCGCGCGGACAAGGCCGCCGCGCGAGGCCCTCGTCTTAGCAGCATCGCCCGTCGGCGTCCGCCTGCGACGCTCGCGGCGGAACGGCGCAGCGAAGCTGGGCGGGCGACAACCTGCGGGCGTCAGACCCCGGCGGCGGCCCGCGGCGCGCTCTCCAGCGAGCTCTCCAGATTGATCTCCTCCAGCGACCGCGACGAGGTTTCCGGCACCAGCAGCTGGCTGGCGATCCCGCCCACCAGCGAGAGCATCGCCAAGCCCGCCATGGTCCAGACGAACCCGAGCTGGGCGTTCACCAGCGGGAACAGGAAGCCGCTGATGGCGGCGCCGAGCCGCCCGCCGATCACGGTGACCGACTGGGCGACGCTGCGGATGCGGGTGGGCGCCAGCTCGACCCCATAGACGCCGGCGCCGGAGACCAGGCCCGGCCCGGTCTGGGCGACGTTGAAGAGGCCGTAGACGATGTAGGCGGCCAGCGCCGAGACCCCGGGCGTGGCGCGCATCCAGGCGAACAGCAGCAGGATCGCCGCGCCGGCGGTGAAGCCCCAGACCTGCATCGGTTTTCGCCCGATCCGGTCGATGAGGAACCAGGACATCAGGATCGACGGCGGGATCACGAAGATCAGCTCGGTCTCGATCTGGTAGATCGAGGCGGGGATGCCGAGGTTCTGGGCGATGATGTCCGGCCCGAACAGGATCGCCGCGTAGACCACCAGGTCGTAGAGCAGCCACAGCAGCGCGCCGGCGAAGATATGGCGGGCGTGCAGGCGGAACACCTGCCAGAACGGCCGCTTATCGATGGCCGGCGGCGGCGCCGTGGCGATGCCGGCGACCTCGGCCATCGCCGCCTGCGCCTTTTCCTGGTCGGCGGCGACGCGGGCGAGGTAGCGGGCCGACTCGGGCATGCGGCGGCGGAAGTAGAGGACGCCCAGCGCCGGTATGGCCCCGCCGGCCAGCACCAGCTTCCACACCAGGTCGGGCGGCGTGTGGAACGAGTCGAGCAGCAGCTTGAAGATCGCCGCCGTCAGCGCGCCGATCGGCCACATGGTGCCGAAGCCCAGGCCGATCGCCTTGCCGCGGTCCTTGCGGTTGGCGTGCTCGGCCATGATGGTCGGCGAGAGCACATAGTCCGCGCCGACGCCGATCCCGAGCACGAAGCGGCAGGCGATCAGCAGCCAGACCGAGGGCATGAAGGCCTGCGCCAGCGCGCCGATGCCGAGGATCAGCGAGTCGAGGCCGTAGAAGCGCTTGCGCCCCTTCTGCGCCAGCATGCCGAAGACCACCGCCCCCAGCATCGAGCCGACCAGCGCCGCGGCGGTCAGCCAGCTCTTCATGATCGGCACGTCGTGCGCGCCGACGTGGTAGCTGGCCAGCACCGAGGTCAGCACCAGGCTGATCGAGGAGATGTCGTAGCCGTCGCAGAAGACGCCCAGACCGGTGACGAGGATCGTCCGCCAGTGGAAGGCGCTGAACTTCTGCTCGTCCAGCACCGCGAAATGCGTGTCGGCCATGGTTCCCCCGGCGCCCGGGCTGGGCCCACGATCCATAGGCGATCAGGCGGCGATCCCGCCAGAGCGTCGCAAAAGTTTCACCCGGACGCCGGTTGCTCGGCGAAGGCGACGCCGCGGGCTTCCGGGCCGAACCAGACCACCATCGCCAGCACCACGGCGACGACGGCGCCCACGCCCGCCAACGGCAGGCCGTAGTCGTTGTGGTGGGTCTCGGCGATCCAGACCTGCAGGTAGGCGTTGGCCGCGGCGAAGAGGTTGCCGAGCTGGTAGGCGAATCCGGGGAACGTCCCCCGCGCGGCCGGCGGCGACAGCTCGTTGAGGTGCGCCGGCACCACGCCCCAGGCGCCTTGCACGGCGATCTGGATCAGGAAGGCGCCGGCGCCCAGCAGCAGCGGCGTGGCGCTGAAGGCCCAGAGCGGGATCGCAGGCAGCGCGAGCAGCGACGCCAGCACGATCGCCCGCCGCCGGCCAATCCGCTCCGAGAGCGCGCCGAAGATCAGCCCGCCGGCCACCGCGCCCAGGTTCAGGACGATGGTCAGCGTGGTCACCATCGCCGGCCCGAAGTGGTGCTGCACCTGCAGGAAGGTGGGGTAGACGTCCTGGGTGCCGTGGCTGAAGAAGTTGAAACAGGTCATCATCACCACGGCGTAGGCCATCAGCGGCCAGTGGCCCTTCATCGCCGCCATGAAGCTGGGCCGCGTCGCATGCGTCCCATCGGCCTTGGCGGCCAGCCAGGCCGGGCTCTCGGGCACGTTGCGGCGGATGTAGAGGATCAGCAGGGCCGGGATCGCGCCCAGCGCCAGCAGCCCCCGCCAGCCGATCTGCGGCAGGAACAGGTTGGCGATGGCGGCCAGGAAGTAGCCCATCGGGTAGCCTTCCTGCAGGATCCCCGAGACCACGCCGCGGCTCTTGGCCGGGATCGTCTCCAGCGCCAGCGACGCGCCGATGCCCCACTCGCCGCCCATGGCGAAGCCGAACAGCGCCCGCAGCACCAGCAGCGTGATGAGGTTGGGCGAGAAGGCCGACGCCAGCGCCAGCACCGAGTAGAGGGCCACGTCCAGCATCAGCACCGGGCGGCGGCCGAACCGGTCCGCGAGGCGGCCGAACACGAAGGCGCCGACTGGCCGCGCGGCCAGCGTCAGCGTCAGCGCCAGGGCGACCGAGGCCTTGTCGGTCTTGAAGCTGCCGGCGATGTCCTTGATCACGAAGGTCAGCAGGAAGAAGTCGAAGGCGTCCAGCGACCAGCCGAGCAGGCTGGCGACGAAGGCGGCCCGCTGCTGGCCGTTCAGCGCCCGCAGCTCGTCGACGATCACCATGCGCGCAAAGCCCCCGGGGTCACGCGGCGGACTTTGACCCTAGTTCGGGCCGCGGATCAACGCGGGCCCCGGGGCTTGGCTTACGCCGCCGCCGCAAGCGTCTGCACGCTGCTCAGCACCCGCTCCAGCGCATAGGGCTTGGAGAAGAAGCTGTCGGCGAGGCCGCGCGCCGCGCAGGCTCCGGCGTGGCCCGAGGTGATGATCACCTTCAGTTGCGGCAGTTGGCGGCGCACGCGGGCGGCCAGCTCCAGGCCGTCGACGCAGCCGGGCATCTTCACGTCGGTGACCAGCACGTCGGGCTCGGGCGAGCCGCGCAGGATCGCCAGCGCCTCGTCGCCGCTGCCCGCCTCCACCACCTCGCAGCCGCCCTGGCGCAGCGTCTCGGCCAGCAGCTCGCGGATCATCGTTTCGTCCTCGACGACGAGGACGGTCGGATGCCACGTGGCGCTGCGGGCGCAGGTTTCTGTCGGACGGACGCTCATGCCTTCAACTCAAAGCCGAAGTTCCAACGCGCGCGCCGTCGGCGACGTTCCGGGCTCGCCCCGGCGGCGCGCGGAGGGTGGCCGGGTGGTGCGGCGGCGCCTCAGTCGCGGCCCATCTCGAACACCGGCTGGAAGCAGCCGAGGATCAGCCGGCTGGCGTCGAACGGCGGCTCGCCGGAGGTGTCCATCCGCGCGTCCTCGTGCATCCGGGTCTCGGCCGCCTCGAAGCTCGCCTTGTCCGGCCAGACCTGCCAGGTGAAGACGATCTTCTCGCCCGCCTTGGCGGCGACGGCGCGGCGGAAATCGGTCTGCCTGCCGTCGGGCACGAAGTCCTCCCACGACTCGACGATCTCCAGGCAGCCGTAATCCTTGAAGATTTCCGCCCCGTTCTGCGCCCAGCGGCGGTAGGCGTCGATCCGGTCCCCGGGCACGGGGATCACCAGGCCACACACGTACATGGGCAAGCCTCCTTCGGACGGCGGCTAGCCCCGCTCCTCGTCGAGGCGCAGCCGGATGTCGCGATATGCCGCCGCGATCAGCCCAGTGATGGCGGGAGCGTTCACCGCCTCGCCCCATCGCAGCTTCACGTGCCGCATGCGCTTGCCCGTGCCTTCCAGCAGGCCGGCGGGGTCGGCGAGCTCGGCCCCGAAGTAGAAGCCGAGGTTCGCATGCGCCCGGAGGGCGGCGACATAGGCGAACGCGGCGTCGCCGACGCAGGCGGTGGGCCAGCCGTCGTGCAGCAGCTCGCGCACGTCCGGCCCGCAGCCGCGCAACTGCTCGAACCACGGCTGAGCGGTCAGGCGCAGCTCGTGGTCGGGCTGGACGAACCAGGCCTCGACCGCCGGGTGGCGCCGCTGGGCGCCGGTGAACCGGAAGATGTCGCTCACGCCGGGCAGATTGCCAGCTTGGCCGTTAATGTCGAGCCGCTGGCGGGCGGCCCGCGGTCAGGCCCGGGGCTGAAGCCGCATCCTCAGGCCGTCGCGGGGGCGCAGCGTCACCTGCTGTAGCAGCTCGACGTGCTGGCCGGGGGCCAGCTCCAGCCGGTAGCGGCGCGCCAGGGTGGCGAGGATCAGGATCGCCTCGGTCATCGCCATGTTCATGCCGATGCAGATGTGCGGCCCGCCGCCGAACGGCAGGTAGGCGAAGCGCGGCCGCCCGGCGCTGCGCTCGGGCGAGAACCGTTCGGGGTCGAACACCTCCGGCCGCTCCCAGAGCGTTGGATTGCGGTGCAGCATCCAGCTGGAGATCAGCATGATCTCCCCGGGCGCGATCTTCCGGCCGCCCACCTCGTCGGCCGCCAGCGCGCCGCGGTTGGAGACGCCGGGCGCCGGCGGATAGAGCCGCATGGCTTCCTCCACCACCATCCGCGTGTACGGCAGCTTGGCGACGTCGGCGGCGCCGGGCGCCCGGCCGCCCAGCACCTGGTCCAGCTCCGCGTGCAGCCGCGCCTCGGCCGCCGGATGCTGCGAGAGCAGGTACCAGACCCAGATCATCGTCACCGCGGTGGTCTCGTGGCCGGCGAGGAAGATGGTGACCATCTCGTCGCGCACCTCGGCGGCGGTCAAACGCGCGCCGCCCTCGGCGTCCTTGGCGGCGATCAGCCGGGTCAGCAGGTCGTCCGGCGCGCCGGCGAGGTTGCGCTCGCGCTCGGCGATCAGCGCCCCCAGGGCGGTGTCGAGCGGCTGGAAGATGCGCCGCATGGCGTGCTCGCGCTCGGCGAAGCGGATCCGCCCGGCGATCGGCAGCAGGTCGAAGAGGTTGAAGCTCAGCGCCGCCCGCGCCGCGCCGACCGCCTGGTCCACCAGCGGCGCCAGGCCGTCCGCGGCGGCCGAGAACATCGTCCGGGCGATGATCTGCAGCGTCAGGTCGGTCATGTCCTGGGCGACGTCGAGCTCGGCGCCGGGGGCGCGCGCGTCCCACCCAACCAGGTGCGTCTCGGCGACGGCGGCCATGGTCGGCGCGTAACCCGTGACGCTGCGCGGATCGAAGGACGGCGCCATGATGCGCCGGTGCCGCCGCCAGGTCTCGCCCTCCGTGCCGACCAGGCCGGCGCCGAAGATGGAGGCGAAGAACCGCAGCTCCATCTCGGTCTTCGGATAGTTGGCGACGTTGTCCACCAGCACCCGCTTGATCGCCGCCGGGTCGTTCAGCCACACGTAGCGGCCGCTGAGGGTGCGTTGCCGGTGGAACGGGCGCACGTAGGCTTCGGCCGGGATGTGGGAGAAAGCCCGCGGCCGGCGCCGGGCCAGCAGATCGCGCCAGCGCGCCAGCCGGCCTGGCGGCTTGGCCAAGTCGGCCCCCGCCAGCACCGGGACGTCGATGTCGAGCGCCAGCGTCATCGTCAGCCTCCCATGAGAACCGGCGCTATTTAACGTCGTTCAATTAATTTTACAATGTTAAATCAACCCCGCCTGTGCGACGCTCCCGCCATGGCCGATGTTTCGCCCGGACCGAGGCGCCCGCGCCGCCCGCTGCTGACCCTGGAGGCGATCGTGGCGGCGGCGGCGCAGGTGCTGGCGCGCCACGGCTACGCGGGGCTGACCATGCGCGCCATCGCCGACGAACTCGGCGTCCGGGCCCCGGCGCTCTACTGGTACGTGCCCGGCAAGGAGGCGCTGGAGGTCCAGCTCTACGACCACCTGATGGCCGGCTTCAGCGTCAGCCTCACCGGCGAGGACTGGCGCGAGCAGGTCCGCCAGGCCGCCCGCCAGCTGCACGGCTACATGCGCGGCGTGCGCGACATCTCCCGCCTGGTGCCGCACGGCGTCTCGCTGGGGCCGAACACCCTGGCGCAGCTGGAAGGCGGCCTGGGCATCCTGCTCAGCGGCGGCCTCAGCCCCCGGGACGCGGCCTATGGGTTCAACGCGCTGTTCGCCTACGTGCTCAACTGGGTGGAGGCCGAGGCGGCCTGGCGCGAGCGCCAAGCCGCCGGCGGCCCGGCGGCCGCGGCGCCGGTCTTCGACCCCGCCGACTACCCCAGCCTGGCCATCGCCGGCCCCCCCTTCTTCGCCGACGACCCCGACGGCCGCTTCGAATTCGGGCTGGATGTGATGATCGCCGGGCTGCAGACGCGGGTAGGGGGCTAGGCGGGCCTGCGGCGTCTGCCTTCCTGCGGAATGCGGATAGAATGGCCTCCTGAGGCAATCGACGGGAGGTGGCGGCGATGGCGACCGGAGCGCTCATGCTGGTCGTGGTGGAGGTCGAGGACCTCGATCGCGCCCTGGCCTTCTACCGCGACCTGCTCGGTCTGCCGCTGAAGCGGGACGACCACGCGATCGGCCAGGACCGGTGGATTTCCGGCGATCACGCCGCGACCTCCTGGCGCGACGGCCGGTTCCTTCATTTCGCGCTCTACAAGTCCAAAGGCGCCGTCACCCGCGACGTGCAGCTCGGCTTCGCCACCGACGAACTGGACGCCCTGCACGAGCGCATCGCCGCCGCGGGCCACACGGTGGACCACCCGCCGCGCGACGAGCCCTGGGGCCGCACGGCGCGCTACCGCGATCCGGACGGCAACAGCGTGTCGTTCACGCAGGCGGCGGACGCCTGACGCTTGGGCGTGTTAGTCGACGCAGGGCGCCGAAGTCGCCAATTCCCGACTGCCGCTGGGATCAACGCCGAGATAATCGCGCCGATGCGGGGGACGGCGCCGACAGTCGGCCGCCGCCGCGCGATCAGTTGAAGAAGGGAATCTGGCTGGCGATGACGATATGCGACTGCTGGCCGTTGAAACCGCAGGTGTAGTTGCCGCTCGCCTGGGTGTTCGACGAGCCGATCGAGCCCGAATACTGGCAGTGCGAGCCGTTCGTCGTGTTCGTGTCCGTCGCCCGCCACGTGCGGTCGGCGAAGGTGCTGAAGTCGACGCTCGCGGTGAGCTGAGTGCCGATCGGGGTGTGCGTGCACTGATTGCTCCGCACACTGATGACCGAGGTCCCGAGCCAGTGGCCGGACCCGACATGCTGCATGTTCCAGACGCCGACCCAGTCGGAGCAGACGCCCTGCGTAACCGTCCAGGTCTGCATCTGCGCCTGCCCGGGATACGGCTGTTGATAGGGCTGCGGATAGGGCTGCGCCGGGTACGGCTGCGCCGGGTACGGGTACGGTTGCGGGGGTGGGTACGGCTGCGGGGGATATTGCTGTGCCGGATAGCCCGGAGGCGGATATTGCGGCGGGTAGGCCGGCTGCATTTGAGCGAGCGCCGCACCGGCTACGCCAAGCGCGCCAACAAACAGGCCCGCGACCGCCGCCGCGCGCCCAAAACTCCGAACACCACTGAACATAACGCCCCTGCTCCACCATGCGGCCGCGCCGGCGCCCGCTAAGCCCCTGAACGCCCGCAACTTCGAATCGCCGCCAGACCTTGTCAAGGCCCCCCCGGGGAGGCTGGGCAGCGTTTCAGTTTGAAATCCGGACTCGTTGACAAGCATGGCGCCCGGCGGGACGCGCCGCTATTTCGAGAGCATGAAGCGTTCCCGCATCGCCATGGGCCTGGCCGTCGGCATCGGCATCGGCGTCGCCTTCAGCATCCTGCTGCACGACTGGATTTGGCTTGCCGTCGGCGTTGGCATCGGCATCACCCTGGGGGCGGCGTCATCCAGGCGGGGAGGGCCGCATCCCTGACGGCCTCGTGGAGAGAAGCGCCGCCATCCCCCCTGCCGTACTCCTGTTCGCAGGCTCGGCTGATGCCGCCGGGCTGATACGGCTTCGGCTCGCCGGTGGCCGACTACGACTCGCGCGCCGAGAAGTCCGCCTTCGCCCTATCGGGCTACGGCGCGACAGCCTCGCGCAAAAATATAGGTGGCTCGCCCAGCCGCAGCGCGAAGCGCGAAGCTGGTGCCCCAGGTCGGACTCGAACCAACACGGCCTTGCGGCCAACAGATTTTGAGTCTGCCGCGTCTACCATTTCGCCACTGGGGCGGCGGAGGGTGCGTCTAGCGCGGCGGCGGGGTTTGGTCGATAGCCGTGGCCGCCAGGCCTCAGCGCGGCCGCGGCTGGTCCGGATCGACGACGAAGAGCCGCACGCCCTCCGGGACGCCGTTGGTTCCGGTGCCGCGTATGATCCAGCCGTGCGGCGTCGCATTGGCGATGCTGTAGCCGCTCACCCCCGGCCGATAGACCCGCGTGACCGCGGCGCGCTGCTCGGTGATGCTCGACTGGTCGCTCGGATCGCACACGACAAGGCCGGCGGGGGCCGGGCAGCGTTGCAGGCAGCCAGGCGCCTTGAGGATGCGGCCGGCGCTCTGCACGTCCGGGCACGCCATGACGCATTGCGCGGCCGCCGCGTAGTGGTCGGCCTGGCGCACGCGGCACTGCTTCAACTCGTCCTGGCGCTGACGTTCCTGCTGCTCGGCCAGGAGGCGCGCCTGCGCCTGGCGCCTGGCGTCGTCCGCCGCCTTCTACTGCGCGGCGACGCGGGCCGCCTCGGCGTGAAGGCGGCCACGGCCGCGCCGACACTGGCTTACGGCAAAGCTATCGGACGGCGCTCGGCCTTAGCAATGAGGCCGGCGGAAAAGTGGGGCTGACAGTTCGATGATTCACGCCTCAGTGGCGGGTCTCGCGGATCACGCCCTCGGCCTTGGCGCCCTCGTCCCAGCGGCTGGGGCCGCCGTAGACCACCACTTCGCAGAGGATGTCGCCGCCGGGGTCCTCGGCCCACAGGTAGCTGCGCTCGACCGTCACCTGGCGGCCGGCCGGGGTGAAGCCGTCGTAGGCGTCGCCCCAGGGCACCACGCGGGCCAGCTCGCGCCAGGAGAGCGTCAGCGCGCGCTCCAGCTCGTCGCCGGCCATCGCCGCCAGGTCCTCCTCCAGCTCGGTCAAGTCGCCGCCTTTCGTCGCATGCCGGGTCCGCCGCCGAGAGGCTAACGCGCCGCGCGGCGCGTCGGAAGCCGGCGGGGCGAGACAGGCGCGCCGGTCCCTGATACGGGGCCGCCATGCTGCGCCGGACCTACGATTGGATGCTTCGCCTCGCCGCCTCGCGCGAGGCGCCCGGCTGGCTCGCGATCCTCGCCTTCTGCGAGGGGATCTTCTTCCCGATCCCGCCGGACGTGATGCTGGCGCCGCTGGTGCTGACCAACCGCAACCGCGCCTGGGCCTACGCCGGCATCTGCCTGACGGCCTCGGTGCTGGGCGGCTCGGTGGGCTATACGGTGGGCTTCTTCCTGCACCCGGTCGGCATCTGGCTGCTCAGCCTCACCGGCAGCGACCCGCACCAGTTCGAGCACTGGTACCACCAGTGGGGCGTGCTGCTGCTGGCGATCCCGATCCCCTACAAGCTGACGGCGATCGCCTCGGGACTGTTCAAGCTGAGCTTCCCGGTGTTCTTCGGGGCGTCGATCCTGATCCGCGGCCTGCGCTTCTTCCTGGTGGCGGGGCTGATCCGCACCTACGGCGCGCCGATGCAGGCGTTCGTGGAGAAGCGGATGGGGCTGGTGGTCAGCGCCGTCGCCCTGGCGCTGATCGGCCTGGTGCTCGTGTTGCGCTTCGCGGTCTGAGCCCAACCTTGCTATAGCGGCCGGCGATGGCCGTCCTCGACACGATCTTCAAGCGCTGGCCCTACGTCGCCTTCGCCCTATCGGCGGCGATGCTGGCGGTCGCCCACGGCTTCCAGAGCTTCGGCCACCTGGCGCCCTGCCACCTCTGCCTGAAGCAGCGCGAGGTCTACTGGGCCGCCATGGCGGTGAGCGCCGTGGCCGTCGCCGCCAGCCTGACCCGCTACGGCGCGCCGGCGCCGCGCATCGCCAGCCTGATCCTCGCCGTGGTGTTCGCCTACGGCGCCTACCTGGCCGTCTTCCACGCCGGGGCGGAGTGGAAATGGTGGCCGGCGCCGCCCTCCTGCGCCAGCACCGGCGCGGCGGTGACGCTGGCCGACCTGAAGGCGCTGCTCTCCGGCGCGACGAGCAAGCCGCCGGCCTGCGACGTCGCCCCCTGGCGCCTGCTCGGCCTGTCGATGGCCGGCTGGAACGCGCTGGCCTCCGCCGCCCTGGTGGGCCTCAGCCTCACCGCCGCGGCGCGCAAGGGGCGCCCGGCGTGAGCCGGCCGATCCCGCCGCGTCCCGGCCCCGGCGCGCTGAAGGCGCGGCTGGAAGAGATGCTGCGCGTCGACCACGCCGGCGAGCTGGCCGCCGGGGCCATCTACCGCGGCCAGCGCGCGGTGCTGCGCGCCTCGCCCGGCGCCGGCCGCGCGCTCGCCCAGATCGCCGACCTGGAGGCGCAGGAGGACGAGCACCTGGCCCGCTTCGACGCCCTGATCACCGAGCGGCGGGTGCGCCCCAGCCTGCTGGCGCCGCTGTGGCGCGCGGCCGGCTTCGGCCTCGGCGCCGCCACCGCCCTGATCGGCGAGAAGGCCGCCCACGCCTGCACCGAGGCGGTGGAGACGGTGATCGAGGCCCACTACGGCGCCCAGATCGCCGAGATCGAGGCGCGCGAGCCGGCGCTGGCGGCGGAGCTGTCGCGCTTCCGCGACGACGAGCTGGCCCACCGCGACATCGCCATCGCCGAGGGCGCCCGCGAGGCGCCGGCCTATCCGCTGCTCACCGCCGTGGTCCGCGCCGGCTGCCGCGCGGCGATCCGCATCGCCGAGAAGGTCTGACGCCGTGGACGCGGAGGCGGTGCGGCAGGGGGCCGAGCGCCCGGTGACCGCCGGCGCGGCCGACCTCGACGAGGTGAGCCGCACCCTGAGCGACGCCTTCGCCGTCGATCCGCACATGGACTGGTTCATGCGCGCCGACGCGCAGCGGGACGCCGCGCGGCTGGCCTTCTTCCGCATGCTGGTGGCGGCGGGCTTCGCCGGCGGGCGCATCGACCGCCCGGCCGGCGGCGGCGCGGCGGCGATCTGGATGCCGTTCGAGTGGCTGGGCCCCGCGCCGCTGGCGCAGGAGCTGCGCATGCTGCCGACCCTGCTGCGCGCCACGGGCCTGGCCCGCTTCGGCCGGATGATGGCGATCCGCACCGACATGGACGCCCACCACCCCACCGACCGGCGCCACGCCTACCTGTGGTTCCTGGGCGTCAGCCCCGCCGTGCAGGGCCGCGGCGTCGGCTCGGCGCTGCTGCGGGCGGCCAACGCGCGGCTCGACGCCGAGGGCCTGCCCGCCTACCTGGAAACCGGCACGACCCGCAACGTCGCCCTTTACGAGCGCCACGGCTACGCGGTGATCTCCGAGCACAAGGCCCGCGCAGACGCACCCAACATGTGGAGCATGTGGCGCGAGCCGATTTCGCCGGCCGGCTGATTTCAGGCCGCGGTCAGCTCGACCTGGGCCGGTCCGGGCTTCAGGCGACCGACGACGGCCGAGCGGCCGAAGCCGCGCTCGCGCAGCAGGTCGAGGACCGGCGTGACGGCCGCTGGATCGACGGCGACCAGCAGGCCGCCGCTGGTCTGCGGATCGCAGAGCAGGTCGCGCCTCCAGTCCGGCAGGGCGTCGGCGCCGCGGACCGCAGCGCCGTAGCTGGCCCAGTTGCGGCCGCTGGCGCCGGTGCGCACCCCGGCCTCAGCCAGGGCGGCGGCGTTCGCCAGCAGCTGCGGCGCGTCGGCGTAGAGCTCGGCGGTGAGGCCGGCGCCGCGGGCCATCTCCAGCGCGTGGCCGATCAGGCCGAAGCCGGTGACGTCGGTCATGGCGCTGACGCCCGCCAGCTCGGCCAGGTCCGGCCCCACGGCGTTGAGCTGCGTCGTGGAGGCGATCATCGCGTCGTAGCCCGCAGGCTCCAGCCGGTCCTGCTTGAAGGCGGCGCTGAGGATGCCGACGCCCAGCGCCTTGGTGAGGATCAGCGCGTCGCCGGGGCGGCCCGTGCGGTTGGTTAGCACCCGATCCGGTCGCACCAGGCCGATGGCCGCCAGCCCGTAGATCGGCTCGGCGCTGTCGATCGAGTGGCCGCCGGCCACAGGGATGCCGGCGGCCGCGCAGACGGAGGCGCCGCCGGCCAGGATCGCGCCGATGGTGTCCGGGTCCAGCACGTTGATCGGCATGCCGACGATCGCCAGCGCGAACAGCGGCCGCGCGCCCATGGCGTAGATGTCGGAGAGGGCGTTGGTCGCGGCGATGCGGCCGAAGTCGAAGGGATCGTCGACCACCGGCATGAAGAAGTCCGTGGTGGCGACGACGGCCTGGGCGTCGTTCAGCCGCCAGACGGCGGCGTCGTCGGAGGTCTCCGTGCCGACCATCAGGTCGGAGAACGCCGCGGCGGCGGGCGTCCTGGCCATGATCTGCTGCAGCAGCGCCGGGGCGATCTTGCAGCCGCAGCCGCCGCCGTGCGCCAGGCTGGTGAGCCGAACGGGCTCAAGCGTCGCGCTCGTCTGGTCCATTTGGGATGCGCCTTGGTTCGGGGTCGGGCCAAGCCGGTATATAGCGGGGCCGATGCAGCGCGTCCGGTTCGAACATGGCTGAGGTCGGTGTGGCCCCGGACGCCGAGTCCGCGACGCTCGGCGGCTTCGACGTGATCGTCGACGCGCGCAGCCCGGCCGAGTTCGCCGAGGACCACATCCCGGGCGCGGTCAGCCTGCCGGTGCTGGACGACGCTCAGCGCGCCGAGGTGGGGCGCATCTACGTGCAGGAGTCGCGCTTCAAGGCCCGGCGCATCGGCGGGGCCTACGTCGCCGCCAACGTCGCGCGGCACCTTGAGACGCTGATGGCCGACTGGCCGCCGTCGCTGGCGCCGCTGGTCTACTGCTGGCGCGGCGGCATGCGGTCGAGCGCCATGGCCCACATCCTCGCCCAGGTCGGCTGGCGCACCAGCGTGCTGGCCGGCGGCTATCGCACCTATCGGCGCGGCGTGGTGCGGCGGCTCTACGACGGCGATCTGGCCCACCGGCTGGTGCTGCTGGAGGGCCACACCGGCAGCGGCAAGACGCAGGTGCTGGGCCGCCTGGCGGCCGACGGCGTGCAGACGCTCGACCTCGAAGGGCTGGCCGCGCACCGCGGCTCGCTGCTCGGCGCGCTGCCGGGCCGCGCACAGCCGAGCCAGAAGGCGTTCGAGAGCCGCCTGCTGGCGGCGATCGACGGGCTCGATCCCGCGCGGCCGGTGGTGGTGGAGGCGGAATCGAGCAAGATCGGCCAGCTGATGGTGCCGCCGCTGCTGTGGAAGGCCATGCAGGGCGCCCCGCGCATCGCCCTCTCGGCGCCGCAGGACGCCCGCGCCCGCTACCTGGCGCAGACCTATTCGGTCGGCCTCGACCTGGAAGCCCTGACGGCGGGGCTGTCGCGGCTGCAGGAGCGCGTCGGCCGCAAGCGCTCGCTCGCCTGGATCGAGCTGGCGCGCGCCGGCGAGCTGGAGACCCTGGCCGCGGAGCTGGTCGAGGTCCACTACGACCCCGCCTACCGCCGCTCGCTGCGCAAGGCCGATGGGCCGCTGTGGGGCGAGCTGGCGCTGGCCCGGCTCGACGCGGAGGGGTTCGCCCAGGCCGCCGCCGAGGTGGCGCGGATCCTGGCTGGTCAGGGCGGCCTCGCATGACGGCGCTGATCGGCGGCGCGGCCCAGGGCGCGCCGGGAACCTGGCTGTGGATGGTGGCGCTCGGCGTGGCGCTGTTCCTGTGGCTGTCGCTGACCGGCGGGGTGTTCTACTTCCCGGGCGGGCGCACCATCCGGCGGGCCTCGGCGCCGCGCCGCTACTGGACGCTGATCGGCCTGCTCGGCGCCGCCTTGCTCGGGGTGCTGGCGCTCGGCGTGCGCGCCTTCATGCTCGACGTGGGCGGCTAGCGGCCCAGGGCGCCCCGGGGGAGGAACCTTTGCCGAGGGACGGCATTTCGACCACGACGGCAAAGCCGAGGGATCGGGGAAAGGAAACGGACCTCATGCGTAAGCTACTGCTCACGGGCGCCCTGATCGCGGGCGTCGGCGTCAGCTCGGCGGCGGGCGCCCAGCCCTACTACCACCACCACTATCATCATCATCACTATCGGCATTCCTACCGGAACTGCCACTACGAGCGGCATCGGGCCGGCGCGATCGGCGCGGTGGCCGGCGCGGTCGGCGGCGGCATCATCGGCAGCGCCCTGACGCACGGCCGCGCCGGCGGCACGCTCTTGGGCGCCGGCGCCGGCGCCCTGACCGGCAACGCCCTGGCGCGCGGCTCCACGCACTGCTGACCCGATCGTCGAGACGACGCTGAAAGCCTGGAGCTAGCGGCGGCGGCGCCAGTCGATCTGGCTCTCGCTGACGCCGACGGTGACCGCGCCGTTCTGGCCGATCGGCTGGCAGATCTCGCCGGCGAGGTGGCGGTAGCCGTGCGTGCCGACGCCCGCCTCAACCTCGCCGTGCGGGGCGCGCTCCAGCTTGCCGTCCGCCTTCACCCGCTCCGGTCCGCACGGCCCCTGGGCGAGGTCGCCGGGCTGTGGCGCGCCGGCCTTCTGCGGCGGCAGCGGCGGGGCCGCGGCCTGCGGCTGCGGCGCGCTCGCCTGGGCGGCGCTGGCGGTGGCGACCGGCCCGTCCGCCCAGGCTGCGGGCGCGGCCCCGGCCGTGGCCAGGCCGAGCAGCATCGAGGCGAGGATCAGGCGGCGCATCGGCTCAGCATCACGGCGCAGGTTGTCCGAATTGGGCCCTGGTTGTTGCAGGTCCGGCGCCGAAGCGCCAGCGGCGCGGTCAGACCATCAGCGCGAGCATGGTCACCGCCACGGCGGCCATCACCGCGGTGGCGATCCAGCCGCCGATGCGCTGCCAGGGCGTGGCCACGAAGGCGCCCATCAGGCTCTTGCGCGTCGCCAGCAGCATGATCACCGCCATCAGCGGCACGGCGATGACGCCGTTGACCACCGCGGCCAGGAACAGCGCCTTGATCGGGTCCAGCGGCGAATAGTCCATGATCAGGCCGCCGAGGATGGCCACCGCGATCACCGCATAGAAGCCGCGCGCCTCGCTGAGCTTGTTCTCCAGGCCGCTCTCCCAGCCCAGCGCGTCAGCCAGCGCGAAGCCGGCCGAGCCGGCCATGGTCGGGATGCCCAGCAGGCCGGTGCCGATGATGCCGAGGGCGAACAGCAGCGAGGCCAGGCTGCCGGCCACCGGCTGCAGCGCCTTGGCCGCGTCGGTGGCGGTCTGCACGCTGGTGATCCCATGCGCGTTCAGCGTCACCGCGGTGGCCAGGATGATGAAGAAGGCGATGATGTTGGAGTAGGCCATGCCGACGTAGGTGTCCCAGCCGATGCGCTTCAGCTCCTCGGGCGCTTCGCCGGGATCGTCTTTCAGCGGCTTGGCGCCCGGATCGTCCTCTTCCTCCTCCACCTCCTCGGAGGCCTGCCAGAAGAACAGGTAGGGGCTGATGGTGGTGCCGAAGATGGCCACCACCATGGTCGCCGAATCCTTGTCGAGCTTGAACTGCGGCCAGACGGTGCGCAGCGCCACCTGGCCCCACGGCGCTTTCACCAGGAAGGCCACGGCGATGTAGGCGAACAGCGACAGCGTCAGCCACTTCAGGATCCAGACGTAGCGGTGGTAGGGCACGAACACGATCAGCCCGAGCGTCACCGCCGCGAAGCCGATGGTGAGGATGTGGCGCTGGCCGGGGAGCAGCAGCGCGCCCGCCTCGCCCATGGCGGCGATGTCGGCGGCGACGTTGAGGGTGTTGGCGACCAGCACCAGCAGCACCGCCGCCAGCAGCACCCAGCGCGGGAACACCGTCTTGATGTTGGCCGCCAGCCCCTTGCCGGTGACCCGGCCGATGCGCGCGCAGACCGACTGGAACACGCTCTGCAGCGGGTAGGCGAACCACATGGTCCACAGCATCTGGAAGCCGAACTGGGCGCCGGCCTGCGAGTAGGTGGCGATGCCCGACGGATCGTCGTCGGCCGCGCCGGTGATCAGGCCGGGGCCGAGCGCGGTCAGCGGATTGTAGTGGCGCGTGCGCGCCGGCAGGTTGTCGGCGATGGCCCCCTCCAGCGGGTCAACTCCAAGGCCCGGCTTAAACACGCCAGGGCCACAGATGGCTCCAGGCCGGCCGCGCGCGCCAGCGAAAGCTGACAGCGGCCTCGAATCCGCTATGAGACGGCTGGTCCACCTCCGCGAGCCAGGCCCATGACCGATCTGCAGGCGATCATCCTGGCCATCGTGCAGGGGATCACCGAGCTTTTCCCGATCTCCAGCCTCGCCCACGCGGTGATCCTGCCGGCGCTCTTGGGCTGGAACATCGACCAGAGCCCCGACGGCAGCTTCCTGCCCTTCCTGGTGGTGATGCACCTGGGCACGGCGCTGGCCCTGATCGCCTACTTCTGGCGCACCTGGCTCGACTTCGGCACCGCCATCCTGGTGCGGCGCGGACCCAAGGCCGAGTCCGAGCGCCGGGTCTTCTGGCGGCTGGTGGTGGCGACCATCCCGGCGATGATCGTCGGCTTCTTCCTGGAGAAGCAGCTGCGCTCGGCGTTCGGGGCGCCGGTGCTGGCGGCGGGCTTCCTGATCGCCAACGGGGTGATGCTGTTCGCCGCCGAGCGGCTGCGCGGGCGCCAGGAGCGGGCGCTGGCGCGCCTGCGCTGGATCGACGCGCTGGCCATCGGCCTTTGGCAATGCCTGGCCTTCATCCCCGGCTTCTCGCGCTCCGGGGCGACCATGGTCGGCGGCTACCTCGCCGGGCTCGACCACGAGGACGCCGCCCGCTTCTCCTTCCTCACCGCGACGCCGGTGATCCTCGGGGCGGCGGTGCTGGAGGCGCCGAAGCTGCTGAAGCATCACGACAAGTTCAGCGGCGTGGCGATCATGGCCGGCGTGGTGGCCGGCGTCGTCGCCTTCATCTCCACGGCGCTGCTGATGCGCTGGTTCCGCCAGCCGGAGGTGAAGGGCTTCGATCCGTTCGCGGTCTACTGCGCCCTGGCGGGAGCAGGCTCGCTTGCCTGGCTGCTTTTGCGGTAGGAGTTTGCCGGGGACGAGCCGCTCAGAGGTGTTTTTCTCTAAATGACCGCGCAAGCCGAGGCCGCGACCACGCTCGCGACGCCTGAGCCCACCGATCTGGCCGCCTCAGGCCGCAACCGCATCCTGATCTATCTCGGCGTGCTGGTGTTCCTGGTCGGCTTCGGCGCGCCGAACGTCGGCCTGGTCGACATTCCGATCAGCTTCTTCCTCAAGAACCGGCTGCACCTGAAGGCGCACGAGGTGGCGACCTTCCGGCTGATCTCCGGCCTGCCGCTCTACTTCGGCTTCCTCTGGGGCTTCGTGCGCGACATCTGGAACCCGTTCGGTCGGCGCGACCGCGGCTACATGATGCTGTTCGGGGCGATCGGCGCGATCTTCTACCTCTTCGCCGCCTCGGTGCCGCCGACGCAAGCGACGCTGCTGATCGCGGTCATCGTGCTGACCTCCGCCTTCCTGTTCGTCCAGAGCGCCCAGACCGGCCTCGGCGCGACCATCGCCCGCCAGCACGTCATGACCGGCCAGATGTCGACGGTGATGAACGTCGTCACCAGCATCGCCGTGCTGATCCCGTTCAGCCTCGGCGGCTATCTCAGCACCCAGCTCGAGGGCGACAAGGCCGACACGGCGGCGCACGCGATCTTCCTGGTCGGCGCCGTGGCGATGGCGGCGATCGCCATCTTCGCCATCTGGCGCCCGCGGGTGGTCTACGACAACGTCCATGCCGAGCAGAAGGCGTTCCACCCGCTCCAGGACGCGGTGCGGCTGTTCAAGCACTGGCCGGTCTATCCGGCGCTGGCCATCTGGCTGTTGTGGAACTTCGCGCCCGGCTCGGCGACGCCGCTGCAGTACTATCTGCAGGATACGCTGCACGGCAGCGACGCGGCCTACGGCAACTGGAACGCCATCTTCGGCGGCTGCTTCATTCCCACCTACCTGCTCTACGGCGCGCTGTGCCGCCGGGTGAAGCTCAGGACCCTGCTCTTTTGGGGAACGGTGGTGGCGGTGCCGCAGATGACGCCGCTGCTGCTCGCCAAGACCGTGCCGATGGCGCTGGTCATGGCCGCGCCGATCGGCCTGATGGGCGGCGTGGCGACGGCCGCCTATCTCGACCTGCTGATCCGCTCATGTCCGAGAGGCCTGGAGGGCACCATCATCATGGCCTCCAACGCGCTCTACTTCTTCGTCTCCCGCGTCGGCGACATCCTCGGCACCAGCCTCTACGACCACTTTCACACCTTCACCGTCTGCGTGATCGCCATCACCGTCGTCTACGCGCTGATCCTGCCGACGCTGCTGCTGGTGCCAAAGCGGCTGACCGCCACCCCCGACGGCGTGGCTCCGGAAGGCGGCTTCGATGCGGAGACCGAGCCTGCGGCCGGCTAGGCCGTGTGCTCATGACGAGCGCGGAGGGAGGCCGGCATGCGGACGCTGCCGACCTCCGAGTCGTGGGGAAAGCTGCCGTTACGTCTCTCGAGGTTGGCGGGCGGTCCTGAAGATGACAATCCGACCGATCCGGCGGGAATCCGGTGCTTGCCCCTGGCAGGCCGGGGTCTAATCTTGCCCTCTGGGTAATGGATGGAAGCCATGAGCTACGCTGTCGGCCCCGGCGACCTGGTTCTATGCGTCAACGCCGCCCCGAACCATGCCACGGGAAGGCCGGTGCCCCTGGTCGCCGGGGAGACCTACCGGGTCGTCGCGGTCATGGAGTTTGCCTGCCCGTGCGGGCGTTCCGACGCCCTGCTGGATGTCGGCGTCGACTTCGCGTGGTGCCAGACGCGCTTCCGGCTCCTGCCCAAGCCCCGGGCCGAGGCAAAGACGCGCCGCGTGTCCGCGCCGAAGGAGAAGGAGACGGTGCGATGACCAGCCGGCTACGGATTGGCCCGCGGGCCGGCTTCGCGAGACCTTCGGCATTCTGCGCCGGGAGCTGACGCGCTACCTCGCCCCCGGCCCGTCAGACCTCTGCCCTCGCCGCGGGCCTCCACGGCGCTCCAGCGGGCCCTGGCGAGGCCTTCTACGGCGCTTCCCTCGCCCAGGCCCGGACATCCTCCACGAACAGGCCCGGCTGCTCCATGGCGGCGAAGTGGCCGCCCTTGGGAAGGTCGCTCCAGCGGACGATGTTGTAGGCGCGCTCGGCGTAGGAGCGGGGC
>DASXEN010000135.1:0-9972 GCA_036490095.1 Caulobacteraceae bacterium
GGTGATGATCGGCACGTCGGTGCCGACCTGGATCGAGGCCTCGCTGCCGCTGCGCGCCACCAGCCGCGGGCGCGAGAGGATGATGACCTAGTTGTTGGAGGCGAAGGCGTTGAACGCCGCCTGCACGTTGAAGCCGGCCCAGCTGGCCGTGTAATTGAGGTTCAGGCCCTGGGTGCCGAGGCCGAGGCCGTTCAGCGTGCCGCCGCTGAGCGAGCCGCCGCTCATCGAGTGGTTGAAGAACCACTCCATGCCGACGTTGGTCTGGTCGGTCAGCGTCACCTCGGCGATGGTCACCTCGACCAGCACCTGCCGCTGCGGCGTGTCCAGCGCCACCAAGAGCTTGCGCAGCTCGGTGAACTCGTCGGCCTGGCCGGTGAAGAGGACGCGGTTGCCGGCGTCGTCGACGATGATCCGCCCGCCGAGGAACTCGCCGCCGCCGTGCGAGCCGCTGCCGCCCACCCCGCCCATGCCGAGGGTGGCGCGGCCCACGCCCTCGGCGTTGACCTGCGCCGTCAGCGCCGGCGCGCCGCCGGGCGTCCCGTTCGGGTTGGGGTTGGCGGCCAGGCCCTGCGCGGCCGCGCCGGCGGCCGGGGCGCCCTGCGGGGTCTGCACCAGGTCGGCCAGCGACTTCGCGTCGGTGTTGCGCGCCTGGTAGATGAAGGTGGTCGGCCGGTCGCCGACCGCGGCCGCCTGGTCGAGCCGGCTCGCCCAGTCGCGGGCCCGCGACAGCACCGCCGGGTCCTTGGCGAACACCAGCACCTGGTCGACGTCCGGATAGGCGGCGATGACCAGCGAGTGCGGCTCCTGCGGCGAGCCGGCGACCGCGTAGCCGTCGCTGCGCATCTGGTTCTGCAGCTGCGTCGCCAGGGTGTCGGCCGACCAGTAGACCGGCTCCATCCGGATCACCCCGACGCCGGCGAACATCGGCTGGTCGAGCTCGCGCAGCATGTCGATGGCGGCGGCCACGTCGCGGGCGCGGCCGGTGATCACCACCGAGTTGTGCGGCGGGTCCGGCTCGACGCCGAGGGTGCGGGCGCCCGGGTTGATGTCGGCCAGCAGCGCCAGCTCGGCCTGGATGTCGACCGCCTTGGCCTCGTAGAACTGGGTCACCACCGCGGCCGATTGCGGCGTGTCCTGGCTCGGCCGGCGGCTGAGGTAGGTGGCGCTGCTGATGTTGGGCGTCGGATCGTCGATGACGTTCGCGGTTCCGCCGCGGATCACCACCTTCAGCGCGTAGTCGCGCAAGGCGACCTGCGCCATGTGCGCGAAGTCGCGCTTGCTCATGCCGGCGACGCCGCGCAGCGTGACGATCTCGGTGCGCGCGCCGACGTCGGGGCCGAGCACGTAGGGAACCTTCAGCAGGTCGCCGAACACGGTGTTCAGCATCTGCGGCAGCGGCTGCGGCGGCAGCTCGGCGTCGATCCGCTCGTCCGGCGCGGTCGAGAGGGCGACGATCTGCTCGGCCGTGGCGGGGGCCTCGGTGTTGACCGGCGCGCCGGGGTTGCTGGGCGAGAGCACCGCCATCGGCCCCAGCTCGTCGGCGGGCTTGGGCTTGGCGGGCGGCGGCACCTTCATGGCCGGGAAGGCGGCGCAGCCGCCCAGCAGCAGGGCGGCGCAGGCGGCGAGGAGGGGCGCGCGGCCGCGCGGGGGCGAGGTCACTGGCCTGCGGCTCCGGAGGGTCCGGCCGCGCCCGGGCGGCCGAACAGCGCCACCCGCTCCACCGAGGCGCCGTCGCCCAGCACCGCCTCGTTCGTGGTCAGGGCGGTGAGCCGCCAGCGGTCGTCGAACAGGTCGCCCACCCTCAAGGTCCGCGAGCGCCCCTGGCCGGCGCCGGGGGCCAGCACCACGGCGAGGCGCCGGTCGGGCAGGCGGATAACCGCCGAAGCCTCGGCGCGGAAGATGGGGCCGACATCGTGCCGCACCGGCGCGGGGTTGAAGGCGGCGCCGCGGGGACGGGGCGCGCGGGCGGCGGCGGGGCCGGCGGTCGGCGCGACCGCCAGGTCAGACGCCAGCGCGTCGATCGCGGCGAGGTCCTCGGCGCCCGGCGCGCGCAGCGGGCCGGCGTCGGCGGGCGGCGCGCGGCGGGCCACGGCGACCACCGGCGGCGGCGGCGTGTCGGGGGCCAGGTAGCCGGCCAGCAGGCCGCCGCCCAGCGCCGCGGCGCCGACGAGGCTCACGCCCGCGATCGCCAGCGGGCTCATGGCGCGGCCTCGGCCGGCGCGGGCCCCGGTAGCGGCCCCGGCGCAGGGGCGTCGAGCTTCACCGGGAATAGCAGCGAGAGCGAGAACTGGGCGGTGTCGGCGTCGCTGACGTCCAGCTTGTCGACCACGAAGGCGGGGCCGGGGGCGGCCAGGGCGCGCATGAAGGCGAGCCAGGGGCCCTGCATATAGGGCCCGACCACCTCGGCCTTCACCAGCATCAGCGCGCCGCCGGCCTCGGGGGCCTCGGCGAGGCGGATCTCCGGCGAGGGCAGGCGGGCGGCGGCCGCGGCCGCCTCCAGCCGCTGCTCGATCTGAAGCCGCGCCAGCCAGAAGCTGCGGCCGTGCGTCGACCAGGCGTCGACCTCGCCCAGCTGCGCCGGCGCCGGGCGGGCCGCGCCCAGGCGGACGGCGGCGACGCGGCTGGCGCGGGCGGCGGCGAGGTCGGCCTGGGCGGTGGCGAAGCGGTCGCGCTGGCCCTGCGCCCAGCCTTGCGCATAGTAGGCGACGGCGCCGACGGCGAGCAGGCCGAGGCAGGCCGCCAGCCACGCCTCCCGCGCCGAGAGCCGCCGCACGCCGGCGAGCTTAATCTGAGCAGCCGATGCCATCCGGACCAGCGGGCTCCACTATGAACAGCACATTGTCTGGCGCTTTTCCCCGCCCCCCTCTGCTATAGTTGAGACGGACGGCGGAATATAGTGGCGGCCAAGGTGGGCTGCGGCGCGAGACCTGTCGGGGCGGCGTATGTATTGGACGAGACGAACCATGAAGCTGGACCCGGCTGGCCGGCCGGTGGCTTCGCGGCGGCGCGGGGCCAGGGCCGGCTACAGCCTGCTGGAAATCCTGATCGTGCTGGCGATCATCGCCCTGATCGCCGCCCTGGTCGGCCCGCGCCTGTTCGCCCAGTTCGACCACGCCAAGGAGACCACCGCGCGGGTGCAGGACAAGTCGCTGGAGACGGCGCTGCAGACCATGGAGCTCGACATCGGCCGCTATCCGACTGAGGCGGAGGGCCTGCCGCTGCTGGTCGAGGCGGACCGCAAGAGCGTGGCCGGCTGGAACGGGCCTTATCTCTCGGGGCGGCTGCCGCTCGACCCGTGGGGCCACGCCTACGTCTACGACCCGCCGGCCGACCCGAGCCATCCGCCGCACGTGCACAGCCTGGGCGCCGGCAAGGGCGAGGCGAGCTACATCTGGGCCGAGGCGCCGCCGCCGAAAGCGCCATGAGGCGCGCGGCTGGCAGGCGCTCACTGGGCCCTCTGCGGCGGGCCGCGAAGGCCGGCTTCTCGCTGCTGGAGATGCTGGTGGTGCTGGCCATCATGGCGCTGGCGATCGCCGTGGTCATGCCGCGCGGCGAGGCGATGCTCGACCAGATGACCGCGCACGCGGTGTTCTTCGACTTCCAGCGCCAGGTCTCCGACCTGCGCCGCGAGGCCTACGCCAGCCAGACCGCCGTCGCCCTGCGCGGCGACGACGACCGCGACCCGGCCCACGCGGCCGACCGGGTGATCCCGCTGCGCGCCGGCTGGACCTACCGCCTGGACCAGCCGATCGCCATCGACGAGGGCGGCCGCTGCGCCGCAACAGGCGTGGAGGTGCTGAAGTCCGGCCGCCCGGTGATGCGCCTGCAACTCACCGACCGCGCCTGCCACTTCACGAGGCTGGAGTAGGGGGGCGGCCGCCAGTCAGGCGGCGTCGGGCTGGTCTTCCAAAAGGTTACAGGCGACCGATCGCCGCAGGCTGGCGACGGACCGATCCACTCTCGCGGGAGTGGCTTGCGCCGGCCGTGCGGCCGTGGAAGGGTAAATTCGGGCTTAAAGAGGGCTGTACCCATGAAACTATTCCGCGAACTGGCGGCGCTCGGCGCCGTGGCGGCGATGGCGCTGATCTTCGCGACGCCGGCGGCGGCGCAGGCGACCCGCACCTGGATTTCCGGCGTCGGCGACGACGTCAATCCCTGCAGCCGCACCGCGCCCTGCAAGACCTTCGCCGGCGCGATCTCCAAGACCGCCGCCGGCGGCGAGATCGACTGCCTCGATCCGGGCGGCTTCGGCACGGTCACCATCACCAAGGGCATGACGCTCGACTGCCACCTGGTGTTCGGCAGCGTCCTCGCCAGCGGCACGCAGGGGGTGATCGTCAATGTCCCCACCGGCACCTTCGTCAACCTGATCGGCCTGGCGATCAACGGCGCGGGCACGACCCCGGGATCGACCGGCGTAAGGGTGGTGAGCGGCACGGTGCTGATCACCCGGAGCGAGATCTACGGTTTCAACACCGGCACCACCTGCGGCACGATCACCGGCACGGGAATGGGGGTCTGCGTAAACGGCCCGGCCGGCGCCAAGCTGACGATCGAGGACAGTGAAATCCGCAACAACGGCTACGGCGTCGTCAACTCGCCGAGCGCCGGCGCCAACCAGGTGGTGATCAACCACTCGCTGCTGGACGGCAACACGACCGTCAACGTGCAGAACGCGGGGGCGGGCGCGAAGACCTTCTTCAACGCCGACACCCTGATCAACTGCCCGACGGCCACCGCCAGCACCGCGGGCTCCTTCAGCACCTACGGCAACAACGTCATGACCGGCACGGTCGCGACGATGACCGCGGTTCCGCTGCAATAGCGCCAGCGCGAAGGCTCCCTCCCGCGGGAGGGAGCCTTCGCCCGGTCCCGGCAGTATGGCGACCGCGAGCTTTCAACACCCCCTCGACGAGCGCCCGGCGACCGCCGGGCCCTCTCCGGGGGGTCGTCGTTTCCGGCGCGGCGGGGCCAGGGCCGGGTTCTCGCTGATCGAGGCGCTGATCGTGCTGCTGGTGGCCGGCCTGGCGCTGATGCTGGTGTTCTCCATCGGCGGCCAGGCGGCGCGGACCGGCTTCGCGCTCGGCCGGCGGGCGCTCGCCGCCGCCGACGGCGAGGTGGCCGAGGACGAACTGCGCGGCGTGATCGGCGCGCTGGCGCTGCCGCCGGCCGGCGCCGACCCGAAGGCGCTGCGGCTCGATCCGTTCGCCGGCCGCGCCGACGGCTTTTCGGCCGACGCGGTGCTGACCCGCGCCGGCCTCTGCGGACCGGCCGGGCCGGCCGGCCTGGTGCGCGTGGCGATCGAGCAGCGCCCGGACGGCGACCTCGTCACCTGCCAGGCGCGCGGCCTCGCGCCGATCGTCGTCGCCGACCTGCGCCCCCGCCGCGCCCGCTTCGCCTATTCGGCCGACGGCGCCGGCTGGAGCGACCGGTGGTCGCCGCCGCCGGACTGGGCGGTCCCGCGCCGCGCGCTCGCCGCCCAGACGCTGTTCATCCGCCTGGCCACCGACGACGGCCGCGTCGAGTGGGTCGAGCGGGCGACGTCCGGGCCGCCGTGGCTCTATGCGTCGCCGGGGCCGGCGGCCCCCGCCGCGCCGGCGACGGCGCGATGAGCCGGTCCCGCTCCGCTGCCAAGGCCGGCTTCGCCCTGCCGTCGGTGCTGTTCGTCGTGGCGATGGTGACGCTGGTGTTCCTGGTGGCGATCCAGGCGCTGGCCAGCTTGGCCGGGGAGACGCGGCGCATCCGCGGCGGGGTGCGCTTCGAGGCAGAGGCGCTCAGCCTGGAGGCGCAGGCGGCGTTCGACGCGGCGACGGCGCCGGTCGGCCCCTCGGCGCTGCTCAGCGACGACGGCCCCGCGCCGCGGCCGGTCCTGGCGCTCGACGGCCGGCCCTACGCCGCCGCCGGCGGCCTGGTGCTCGGGGTCCAGGACGAGGCCGGGCTGATCAACCTCGACAACCTGCCCACCGGCGCCCGCCTGCGCCTGTTCACCGCGATGGGCGTCGCGCCCGCCGATCAGGCCGTCATGGCCGACCGCCTCGGCGACTATCTCGACATCGGCGACCTGAAGCGGCCGCTGGGCGCCGACAGCGCCGACTACCTGCGCGCCGGCCAGCCCGCGCCCCCCGACGGCCCGCTGACCCGCCGCGCCCAGGTGCTGGGCGTGCTCGGCTGGCGCGAGGCGGTCCCGGCGCCGCTGTGGCGCCGCTTCGCCGACAACGTCACCGCCGATCCCACCTCGACCACCGTCAACGTCAACACCGCCACCGCCGCCACGCTGCAGGTGCTCTACGGCCTGACCTCGGCCCAGGCGGCGGCGGCCATCGCCCGGCGCCAGGCGGCCCCCTTCACCGAGCTGGAGGACCTCGGCCGCGCCACCGGGCTGAAGCTGGTCAGCGACGCCGAGCGGGTCTACACGATGCCCGATGGCAGGTTCCAGGTGAGGATCGAAGATCCGGCGACCGGGTTCGTGGGCCGCGCCCGCCTGCTGCTCTCGCCCGACGACGCCGCCCGCCCGTTCTGGGTCGTCGAGCGCGCCGTCTCCCAGCCGCCGCCCGCCGAGCGAACGCCGCCTCCCGCGCATGCCCAGCCTTTTGCCGACCCCGCCGCTTGAGCGGCTGGGCGCCGACGGGCGCTTCGAGGCCGTGCGCGCCGGCGCGCCCTGGCGGCGGCCGATCGTGCTGCTGGCGCGCGAGCTGTGCAGCTTCGCCTGGTTCGAGCCGGCCGCCAGGGGCGCGGCCGCCGCCCAGGCGGCGCGGCTCTACGCCCGCGCCAACACCCCGTTCCTCGACCCCGGCGTGATCGTGCGCCGCGCCGGGTCCGGCTATGGCGTCTGGTGGTGGGACCGCGAGCGGGTCGATCCCTGGCTCGCCGCGCGCTTTGGCGAGGCCGCGCCGCAGGTCGCCCCGGAGACGCTGGCGCAGCCGCCGGGCGGCGGCTGGCGCGTGGTCCGGCTCGCCAGCGGCTTCGAGCTGCAACTCTGGCGCGGCCGGGCGCTGACCGCCTCGGCCTGGCGCCGCGCGGCGCCCACCGAGGCCGACTGGGCCGCCTTCGCGCGCCTCCAGCGCGACCCGCCCGTCCCTGCGCCGCCGGCGCCGCCCGCGCCGCAGACGCTGCCGGTCGCCGCCGCCCCCAGCCTCGCCGCGTCCGGGATCGAGCTGACGCCGACGCTCGCGGCCCAGGCCGCGGCCGGCGGCGCGGCGGCGGTGATGGCGCTGGCCGCCGCCTTCTGGGCCGGCCAGGCCCTGCGCCTCGGCGCGCTCGCCGGGACCCTGGAGGACCAGGCGCGGGCGGCCGCCGCGCCGGCCGCCGCGGCCAGCGCCGGGGACGCCGCCGACCTCAAACGGATCGCCGCTTTCCAGGCGCTCGCCAGCCGGCCGAACCCGCTCGCGGGGCTGCAGACGGCGCTGAGGGTGGTGCGCGCGCACGGCGTCGCCGCCAAGGCCCTCGCCATCGACGGCGGCGTGGTCAGCGTCACCGTCCCCTATGCGGCCCTGGACCGCGTCGAGGCCATCACCCAGGACCTGGACGCCACCGGCGCCTTCGCCGACGTCCGCCCGCTGCCCCAGTCGGCCGAGGGCTCGATCCGCATCGAGATGATCCTGCGGGGCGCAACGGCGCCAGGGGCCGGCGTTGGAATAGGCGCGGGGGAGTCCGCCGAATGAACGAGATTACCCTGGCGACCGAGGCCGACGCGGCCTGGCTGGACGCGCACCTGGGCAGCGGCGGCATGCCGGACGTGCACCGCCAGCGCTGGGCGTTGCAGCAGTCGGGCGCCGCGACCTACCTGGTCGGCTGGCTGGACGGCCGGCGCGTCGGCTATGGGCTGCTGCACGCGCGCCATCCCCAGCACCACGCCTCTCACGCCTACTTCCCGGACTGCGCCTACGTCGAAGGGCTGGAGGTGGCGGAGGCGGCGCGGCGGCGGGGCCTCGGCCAGGCGCTGATGCGGCGGCTGGAAACCTACGCGGCGCCGGCGACCGAGATCGGCCTGTCCGTCGGCGTCGAGAACGCGCCGGCGCGGGCGCTCTACCGCAAGCTGGGCTACCAGCCGGCCGGCATCCCCGACTATCCGGTGACCTGGAACTACGTCGACCGCGTCACCGGCGAGATCGGCGAGGAGGGCGAGGTCTGCAACTTCTGGCTGAAGCGGCTATGAGGGATTGAACTCGCGCCAGCGCTTCAGCGCCTGGGCGGGGCCGGCGTAGGCTTCCTGCAGCTCGGGGCTCCAGTAGCGCAGCGCTTCCAGCGGGATCTTCTTGCCGGTGACGGCGCACAGCACGTAGCGGCCGGGCCGCAGCACGGTCATCTCACCGTGGCCGTAGTGCACCTGGGCCAGCTCGCCCGGCCTGCCGAGATCCTTGTCGAAGGCGTTCATGGACCGGATGTAGCGCGCCGGGCGGCGCTTTAGAAGAGATCGCCCTGGTCGGACCCGGGCGTGACGCCGCGCGGGCGCCGGCCTGGCGCGCCTTCGACGATCGCGTCGCGCTTGCCGTCCTGGAACTCCATCCGCACCGCCTGGCCGGCCCGCAGCTCCTGGGCCGAGCGCGCGAGGCGCCCGTCGCCGCGGAACACCAGCGCGTAGCCGCGCCGCAGCGGCCCCTTCGGGTTCAGCGACTCGCGCAGCTTGCCGAGCGCCCGCAGCCGCTCGTCCTCGCGTTGCAGCCGCCGCTGGGCGGCTGGGGCGAGCCGGGCGGAGATGTCGGCGAAGCGGCGCTGTTTCTGCTCGGCTTCGCGCTGCAGCAGCCGCGGGTTCAGCCGCCCCGCCCAGCGCGCCAGCGCCTCGGCGTGGACCGCCACGTTGCGCTGCAGGCCGGCGGCGAGGCGGCCGGCGGCGATGTCGAGCCGCTGCGTCGCCAGCCCCAGCAGCTCCTGCGGCCGCGGCAGGCCGCGCGCGGCGGCGGCCAGCCGTGTGCGCCGGTGCTCGACCGTGCGCGCGGCAAAGGTCGCCAGCCGCCGCTCGTAGTCGGCGAGGCTGGCGGCGAGCTCGGCCAGCACCGGCGTGGCGATCTCGGCGGCGGCGGTAGGGGTGGGCGCGCGGCGGTCGGCGACGAAGTCGATCAGGGTGGTGTCGGTCTCGTGGCCGACCGCGGAGATCAGCGGGATGGCGCTGGCGGCCGCCGCGCGGGCCAGCGCCTCGTCGTTGAACGGCCACAGGTCCTCCACCGAGCCGCCGCCGCGCGCGACGATCAGCACGTCGGGGCGGGGGATGGGGCCGCCGGGCGCGACCGCGTTGAAGCCGGCGATGGCGGCCGCCACCTGCCAGGCTGCCGCCTCGCCCTGCATCACCGACGGCCAGACGATCACCCGGCAGGGCCAGCGCTCGCGGATGCGGTGCAGGATGTCGCGGATCACCGCGCCGGTGGGGCTGGTGATCACCCCCACCACCGCCGGCATCGAGGGCAGCGGCCGCTTGCGCGCCGCCTCGAACAGCCCCTCGGCCGCCAGCTTGGCCTTCAGCCGCTCCAGCTGGGCCAGCAGCGCGCCGACGCCGGCCGGCTCCATGGTCTCGATGATGATCTGGTACTGCGAGCGGCCCGGATAGGTGGTGATCCGCCCGGTGACCACCACCTCCATGCCGGTCTGCGGCTTGATGGCCAGGCTGCGCACCTGGGTGCGCCAGACGACGCCGGAGATGCTGGCCTTCTCGTCCTTGATGTCGAGGTAGACGTGGCCGCCGGAGTGGAAGGTGACCTTGGACAGCTCGCCGCGCAGCCGCACGAAGCCGAACGCATCCTCGATGGTCCGCTTCAGCGCGAACGCCAGCTCGGAGACGCTGAACGGCTGGAGGTTGGAGGCCGACTCAGGGGCGGCGACGTCGCTCATGTGGGGCAGCTTAGCCCGGATTTCTCACGCGGGTCGCGTTTGTACGGTTTGGGGCCTGAGGCGTATGGTCTTTGATGTTGAGGCGTGTGCGGTCGCCGCGGGCGAGGCGGTTGTGTGGTCGTTGGCGTGGTTTCGGTGCTGTTGATGGAG
>DASXEN010000021.1:0-20652 GCA_036490095.1 Caulobacteraceae bacterium
GACTACTTCAACCGCATGGACGCGCTGAACTACGCGATCGGTCACGACGACGGCCAGGGCGGCCAGGACTTGGAGCGCGCCGACGTGATCCTGGTCGGCGTCTCGCGCACCTCCAAGACGCCCACCAGCATCTACCTCGCCCATCGCGGCGTGCGCGCCGCCAACGTGCCGCTGGTCACGCCCGACGGCAAGGTCCCGCCGAAGCTGCTGGCCATCAAGGGCGTACCGATCGTCGCGCTGACGCTGTCGCCCGACCGCCTGCTGGAGATCCGCCGCAATCGCCTGAAGAGCCTTAACGAGCGGCGCGAGTCGACCTACGTCGACGCCGATGCGGTGCGCCAGGAGGTGATTGAGGCGCGCCGGCTCTTCGAGCGCCAGGGCTGGCCGGTGATCGACGTCACCCGCCGCTCGGTCGAGGAGACCGCCGCGGCGGTGATCAACATCCTCTCCGGCGGCCGCGGCCAGGTCGAGGTGCTGGGGTGACCCCGGCGCCGACTCCTGCGCCGACCCCCCGGCCAACCATCGTGCTGGCGTCGAAGAGCCGCTCGCGGGCGGCGATCCTCAGCGGCGCGGGCGTGCCCTACGAAACGGAGGACTCGGGCGTCGACGAGGCGGCGCTGAAGGCGCGGCTGCTGGCGCAGGGGGCGACACCCCGCGACGTGGCCGAGCGGCTCGGCGAGGCGAAGGCGCTGGCGGTATCGGCGCGCCGGCCGGGCGACATCGTCGTGGGCGCGGACCAGACCCTCGATCTCGCCGGCCAGCTGTTCGACAAGGCGGCCGACGTCGCCGAGGCGCGCGCGCGGCTGGTCGCCATGCGCGGCCGCGGCCACGCGCTGCACGGCGGCCTGGTGGTCGCCGAGGGCGGCGCGGTGGTCTGGCGCACGACCGAGACCTCGCGGCTGTGGATGCGCGGCTTCTCCGACGCCTGGCTCGACGGCTACCTCGCCCGCGGCGGCGAGGCGCTGCTGGGCTCGGTCGGCTGCTACCTGCTGGAGGGCGAGGGCGCGCAGCTGTTCGAGCGGATCGAGGGCGACTATTTCGCCATCCTCGGGCTGCCGCTGCTGCCGCTGCTGGCCTTCCTGCGCGAGCGGGGCGCGATCGGGACATGAAGCCGCCGATCAACGGGGCCACGGCGGTCGCCGGCATCGTCGGCGCGCCGGTCGGCCACTCGCTCAGCCCGATGATCCACAATGCCTGGCTGGAGGCGGCCGGCATCGACGGCGCCTACGTGCCGTTCTCGCCGCCGGCGGACGGCTTTGCAGCGCTGGTGCGCGGCCTCAAGGGCGGCGCGATCCGCGGCCTCAACGTCACCGTGCCGTTCAAGGAGGCCGCGCTGGCGCTCGCGGACCGGCCGAGCCCACGCGCCGTCCGCGCCGGCGCGGCCAACCTGCTGCTGTTCGAGGCGGACGGGACGCTCGCCGCCGACAACACCGACGGCCTCGGCCTGCTGACGGCGCTCGCCGAGCAGGCGCCCGGATTTCGCGCCGACGCTGGCCCGGCGCTGATCCTGGGAGCGGGCGGCGCCGCGAAGGGCGCGGCCGCGGCGCTGCTGCAGGCCGGCGCGCCGGAGATCCGCATCGTCAACCGCACCCACGAGCGCGCCGCGGCTCTGGCGGCGGCGCTGGGAGGCCCGGTAAAGGCTGTCGCGGTGGGCCGGCAGGCGTTCGACGGCGCGGCGCTGATCGTCAACGCCACCACCCTTGGCCTCGGCGGCGGACCCGGCCCCGAAGCGGCGTTCGGGGCGGCGTTCGGGGCGGCCCGGCCCGGCGCGGTGGCGCTTGACATGGTCTACCGGCCGCTGCGCACGCAGTTCCTGGCCCGCGCCGCGGCGGCGGGGCTGACGCCGGTCGACGGCCTCGCCATGCTGATCGGCCAGGCCGTCCCGTCGTTCGAGGCCTTCTTCGGCGCGGCGCCCCCGGCTATCGACGTGCGCGGCCTGTGCCTGGCCGCGCTCGGAGAGCCCGCATGATCACCCTCGGCCTCACCGGCTCGATCGGCATGGGCAAGTCGGCGACGGCGAAGATGTTCGTCGAGGAGGGCTGCCCGGTCTACGACGCCGACGCCGAGGTGCACCGCGTCTACGCCAAGGGCGGCTCGGCCGTGGCGCCGGTCGAGGCGGCGTTCCCGGGCGTGGCGGTCGACGGGGCGATCGACCGCGCCAGGCTCTCCGACCGCGTGGTGGGCAAGCCCGCCGAGCTCGACAAGCTGAACCACATCGTCTGGCCGCTGCTTGGCGCGGCGCGGCGCGCCTTCTTCGCCAAGGCCGAGGCCGAGCAGGTCCCGATCGTGGTGCTCGACATTCCGCTGCTGTTCGAGACCGGCGGCGAGCGCAACATGGACGCGGTGGTGGTGGTCTCCGCGCCGGCCGCCCTGCAGCGCGAGCGGGTGCTGGCCCGCGAGGGGATGAACGAGGCCAAGCTCGACGCCATCCTCGCGCGGCAGATGGCCGACGCGGAGAAGCGCGCCCGCGCCCACTTCGTGGTCGACACCAGCCAGGGCTTCGAGCCCGCCCGCGAGCAGGTGCGCGCCATCGTCGCGGCGCTCAAAGCGCCCGACTGGCGCGAGCGTCTTGAAGCGGCGCGCGAATAGTCCCAATCACAGGCGATGGCGCGGCAGATCGTCCTCGACACCGAAACCACCGGCCTCGACGCTCGCGGCGGCCACCGCCTGATCGAGGTCGCCTGCATCGAGCTGGAGGACTTCATCCCGACCGGCCGCTCCTTCCACCGCTACATCGACCCGGAGCGGCAGATCGACATCGAGGCCGAGCGGGTGCACGGCCTCTCCAACGCCTTCCTGACCGGCAAGCCGAAGTTCGCCGACACCGACGTGGTCGAGGCCTTCCTGGAGTTCGTCGGCGAGGCCGAGCTGGTGGCCCACAACGCCGCCTTCGACCGCGACTTCATCAATTGCGAGCTGGAGCGGATGGGCCGCGCCGGCTTCTCCGCCGCGCGCTGGATCGACACCCTGGCGCTGGCGCAGAAGCGGTTCCCGGGCATGTACAACTCGCTGGACGCCCTTTGTAGGCGCTTCAGGATCTCGCTGACCGAGCGCGAGAAGCACGGCGCGCTGATCGACGCCAGGCTGCTGGCCAACGTCTACCTGGAGCTGCAGGGCGGCCGCGAGCGCCGCTTCGACCTGCTGACCACCGCCCGCGGCGCCGCGGCGGCGGCCATCGTCCGCGTCGCCTACGGCCCGCGCCCGCGCCCGCTGGCCCCCCGCTCCACCGACGCCGAGCGCGCCGCGCACGCGGCGTTCCTGGACCGGGCGATGAAGGGCGCGGCGCTGTGGCTGCGGTTCGAGATGGGGTAGGGTGAGGTCTGGGTAGGGGACCGCCTATCCCACCACCCCAACTACGGTCATGACCGGCGTTAGGGGCGTGGGGATCGAGAAGAAGCGGCGGACGGCGGCCTCTGACCGCACCCCCCGTTGACCAGGCCCGCTACGCCGTCCCCGCCGGCGGGCCGCCGGCTTCGGCGCGGCGGGCGGCGTAGACGCCGGCGAAGTCGATCGGCTCCAGCAGGAACGGCGGGAAGCCGCCCTCGCTGGTCATGTCGGCGATGATCCGCCGCGCGAACGGGAACAGGAAGCGCGGGCACTCGATCATCAGCACCGGCTCCATGTCGGCTTCCGGCACGCCGACGACCTGGAACAGGCCCGCGTAGACCAGCTCCAGGTGGAACACCGCGTCGTTGTCGCGCACCGCCCGCGCGTTCAGCTTCAGCTCCACGTCGAACAGGCCGTCGGGGCGGCCGCGGGCGTTCAGCTCGACGCCGAGGTCGATCTGCGGCTGGGTGGCGGCGGCGCGCAGCGACTCCGGCGCGTGCGGGTTCTCGAACGACAGGTCGCGGATGAACTGGGCCAGGATGCGTACGCCCGGCTGCGGCGTGTCGCCGCCGTTGGGTGCAGGCGCGCCTTGCGGCGGAAGATCGGTCATTCGGGCGGGAAGCTCGCTAGAGGATGGCGCAGGCCGAAAGTCGGGCCGGCGAGGCGGGCTCGCTAACATGCCCGGCCGCGCGCACGCAACGGCGAGGGACTGACGCGCGTTGCGCACACGCCTATATTGGGTTTCAAGGAACGATCATCCGCCCCGAAAGTCCGCTGTGTCGCAGGTCGTAGAACTCGTCATCCTCGCCGCCGTCGCCGCGGTCGTGCTGTTCCAGCTCTACGCGGTGCTGGGCCGGCGCGTCGGCCGCCAGGCCGAGGACGTGGCGCCCGCCCAAGGCCCGGCCGTGCCGCGCGAGGCCGCCCAGCTCGCCAGCTCCGGCGTCACCGAGCCGGCGGCGCTCACCGGCCTCGCCGCCCTGCGCGCCCGCGACCCCAGCTTCGACATCGGCCGCTTCATGCAGGGCGCGCGGCAGGCGTTCCAGATGGTGGTGAAAGCCTTCGCCGCCGGCGACCGCAACACCCTGCGTCCGCTGCTGGCGCCGGAGGTGATGAGCACCTTCGAGACGGCGATGGCCGACCGCGAGCGCGAGGGCCGCTCCGAGCAGGTGGAGTTCCTGCAGGACCCGCGGGCCGACCTGGAGAGCCTGGGCGTGATCGGCGACCTGGCCAAGGCGTCGGTGCGCTTCCTGGCCGAGTTCCGCAGCCGCTCCAAGGGTCCCGAGGGCGAGGCGGTGGACGACCGCCGCACGGCCGAGGTCTGGACCTTCCAGCGCAACCTCACCAGCCGCGATCCGAACTGGACGCTGATCCACGTCGACCCCGCGGAGGCCTGACCCCTGCGCGGCCGGGGCCTCGCCGCGGCCCTCGCGGCCCTGACGCTGCTGGCCGCCTGCGCCCACGTCCCGCCGCTGCGGACGCCCGCGATCGCCATGGCGGCGCTGCCCGGCTGGGAGGGCGAGGACCACGCCACCGCCTTCGCCGTCGTCCGCCGCGCCTGCGCCGAGAGCCGCAGGCTCGCGGCCTCGCGCGCCTGCGCCGACGCGCTGCGCCATGACCGGCTGGGCGAGCGAGCCGCCAAAACCCTGCTGGAGCGCGACTTCCGCGCCGAGCCGGCCGGCGGGGAGGGGCTGCTCACCGCCTATTTCGCGCCCACCTACGACGCCCGCCACCGCCGCGACCGCGAGTTCTGCGCCCCGGTCCGGCCCGCGCCGGCTGATCCTGCCAGTGCGCCCGACCGGGCCGGCATCGACCGCTGGCCGACCGGCGAGGCGCTGGCCTGGATGCGGCCGGAGGACCTGTTCTTCCTGCAGGTGCAGGGCTCGGGCGCGCTGGTGTTCCCGGACGGCGAGCGAGAGCGCGCCGTCTTCGCCGCATCCAACGGCCAGCCGTTCGTCGCCATCGCCCGGCCGATGATCGCCGAGGGGCTGATCGCGCCCGCCGAGGCCGGCCAGGTGCACGCCTGGCTCGCCGCCCACCGCGGCCCGGACGCCGAGGCGGCGATAGCGCTCGATCCCCGCTACGTCTTCTTCCGCCTGATCGCCGACGATGACGGCGAGCCGCGCGGCGCCGCGGGCGTGCCGCTGATCCCCGGCCGCAGCGTCGCCATCGACACCGCAGCCCACCCCTTCTTCGAGCTGCTGTGGATCGACGCCGGCGGCGGCGCGCTGCCGGGCGCGCGGGCCGGCTACCACCGGCTCGCCATCGCCCACGACATCGGCGGCGCCATCAAGGGCCCGGTCCGCGCCGACCTCTACATCGGCCGCGGCCCGCGCGCCGGCGAGGAGGCGGCCAGCGTCAGCGCCGCGCTGCGGCTTTACCGAATCGTCCCCGCGGACTAGCCGCCGTCCGGTGAAACGCAGCCCCGACATCGAGGACCTGCGCCTCTGGGCGGTCGTCACGGCCACCGTGCGCCCGCTGCGGCCGCACGCGTCCCTCCCCCTCGTGGGGAGGGTGGACCGAGAAGCGGTCCGAGCGGGGGATTCTGACGCCGTCCCCGAGGCTAAGAAGAAAGCGCCCGCCGCCAGACACCCCCACCCGGCCGACGCTTCGCCTCGGCTCGCCCAACCCATGAAGGGGAGGGATTTGCGGCCCGCGGCCATCGACGCGGCGCTGCACCGCCGCCTGACCCGCGGCAGCGACGTCATCGCCGCACGGATCGACCTGCATGGGCTCACCCACGACGCCGCCCGCGCCGCGCTCACCGCCTTCGTCGCCCGCGCGGTCGAGGCCGGCTGGCGCTCGGTGCTGGTGATCACCGGCAAGGGCGTCGGCGGCGACGGCGTGCTGCGCCGCCGCGTCCCCGACTGGCTGGCCGAGCCCCCGATCCGCCAGCACGTCGCCGGCGCCTCCGAAGCCCACCGCCGCCACGGCGGCGAGGGGGCGCTCTATGTGGCGCTGAAGCGCAAGCCTTGAACGGCGCGGTTGCCTGCGGCCACGCTGCGGCGCTATGGCCGATCCAGGGGACGATGCAACAGGGGGCTCAAGCTTGGGCGTTCCGTCCTTCGGGCTTGCCGCCGGCGCGGCCGTCGCCGGCCTGTTCGCCGCCGCAGCGGCGGACGCGCGTCCGCTCAGCCTGCCGTTCGACTTTTCGCGGGGCGCGGTCGCCATTCAGGTCAGCGTCGGCGGCGCGCCGCTGCGGATGCTGCTCGACACCGGCGTCGATCCCTCCGTCATCGATCTGGCGCGCGCCGAAGCCCTCGGCCTGAAACTCGACCGCGCGGCCGCCGGCGCTGGGTCCGGGACCGGGACGACCAAGCAGTCGACGGCGATCCCGACGCGCATCGCCGGGCTGGCGGTCGCCGGCCGCGGCGCGGCGCCCTTCGACGCGCTGGCCACCGACCTCGGCGACCTGTCCGCGGCGTACGGCAGCCGCATCGACGGCATCCTCGGCTACAGCTACCTGAGCGGGCGGATCGCGCTGATCGACTATCCGGCCAGCCGGCTCACCCTGTTCGACCGGCGCGGCGAGGCGCAGGGCGCGACGGCCTCCTGCCGGCGGCGCTGGGTGATCCCGATGCGGATGCTCAAGGACGAGAACTGGCCGCTACTGCCGCTGCGGCTTGGCGACGCCTCGGCGACCGCCACGCTCGACACCGGCCACGACGGGACCGTCAACCTCTACCAGCGCGCGCTCGACCTGCCGGGCGTCCGCGCCGCGCTGGCGGCCGACGGCGAGGCCCAATCCAACGGCTTCAACGGCAGCGAGAAGCGCACGCGGTGGCGGCTCGACGCGCCGCTCGGCTTTGGCCCCTTCCGCCTGCCGCCCGGCGCCTCCGTGACCCTGGCGGACACGCAAGGCGCCGCCGACACCTCGCTGGCCAACGCCGGCAACCGCCTCTTCGCGGCGCTGAAGCTCAAGCTGTTGCTCGACTACAAGGACCGGCTGATCGGGTTCTACGGCGATTGCCGCCGGCCGGGCTGAGCGCCGCTATAGCGCGTCGAATCCTGACGGAGTTTGGTGGTCTGATAGCTCCTTCTCCCCTTGCGGGAGAAGGTGGCCCGCGGAGCGGGTCGGATGAGGGGTCGCGCCGAAGTCCGTGATTTGCCTGATGGAAGCTAAGCCACAAGCGCCCGTCGACCCCTCATCCGGCGCTGCGCGCCACCTTCTCCCGCAAGGGGAGAAGGAGCCGGGAGCCGAGTCCAATCAAGACTAACCCGCTCTATGGCTGGCGCTGCGCCTTTTCGTCGATCCCCGAGGTCCCCTCGCGGGCTTCCAGCGCGGCGGCCACCTCGTCGAGGCTGACGCCGCAGGCGGCCAGCAGGGCGAGCCAGTGGTAGACGAGGTCGGCGCTCTCGGCGGCGAGCGCGGCCTTGTCGCCCTGCACGGCGGCGAGCGCGGCTTCCACAGCCTCTTCGGCCGTCTTCTTGGCCGCCAGCGCCGGATCGGCGATCAGCCGCGCCGACCAGCTCGCCGCCGGATCGGCGCCGCGCCGGGCCTCGATGGTCGCGGCGAGGCGGGCCAGCACGTCCGAGAAGCGGCTCATGTCCCCACCAGCTCCGTCGGCCGCACCGGGACGCCGGCGGCGGCCATGGCCGCCTTGACCTCGCCGATCGACACTTCGCCGAAGTGGAAGATCGAGGCGGCCAGCACGGCGTCGGCCCCGGCCCTCACCGCCTCCACCATGTGCCGGGCGGCGCCGGCCCCGCCGCTGGCGATCACCGGCACGCCGACGGCCGACGAGACGGCGGCCAACAGCGCAACGTCGTAGCCGGTCTTGGCGCCGTCGCGGTCCATCGATGTGAGCAGGATCTCGCCCGCGCCCTTGGCCACCACTTCGCGGGCGTAGTCGACCACGTCGAGCCCGGTCGCCTTGCGCCCGCCGTAGGTGAAGACGTCCCAGCCGTCGCCTGCGCGCTTGGCATCGATCGCGACGACCACGGCCTGCGAGCCGAAGGCGTCGGCGCAGGCCGCGATCAGGTCGCGGTCCTCGACCGCCGCGGTGTTGAGCGAGATCTTGTCGGCGCCGGAGCGCAGCAGCCGCCGCGCCGTCTCCACCGAGCGGATGCCGCCGCCGACCGACAGCGGCATGAAGCAGACGTCGGCGGTGCGGGCGATCACGTCGAAGATGGCGTCGCGGCCCTCGTGGCTGGCGGTGATGTCGAGGAACATCAGCTCGTCGGCCCCCGCCGCGTCGTAGGCGCGGGCCTGCTCGACCGGGTCGCCGGCGTCGCGCAGCTCAAGGAACTGCACGCCCTTGACCACGCGGCCGTCCTTCACGTCGAGGCAGGGGATGACTCTGACCTTAAGCATGGGGGACCTTGAGCATCTCAGCCTGCCGCCGCCAACGCCTCGGCCGGCGTGATCGCGCCGACGTAGAGCGCCCGGCCCAGCACCGCGCCGGCGATCGGCCGGCCGGGCCGCGCGCGCAGCGCCTCGATGTCGGCGACGCTGGCGAGGCCGCCGGCGGCGATCACCGGGATGTCCACGGCCTCGGCCATGGCTCCGAACGCCTCGACGTTGAAGCCGGCCAGCGCGCCGTCGCGGTCGATGTCGGTGACGATCAGCGCGCCGACGCCCGCGTCCTCGAACCGCCGCGCCACGTCGACCGCTTCGAGCCCGGAGTCCTCCAGCCAGCCCTGCACGGCGACCTGGCCCTTGCGCACGTCGACGCTGACCGCGATCTGCTCGGGCCACTTGCGCGCCGCGGTCTTCACCAGCTCGGGGTCGCGCACCGCCGCGGTGCCGAGGATCACCCGGCTGACGCCGGCCTCGATCCAGCCCTCGACGCCGGCCAGCGAGCGCACGCCGCCGCCGAGCTGCACCGGGATCGAGACGGCGCTGAGGATCGCCTGCACCGCCGCGCCGTTCACCGCCCGGCCCTCGGCCGAGCCGTTGAGGTCGACCACGTGCAGCCACTCGAACCCGGCCTTGGCCCAGGTGCGCGCCTGGTCGGCCGGGTCGTCGTTGAACACCGTGGCGGTGGCGAAGTCGCCGTGCAGCACCCTGACGCACTGGCCGTCCTTCAGGTCGATGGCGGGGTAGAGGATCACGGGCGCCACTCCATCACGTTGGCCAGCAGCCGCGCGCCGGCGCCTTGCGATTTCTCCGGGTGGAACTGCACCCCGGCGACATTGCCGCGCAGCACCGCCGCGGGGAAGCGCCCGCCGTGATCGGTGTAGGCGGCGACGTCGCCCTCGGCGGCGGGGAAGATGGCGAAGGAGTGGGTGAAGTACATGTGCGAGCCGGCGGGCAGGCCGTCGAACAGGGCGGCGGGCAGCGGCCCGTCCAGCGTGTTCCAGCCCATGTGCGGGGTCTTGCAGCGCGGATCGGCCGGTTCGATGCGCTTCACGTCGCCCTCGATCCAGCCGAGCCCCGCGGTCTCGCCGAACTCCAGCCCGCGGGCGGCCAAGAGCTGCATGCCGACGCAGATGCCGAGGAAGGGCTTGCCGCGCCCCTTCACCACCTCGGTGACCGCCTCGATCACCCCGTCGCGGGCCGCCAGCGCCGACATGCAGGCCGCGAACGCGCCGACCCCCGGCAGCACCACCAGGTCGGCCCGGGCGATCGTCGCGGGATCGTCGGTGGCGACGACCGCGGCGGGCCGCGCCAGGCCGGCGGCGGCCTTCTGCAGGGCTTTCTCGGCCGAGCGCAGGTTGCCCGACCCGTAATCGATCAGGGCGACGCTCTGCATGGGGGTTCCTTCAGAGCACGCCCTTGGTGGAGGGAGCGTGTCCGTGGGTTCGCGGATCGAGCTCGACGGCGGTCCTGAGCGCCCGCGCCAGCGCCTTGAAGCCGCTCTCGGCGATGTGGTGGCTGTTCTCGCCGTAGAGGGTCTCCAGGTGCACGCAGGCGCCGGCGTTCATGGCGAAGGCGTGGTGGAACTCCTTGAACAGCTCGGTGTCCATCTCGCCCACCTTCGGACGGCTGAACACCACCCGCCAGATCAGGTAGGGCCGGTTGGAGAGGTCGACGGCGCAGCGGGTCAGCGTCTCGTCCATCGGGATGTAGGCGTGGCCGAAGCGGCGCACGCCGGGATCGGCCTTCAGCGCTTCCTTGAAGGCCTGGCCGAGCACGATGCCGGTGTCCTCCACCGTGTGGTGCATGTCGATGTGCAGGTCGCCCTTGGTCTCGACGGTGAGGTCGAAGCCGCCGTGCCGGGCGAAGCTCTCCAGCATGTGGTCGTAGAAGCCGATGCCGGTCGAAACCTGCGAGACGCCCGTCCCGTCGAGATCGACGGCGACGCGCACCTGCGTCTCCTTGGTGTTGCGGCTCAGCTCCGCGGTCCGGCTCATGGCGCGGGCGTATGGTTGGTCGAGGTTGAGATGTCTAGAAGTTTTGGGCTGGCGCTCGGTCCCCCTCTCCCCCGCGGAAGGGGGGCCCAGGCTTTTTCTACAAGCCGCGGGCCCTACGATAAAACACCTGGGTCCCCGCTTTTCGCGGGGAAGAGCGGGTGTGTGACCTAAGCCCCCAGGAACAGCTCGCGCGACGGGCAGAGGTCGGCGACCACGCAGTCGGCGCACCTGGGCCTCCGGGCCACGCAGACGTAGCGGCCGTGCAGGATCAGCCAGTGGTGGGCGCGGGTCTTGCCGCCCACCGGGACGATGCCCATCAGGTCGCGCTCCACCTCGTCCGGCGTCTTGCCCTTCGACAGCGCGAGCCGGTGGGCGACGCGGAACACGTGGGTGTCGACGGCGATGGCCGGCTCCACGTCCAGCTCGTTGAGCACCACGCTGGCGGTCTTGCGGCCGACGCCCGGCAGCGCCTGCAGCTTGTCGCGCTGGAGAGGAACTTCGCCGTCATACTGATCGAGCAGGATGCGCGAGAGGGCGACGACGTTCCTGGCCTTCATCCGGAAGAGGCCGATCGAGGCGATGTAGGGGGTCAGGCCCGCCTCGCCGAGCTCGACCATCTTCGCCGGCGTGTCCGCGACTCGGTAGAGCCGCTCGGTCGCCTTGTTCACCGACTTGTCGGTCGCCTGGGCCGAGAGCACCACGGCCACCAGCAGCGTGTAGGGGGTCTTGTAGGTCAGCTCGGTGCGCGGGTCGGGGCTGGCGGCCTCGAAGCGGCGGAAGATCTCGGCGATGCGGGCCTTCTCCTTGGGCGAGAGCCGCCGCCGCTTCGGCCTGGCCGGGCGCTTCATCCTTGCGCCCCCTCCGTCTCGTCGCGCTTGCAGCGCGCCGATCCACCTCCCCCGCCCTCTTCGGGACGTGGGAGGAGCGACATCGTGCAACCTCGCTCCTCACCCGTCGGGCAGACGACGGGGAAGGGGGACCAGGCGAAGCGTGGTGGAGGGGGCGCAAGACGCGAGCGAGGCGTCTTCAAAGGATGTACCGCGAGAGGTCCGCGTCGCGGGACAGCGCGCCGACCCGGTCGCGCACGTAGGCGCCGTCGATGGTCAGCGTCTCGCCGGTGCGGTCGGCGGCGGTGAAGCTGATCTCCTCGACCACCTTCTCCAGCACCGTCTGCAGCCGCCGCGCGCCGATGTTCTCCACCGCCCCGTTCACCGCCACCGCGGCGTCGGCCAGCGCGTCGATCGCCTCGTCGGTGAAGGTCAGGGTGATGCTCTCGGTGGCCAGCAGCGCCTGCTGCTGGCGGATCAGGTTGGCTTCCGGCTCGGTGAGGATGCGGCGGAAGTCGTCGCGGGTCAGCGCCTTCAGCTCCACCCGGATCGGCAGCCGGCCCTGCAGCTCCGGCAGCCGGTCGGACGGCTTGGCGATGTGGAAGGCGCCCGAGGCGATGAAGAGGATGTGGTCGGTCTTCACCGGCCCGTACTTGGTGGAGACGGTGGTGCCCTCGATCAGCGGCAGGAGGTCGCGCTGCACGCCCTCGCGGGAGATGTCGGCGCCGGCGCGCTCGGCGCGGGCGGCCACCTTGTCGATCTCGTCGATGAAGACGATGCCCGAGTGCTCGGCCAGGTCGACCGCCTCGCGCGTCGCCGCATCCTGGTCGACCAGCTTGTCGCTCTCCTCGGCGATCAGCGGGGCCCAGGCGGCGGCCACGGTGGTGCGGTGCGCCTTGGTGCGCTGGCCGAACGCCTTGCCCATGATGTCGGAGAGGTTCAGCACCCCCATCGACGCGCCCGGCTGGCCGGGGATGTCGAAGCCCTGGAACGGCGAGGCGGTGTCGGCCAGCTGCAGCTCGATCTCCTTGTCGTCGAGCTCGCCGGCCCGCAGGCGCCTGCGGAACGCCTCGCGCGTCGCCTCGCTGGCGTTGGCGCCGACCAGCGCCTCCAGCAGCCGCTCCTCGGCGGCGGCCTCAGCCTTGGCGGTGACGCCGGCGCGGCGACGGTCGCGGATCATGCCGATGGCGATCTCCACCAGGTCGCGGACGATCTGGTCGACGTCGCGGCCGACGTAGCCGACCTCGGTGAACTTGGTCGCCTCCACCTTCAGGAACGGCGCCTGGGCGAGCCTGGCGAGGCGCCGGGCGATCTCCGTCTTGCCGACCCCGGTGGGGCCGATCATCAGGATGTTCTTCGGGGTGATCTCGTCGCGCAGCGCCTCCGGCACGCGCTGGCGGCGCCAGCGGTTGCGCAGCGCGATGGCGACCGCGCGCTTGGCCTCCGGATGCCCGACCACGAACCGGTCGAGCTCGGAGACGATCTCGCGGGGGGAAAACTCGCTCATGGTGCGTCCTTCGAGACGCCCGCTGGCGCGGGCTCCTCAGGATGACGAGAGGGGCGGGCTTCAACCAAGATCGTCATGGTGAGCAGCGCCGTCAGGCGCGTCTCGAACCACGCAGGGCGGCCGCTCACAGCACCTCCACCACCAGCTCGCGGTTGGTGTAGACGCAGATGTCGGCGGCGATGGCCATGGCGCGGCGCGCGACGTCTTCGGCCGAGCGGTCGGTGTCCAGCAGCGCGGTGGCGGCGGCCAGCGCATAGTTGCCGCCCGAGCCGATCGCCGCCACGCCCTGGTCCGGCTCCAGCACGTCGCCCACGCCGGTGACGGTGAAGATGGCGCCCTTGTCGGCCACCAGCAGCATGGCTTCGAGCCGGCGCAGGTAGCGGTCGGTGCGCCAGTCCTTGGCGAGGTCGACGCAGGCGCGGGCCAGCTGCTCCGGATACTGCTCCAGCTTGGCCTCCAGCCGCTCGATCAGGGTGAAGGCGTCGGCGGTGGCGCCGGCGAAGCCCGCCAGCACCCGGCCGTCGGCCAGCCGGCGCACCTTGCGGGCGGCGCTCTTGACGATGGTCTGGCCCTGGGTGACCTGGCCGTCGCCGGCAAGCACGGTCGATCCGCCCTTGCGCACCGCCAGGATCGTGGTCCCATGCCAGTCGGGGAAATTGGACATGGGCCGGCATGTGGCCGCCCCGCCCCGCCGGGTCAAGTTTGGCCGTCGCCAGCCGCAGGAGCGCCATGAGCTTTTCCGACGAGGAGGTCGAGCGCTACGCCCGCCAGCTGGTGCTGCGCGAGATCGGCGGGCCGGGCCAGCAGGCGCTGAAGGCTGCGCGGGTGCTGATCGTCGGGGCCGGCGGGCTCGGCGCCCCGGCGGCGCTCTACCTGGCGGCGGCCGGCGTCGGCGAGCTGACCCTGGTCGATCCGGACGTGGTCGACCGCTCCAACCTGCAGCGTCAGGTGATCTACCAGACCGACGACGAGGGCCGCCTCAAGGTAGAAGTGGCCGGCGAGCGGCTGGTCGCCCTCAATCCGAACGTCGAGGTGGCGCGCATCGCCGAGCGCCTCACCGACGCCAACGCCCGCGCCCTGGTCCGCGGCCACGACCTGGTGCTCGACGGCACGGACGACTTCGCCACCCGCTTCGCCGTGGGCGCCGCCTGCGTGGCCGAGGGCGTGACGCTGGTCTCCGGCGCCATCGGCCGCTGGACCGGCCAGGTCGGCGTGTTCGCCGGCCGCCCCTGCTACCAGTGCCTGGTCCCCGAGATCCCGCCCGACGCCGAGACCTGCGCCGCCGTCGGCGTGGTCGGCGCGCTGGCTGGCGTCATCGGCTCGATGATGGCGCTGGAGGCGGCGAAGCTGATCGCGCAAGCCGGCGAGCCGCTGACCGGCCGGCTGCTGATCTACGACGCGCTCGCGGCCGAGACGCGCACCGTGCGCGTCGGCGCCGATCCGCAGTGCCCGGTGTGCGGCGTAGCGCGATGAGGAGGATTCGAGCAGCCGCTCTCTGCGGGGTCCTGCTGACCGCTTGCGCGTTTGGCGCGCGGGCGGGAGACGCCGACGTTCAAGCGGGCAAGACGTCGGTTGCGCGCGCGGCCGCCGCCCGCTGCGCCAAGTCGCAGGATCCCTCCGAAGACAAAGACATGCGATCGGCGCGGCTCATCACCTGCCTGACCTGGGAACTGGCCTTTAATCCCGACCTCTACTTCCGCGGCGACCTCGCGGACGATCGCAACGAGCCGGGCGGCATAGTCGACGCGGTCTACAGCGGCGCGCTGGATGGACCGCACTGGGCCTTCGCCATCGACCATGCCTGCCCCGGCGAAGTAGGGTTTCCGTCTGCGTGTCGTTTCGAGCAGGAGAAGTTGCTGATCCGCGTGGTTAGCATCAAGACCGCCGCGATCTCGCCCCGCCCACCCGGCCCGATGGCGCCGACCCTGGAAGCGGTGCGGACGGAAAGTGACAGGGTCCTGGCCTGGCGGGTCGCCGATGTCCGCGTCTGCCCCGGCGCCGAGAAGGCCCTGCTTGCGCTCGAGCATGTCCAGTGGTTCGCATTCGCCGACGACGATCGAAGCTACATCACCAGGGGCAAGCTGCCGGGTGAGCTCGTCGCCGTCGCCGACGGCGAGAACATCACGGTCCGGGCGCGCGGCTTCTACAGCACCTATGCGGCCGACGAGTTCAAGGATTCGGGAGCCATCAGCGGCTGGGCGGAGAAGATGAGAAAAGTCGTAGAGCCCTGCCTCAAGCCCGAAACGGCGCCCGCGCCCTGGGATCGCGACTAGGCGGGCTATACGGACGCGGGACCGCAGGGGGCGGCGCACATGATCCTCAGGCTCCTTCTTCCGCTCGTCATCGTCGCGACGGTCTGCCTGCGGGCCGGCGCCGCGCACGCCAGCGGCGATTTCGCCTGCGATCCGACCTGGAAGCTGGCCAAGAGCGTCTACAGCGACTGCGATGACGTGCCGTTCCTCAGCCCCGGCAACGACAGCCGGGTGAACCTGCAGCTGCTGCTGATCGACGCCGGCCGGGCGAAGCTCGGGCCGCCGCCGCCGCCCGACCCGCCGACTGACCCGCCGGCCCCGCCGATTTCGGGCAGCGCCGCGCCGTTCACCCTCGGGGCGTTCTCGGCGCTGCTGGGCGCCAAGGTCCCGGCGGCCGACGATCCCGACTACGCCAGCGGCGAAGGCAGCCGGTGCCGCAGCAATGCGTCCGGCGCGGCGGCGTTCGTCACGGCGCTGGGCGCCAGCGCCGTGCCAGCGGCGGAAGCGGCCATCCTGGCCGACGCGCGCAAGGCGGTGTCGCCGGACTGCGACGACGCGGCGCCGGCCGGCGCCTACCAGGTCCCCGCCGGCGTCCGCTCGGCGCCGGGCCGCCAGTTCGCCGCCTATCTGGCGGGCGTGGCGGAGTTCTACGGCGGCGACTACGACGACGCGCGCCGCGACTTCCAGGCCGCCGCCGCCAGCCCGCAGCCGTGGCTGAAGCAAACCGCCCGCTACATGCTGGCCCGGGTCGCGCTCAACAAGGCGCAGGCGACGGCCTTCGACGAATACGGCGTGCTCAGCACCGACAAGGTCGACGCCGCTGCGCTGAAGGAGTCGGACGCCGCGTTCCATGCCTATCTCGGCGCCTACCCTGCGGGGCTCTACGCGGCCTCCGCGCAGGGCCTGCTCCGCCGTGTCGCCTGGCTTGGCGGCCGGCCGAGGCAGCTCGCCGCCGACTATGCCTGGGCGTTCGGCCACGCCGGCCCCGCCGAGCGCAACGTCGCGGTCAGCGACCTGGTGGTCGAGGCCGACATGAAGCTGCTGACCCAGGCGGCGCCGGCCGACATCGCCGACCCGATGCTGCTGGCCGTCCGCGACCTGATGGCGATGCGGCGCGACCCGGCCAGCAAGACGCCGGACGCGAGCCTGATCAAGTACGACGACCTGGCGGCCCAGCGGCCGACGTTCGCCGCCCAGCCCGAGCTGTTCGAGTTCCTGCTGGCCGCGCACCGCTTCTACGTCGAGGCCGATCCGGCCGGCGCGCTCGGCCACCTCGGACCCGCGCCGCCGAACGGGCCGATGAGCGGCCTCGCCTTCAGCCGCCAGGTGCTGCGCGGCATGGCGATCGAGGCGCAGAAGGACCGGGCCGGCGCGCGGGCGCTGTGGCTGCGGATGATCCCGCTGGCGCGGCCGGCGTTCCAGCGCCCGCTGCTCGACCTGGCGCTGGCGATGAATGAGGAGCGCGACGGGCGCCTGGCGCAGGTGTTCGCCGCCGGTTCGACCATCCACGATCCGCAGGTGCGCGAGATCCTGCTGAGGAACGACGCTCCGCCGGCGCTGCTGATCCGGCAGATCAAGGCCGGCGTTCCCGGCCGCGAGCGCCGCGTCGCGCTCTACACCCTGCTGTTCAAGGACATGACGCGCGGCCGCTACGCCGCCTTCGCCGGCGACTCCGGCCCGGAGGTTCCGCCGGCGCCGGCTCACGCCGACCCGAACGACCCGATGGGCGCCGAGCCTGACTTGAAGGTGGTGAGATGGCCCGGCCACAAGACCGGCTATCTCTGCGAGCCGCTGGACGCGCTGGCGCGGGCGCTGGCGGCGGCCCCGCAGAGCCCGCACGGCCTGCTCTGCCTGGGCGAGTTCGTGCGGCTCAACGGCCTCGATGGCGACGCGATGAACAAGGGCCGGCCCGCCGACGAGCTGGGCGGCGCGCCGACGCTGTTTCCCGGCCGCCCGTTCGCCCGGCTCGACGCCTACGAGACCTTGATCGCCGACCCGAAGACGCCGCCGGGCGAGCGCGCCTATGCGCTCTACCGGGCGGTCAACTGCTACGCGCCGGCCGGCGACAACGGATGCGACGGCAAGGGCGCGCCGAAGGGCGAGCGGGCGCGCTGGTTCCACACCCTGAAGACCGACTATCCGAAGTCCGAATGGGCGCTGGCGCTGAAATACTATTGGTAGGCCTGCGGCTGGCGGCGCCAGGCCGCCGCTGCGCCGGCGGCCTGCTGCTGGCGCTCGCCCTCGCCCTGCCCGCTTCGGCCGGCACGGTGCGGGCGCCGGACTACGACGCCTTCTGGCTCTGGGCGGGGGTGAAGCCGCAGCCGGTGCTGGCGGGCGCCCGGACGCTCTACATCCTGCAGGGCCAGGTCGCGCCGCGCTCGGCCGCCGACGACGAAGGCCGCCTGGTCGCTCAGGTCGGCGCGGTGCCGCACCTGCGCCGGGGCGAGATCTGGCTCGACTACCGCGCCCACACGCTGCGCTGGCCGCCGGTGGTCTACGCGCAGATGCTGGCGCGGCTCGGCCGCTGGCGCGCGGCCGGCGATCCGGTGGTCGGCCTGCAGATCGACTTCGATTCCGGCACCCGCCACCTGGCCGACTACGCGGCGTTCCTGCGGGACCTGCGCGGTCGCCTGCCGGCCGACTGCCGCCTCAGCGTCACCGGTCTGCTGGACTGGAGCAGCCAGGGCGACAGCGTCGCGCTCGGCGACCTCGGCGGCGTGGCCGACGAGGTGGTGCTGCAGACCTACCAGGGCCGCCACACCATCCCGGGCTACCAGGCCTACCTCGCCCGCCTCTCGCGGATGACCATCCCGTTCAAGATCGGCCTGGTCGAAGGCGGCGACTGGACGGCGCCGCCGGGCCTGGCGGCGAACCCGTGGTTCAGGGGCTATGTGGTGTTCTTGAAGAACCCGTGAGGCGCCGTCGGCGCGGCGTTGCGCGCCCTCCTACAACATCGAGGGGATCACCCGGTCCGGGGGTTTGTGGCCGTCCATCCAGGTGCGGACGTTGACGATCACCTTTTCGCCCATGTCGACGCGGCCCTCGATGGTGGCCGAGCTCATGTGCGGCAGCAGCACCACGTTGGGCAGCTTCAAGAGCTTGGGGTTCACCGCCGGCTCGTGCTCGAACACGTCGAGGCCGGCGCCGGCCAGCTCGCCCGCCTCCAGCATGCCGGCCAGCGCGCCCTCGTCGATGATCTCGCCGCGGGCGGTGTTGACCACGATGGCGTGCGGGCGGATCAGCTTCAGCCGGCGGGCCGAGAGCAGGTGGTAGGTGGCCGGCGTGTGCGGGCAGTTGACCGAGAGGATGTCCATGCGGGCCAGCATCTGGTCGAGGCTGTCCCAGTAGGTCGCCTCCAGCTCCTCGGCGATGCGCGGGGAGACGGGCTTGCGGTTGTGGTAGTGGATCGACAGACCGAAGGCGCGGGCGCGGCGGGCCAGCGCCTGGCCGATGCGGCCCATGCCGATGATGCCGAGCCGCTTGCCGCCGATCCGCCGGCCGAGCATCCAGGTCGGCGACCAGCCATGGAAGTCGCCGTGATGGATCACCTCGGCGCCTTCGACCAGCCTGCGCGAGACCGCCATGATCAGGCCCATGGTCAGGTCGGCGGTGTCGTCGGTGAGGACGCCGGGGGTGTTGGTGACCACGAGGCCGCGCGCGTTGGCCGCCGCCACGTCGATGTGATCGACGCCGGCCCCGAAATTGGCGATCAGCTTCAGCCGCTCGCCGGCCCGGGCGAGCACGGCGGCGTCGATGCGGTCGGTGATGGTCGGCACCAGCACGTCGGCGCGCGACATGGCGCTGGCGAGCGCCTCGGCGCTCATCGGCGCGTCCTCGATGTTGAGCTCGGTGTCGAACAGCTCGCGCATCCGCGTCTCCACCGGATCGGGGAGCTTGCGGGTGACGACGACTTTCGGCTTGCGGACGGCCATGGGCGACCTCTAGCAAAGGCTCAGACGAGGGCCAAGCAAGGGCGGATGCGCCGCACGCCTCATCAACGGATCGCCGCAGCGCTGGCCGTCCTCCTGGCGCTGGCGGCCTGCAAGGCCCGCGGCGGCGAAGGCGGCGACTGTCCGACCGGCGTCAAGCAGTCCACGCCCTCCGGCTACTGCGTGCCGCGCTACCTCAGCCTGAAGCGCGGCGAGGTGTACGGGCGCAAGGGACCGGGCAAGGACTACCCGGCGGTGTTCGTCTACCACGCGCGGGGCCTGCCGGTGCAGGTGGTCGACGAGACCACCGACTGGCGCAGGATCTGCGACCCAGACGGCGGGGCGGTGTGGGTCTCGGCCTCGATGGTCGACGGGCGGCGCACGGTGATGGCCCGCGGGCCCGCCGCCGTCACCCTGCGCAAGGATCCGTCGGACGCGGCCCGGCCGGCCGCCTACCTGCGCCCGCGCGCCGTCGCTTCGCTCGGCCACTGCAACGGCGGCTGGTGCCAGGTCAGCGCCGATGGAACCGGCGGCTGGGTGAAGGCGTCTGAGGTGTGGGGACTTGCGCCGCAAGCCCAATGTCGTTGAGCCGGCGCGCCCGGACTGGTAACGCCGAGCCATGACCCTCGAGACCCTACAGCGCCAGAGCCGCTTCTCCTACGACGAGCTCATGGCCTGCGCGCGCGGCGAGATGTTCGGCCCGGGCAACGCCCAGCTGCCGGCGCCGCCGATGCTGCTGTTCGACCGCATCACCGTCATCAACCAGGATGGCGGCGAAAATGGGCTCGGCTACATCGAAGCCGAGTTCGACATCGACCCCAGCCACTGGTTCTTCGACTGCCACTTCCTCGGCGATCCGGTGATGCCCGGCAGCCTCGGGCTCGACGCGCTGTGGCAGCTGGTCGGCTTCTACCTCGGCTGGATCGGCGGCAAGGGCCGCGGCCGGGCGCTGGGCTGCGGCCAGGTGAAGTTCGGCGGCGAGGTCACCACCAACATCAAGCTGGTCACCTACAAGATCAACATGAAGCGGGTGATCAACCGCCGCCTGGTGATGGGCATCGGCGACGGGGTGATGGAAGCCGACGGGACGCCTATCTACTGGGCGGAGGACTTGCGGGTCGGCCTTTACCAACGGCCGTAATCGAACGGCGGGGGCCGGGAAGAACGACACATGCGCCGGGTGGCGGTCACAGGCTTCGGCATCGTCTCGTCCATCGGCCTCGGCGCCAACGAGGTCACGGCGTCGCTGCGCGAGGCCCGCTCCGGCATCACCGCCGCCCCCGAATACGCGGAGCTGGGCTTCCGCTGCCAGGTGCACGGGCGCCCGCAGCTGGACTGGGAGGCGATGGTCGACCGCCGCGCCGCCCGGTTCCTCGCCGCCGGCACCGGCTATGCCCACATCGCCATGGAGCAGGCGATCGCCGACGCTGGCCTGACCGAGGCCGAGGTGTCCGACGAGCGCACCGGCCTGGTGGTCGGCTCCGGCGGCCCCTCGACCCGCAGCATCGTCGAGGCGG
>DASXEN010000176.1:0-8496 GCA_036490095.1 Caulobacteraceae bacterium
CCCGCGCGGTTATGTTTCAACCGCGTCACACGCACCGTTGATCGCCGATAAGAACGGCGCCCAAATTGTGGCGCCACACGCGCAGGCGGCCGGCTGCGGCTTCTCAACGCGATAGACGATGTCAAAGACCTCACCGCACGAAGCGGGCGGCGCAGAGCGCATCCCGGCGAGTCGTCGTCAAGGAAAAGGGGGAAAAGGGGGACATACCTACCGCCGCGCGACGAGGAACAGCCGCGGAAACCGCAGCATCACCCTGCCGTCCGCCAGCGGCGGATAGGCGGCGGCGATCTTCGCCGTGTAGGCCGCGACAAAGGCGGTGCGCTCGGGCTCGCTGAGCGGGTCGAGGTAAGGGCGAAGGCCGGTGCTGCGCACGAACGCCACGATCGCGGCTGCGTCGGCGAGGATGTAGTTGTAGTCGATGTGCCAGACCTCGACGCGGGCGGCGTGCGGCGCCAGCGCCTCGTAGTAGACGCGCGGCGGCGGCAGCGGGACGCGCCTGGCGCCGGCGACGCGCGCGGCCCAGGGACCGGCCTCGCCGACCTCCTGCATCAGCCGATGGGTGGCCTCGGCGACGTTGTCCGGCATCTGCACCGCCAGCACGGCGCCGGGCCGCAGCGCCGCCAGCACCTTCGGCAGCTGCTGCAGGTGGTCCGCGATCCACTGGTAGGTGGCGTTGGCGTAGACCAGGTCGACGTCCGGGTCCGGGATCCAAGTCGCCGCGTCGGCCGCCTCGAAGCGTACGGACGGCAGCCGGCGGCGGGCCTCGTCCAGCATCGCCGGCGAATTGTCGAGCCCCACGACCTCGGCGTCCGGCCAACGCTGGACCAGCAGCTCGGTGGAGTTGCCCGGCCCGCAGCCGACGTCCACAACCTTGCGCGCCCGCGCCAACGGGACCTGGGCCAGCAGGTCGCGGGCCGGACGGGTGCGCTCGTCCTCGAACTTCAGGTAGGTGGCGGGCGACCAGTCCGGCGCGGCGGCGGTGGTTTTGCTGGGAGCGCCGGGCGCGCCGGCTTGGCCCGCAGGCGGGGTGGTCTTCATGGGTCGTCTCCTCGCGCCGGCAGGAGGGGCGCACAGGGCCCCAACGCGTCGCATGGCGGCGGTATCTGCCTGCGCAGCGGCGATGGCAAGCGGCTCGATGGTCATGGTTCTTGTTTTGTTCTAGTCCAGGCGCTAGGCTCGCGCCATGCCCATGGTCCCCCACAACGGTCCGCCTGCGCCGCGCGGCCGGGGCGCGCAGTCGAATGCGAGCGGCCGCTACGAGAGCCAGGTGCGCGAGGCGTTCGACGACGGCTGGACGCTCGAGGACGAGGCGCCGGCGCAGCTGAAGACCGTGGTCACGCCCGAGCGCTCGAAGACCATCATCGCCCGCAACGACAGCCCGGACGTCGGCTTCGACCGCTCGATCAACCCCTACCGCGGCTGCGAGCACGGCTGCATCTACTGCTACGCGCGGCCCAGCCACGCCTATGTGGGGCTCTCGCCGGGCCTGGACTTCGAGAGCCGCATCTTCTTCAAGCCCGAGGCCGGGCGGCTGCTGGCGAGGGAGCTTTCCAAGCCGAGCTACACGCCCGGGCCGATCCACATCGGCGGCAACACCGATCCCTACCAGCCGCAGGAGCGGCGCCTGCGCGTCACCCGCGGGGTGATCGAGACGCTGCAGCGCTTCGGCCACCCGTTCTCGATCATCACCAAGTCGGCGCTGATCCTGCGCGACCTCGACCTGATCGGGCCGATGGGCGAGGCGCACCTGGCCAGAGCCGCGGTCTCGGTGACCACCCTCGACCGCTCGCTGGCGCGGGCGATGGAGCCGCGCGCGGCGACGCCGGAGAAGCGCATCGCGGCGATCCGCGGCCTCGCCGGCGCCGGCTGCCCGGTGGCGGTGATGTTCGCGCCGGTGATCCCGGGGCTGAACGACCACGAGCTGGAGGCGGTGCTGGAGCGGGCCGCGGACGCCGGCGCGGTGGCGGCCGGCTACGTGGTGTTGCGGCTGCCGCTGGAGATCAAGGACCTGTTCTACGAGTGGCTGGAAGCCGCCCGGCCCGACCGCGCCGCCCGGGTGGCGAGCCTGATCCGGCAGATGCGGCATGGGCGCGACTACGATGTGCGCTGGGGCGAGCGGATGAAGGGCGACGGCCCGATCGCCGACATCCTGCGCGCCCGCTTCGACGCCGCCCGCCGCCGCTTCGGCCTCGACCGCCCCCGCCCGCCGCTCGACCTCACCCAGTTCAAGGTCCCGCCCCAGCCGACCAACCAGCTCGACCTGTTTGGGTAAGCCGATTGCCAAAAGGTAACATATATGGTACCAGATGGCCTTGAGATTCGGTACTACAGGGTGGACGGCGACAGCCCTTTCAGGGTGTGGTTCCTTGAGTTGGACGCCAGAGCAGCAACCAGGGTGGCCTTGGTTCTAGAGCGCATGGAGGCCGGCAACCTCTCGGAGGTAAAGTCAGTAGGCGGCGGAGTTTTCGAACGCCGAATAGATTTTGGACCAGGTTATCGCGTCTATTTTGGGCGCGACGGAGAGCATATCGTCGTTTTGCTTGGCGGCGGAACCAAGGTACGGCAACAGCGTGATATAGTTGCCGCGAAAATTCGTTGGAATGATTACAAGGGCCGAAAGACAGGCGCTCAAAGATGACCCTTACTCGGCCGTTCAAGGAACTCGTGAAGGAACGCGCCCAGAGGGACGCCGCCTTTCGCGAGGCGCTGCTGATGGAGGGCGGCGACGCCGTGCTGGCGGGTGATCTGGAGTCGGCCAAGATGGCGCTGCGCGTTTTCATCAACGCCACGATCGGCTTCGACGCCCTGGCCAGCGCGACGGGCACGCCGGCCAAGAGCCTGATGCGGATGTTCGGTTCGGCCGGCAATCCGAGCGCGCGCAATCTGCTCGCCGTGCTGCACGAGCTGCAACGCCAATCGGGCATCAGCCTGCAAGCCAAGCGGCTGGAGCCTTTGGCGGATTGAGCTGGGCTCGCCCCCGCTTGCCACGTCCGTGAAAATCCGCCCTAAGCTCGCGGACTTGAGGCGAGTCTGAGGAGCCGAGGTGGCTGGGTTTTCGGCGGCGGACGCGGCGTTCACCGGCTTTCGCGTCGTCTGGGCGCGTCCCTGGGTGGTGGCGATCTGGGCCGCCGTGCAGCTGGTCGCCAACTTCGCGGTCAACCTGTTCCTGGCGGCGTCTGCCGGCCCGGTGATTGCCCGGATGTCGGCCGAGGGGGCGAGCGGCCAGCCGCCCGACCCCAACCTGGTGCTGGGGCTGATCCGCCAGGCGGCGCCCACCTACGTCGCCATCATGATCGCCGTCCTGGTGCTGACGGCGGTGTTCTGGGCGGCGATGAACCGGGCGGTGATGCGCCCGGCCGACGCGCGGTTCGGCTACCTGCGGCTGGCCTCGGACGAGCTTCGCCAGCTCGGCCTGCTGGCCGCCCTGGTCGGCCTGCTGGCCTGCTTCTACGCGGTGCTGCTGCTGGCCGGCAGCCTCCTGGCGGTGCTGTTCGGCATGTTCGCCGGCGCGGCGGGCGCGGGCATGGCCCTGGCGGCGGTGGTGGCGGCGCTGCTGGTGGGGCTGGTCTACTTCGCGGTGCGCTTCTCGCTCGCCTCGGCCCTGACCTTCGCCACCGGCCGCATCAACGTGCTGGGCTCCTGGACGCTGACCCACAACCGCTTCTGGCCGCTGTTCGCCACCTACCTGATCGCCATGGCGCTCAGCTTCTTCGTCGTGGTGCTGATGCTGGCCATCGCCATGGCGGCCGTCGGCCTGATGGGCGGCATGACGGCGGTGATCGCCCTCTTCCACGAGGACGGCAGCTCCGTCGCGGCGATGCTGGCCCCGACCTGGCTGGTCTACCTGGCGGTCACCTCGATCGGCGCGGCGCTCAGCGCGCCGATCACCCTGTGCCCGCCGGCCTCGATCTATCAGTCGCTGAGCGGCGGCGCCGGGGCCGTCAGCCGCGTCTTCGACTGAACTGCGGCATCCCGATCCGGCGAGCCCGCCGGGCTGACCACCGCGCCGAGCCCGGTTCTTCGCCTGGTTGTCCGTGCTTGAAACCCCGGGCGTTTACCTCTTGTTAACCTGCGTCGCCCGGTGGCGGCGCGGAGCAGCAGGGCATGGCCGAGGCGCAGGACGGACGCATCTGGTGGGGCCCGATCGTCGCCGAGCGGCAGGCGCGGGAGATCATCGCCTGGGCCGCCTGGTCGCTGATCCTGATCGGCGTCGCGCCGGCCGCCTCGCTGACCGTCAGCGCCGTGCAGGGCGAGATCACCCTCTCGCTGCCCGTCTACGCCAACCTCGCCGACAACTGGTACGTGATCGGCCAGGGGCTGTTCGTCGGCATCGTCATGACCGCCGCGGTGCTGCTGCTGCGCAGCCAGTCGTGGACGTCGGCCCTGATCCTGCTGCTGTGCTGCGTGTTCGTGGTGGTGCTGCTGCTGGCGACGCTGCTGCGGCTTTCCGACGGCGGCGCGGTCGGCCTGCCGGTGCTGGGCGAGCACCTGGTGCTGCTGGCCTGCCTGGGGTTCTTCACCCATCTGGTCTGGCGGGCGATGACCGCCGCCCAGGCGCTGCGCCGGCTGACGCTGGCCGAGCAGTTCAGCTAGGCGGTCAAACCTCCGCCCAGAGGCGCACGAGGTTGTGGTAGGCGCCCACCAGGGCGACGGCGGCGGCGTGGTCGTCGCCGAGGTCGGCGCGGGCGGCGGCGATGGCGCGGTCGAGCTGGTGCAGCAGGTCGCGGCGGGTCGGGTCGGCGACCATCGACTGCACCCAAAAGAACGAGGCCCAGCGGGCGCCGGCGGTGACCGGCTCGACCCGGTGCACGGTGGACGCCGGATAGAGGACGAGGTCGCCGGCCGGCAGCTTCACCCGCCGCTCGCAGAAGCCGTCGGCGATGACCAGCTCGCCGCCCTCGTAGGCGCCGGGATCGGTGAGGAACAGGGTGGCCGAGAGGTCGGTGCGGTAGCGGGCGCCGGTGACCGCCGAGCCGCGGATGGCGTTGTCGATGTGGTCTGCGAAGCCCATGCCCTCGCGGTAGAGGTTGAACAGCGGCGGGAACACCTTCAGCGGCAGCGCCGCCGACATGAAGGCCGCGCTCTCGCCCAGCGCCTTCAGCACCAGCTCGCCGAGCGCCCGCGCCTGCGGCGCGTCCTCGGGGAGTTGCAGGTTGTGCTTGGCGCGCCGCGACTGCTCGCCGGCCGTCGCGGCGCCGTCGCCGAACGGCGCGCCGGCCAGCACCTCGAGGCAGTGGGCGACCTGGGCCGGGGTCAGCAGCTGGGGGATGTGCAGCATCACGGCCGGCCGAGCTAGCATGGGCGGTCGCAATTGCGAAGCATTATCATTCGCAGGTCGCTCGATCGCACCCCGCTTGCCAGCGCTGGGTGATTGGCGTTCAGTTCGCCCGAGAAGACAGCCGGAGCGCCGCCATGAGCCTGGACACACTCGAGCCCGCCAGCGCCACGATGCGCGCCGCGCAGACCGAGATCCCGCTGTGGCCGGAGGGCCCGCCGCACTCCGACGCGATCGGCCCCGGTCCCGAGCAGGTATTGCGCCAGGGCGTGCCCGGGCGCGAGACCGACATGCTGCGCAACGTGGCCGTCCCCACCCTCACCGTGTACCGGCCGGACGCGGCGAAGGCCAACGACGTCGGCGTCATCGTCTGCCCCGGCGGCGGCTGGCGTATCCTCGCCTGGGAGCACGAAGGGACCGAGCTCTGCCAGTGGCTGACGGCGCGCGGCTACACGGCCTTCCTGCTGAAGTACCGGCTGATGGGGACGCCGCCGGATCCGGCCGACTACGCCCGGATGATGGCCGACATGACCGCCCGCCTGACCACCCGCTTCGACAGCGAGAAGCCGCCGCGGCGCTTCGGCGACCTGCTGCGCGACGAGAAGGCGACGAAAGCCCGCGAGGCCGCCGCCGAGGACGGGCGGCGGGCGCTGGCGCTGGTGCGCGAACGGGCCGGCGAATGGGGCGTGAAGGCGGACCGGATCGGCATGGTCGGCTTCTCGGCCGGCGCCTTCCTGGTCGGCGACGTGGCGATGGACCCGGGCGGCGCGCCGCTGGCCTTCGTCGCGCCGATCTACGGCGGCGACACCCACGGGCGGCCGGTTTCGGCCGACGCGCCGCCGCTGTTCACCACCGTGGCGAGGGACGACCGGCTGCTGTTCCGGGTGGTCGAGCAGCTCTACTTCGACTGGTCGGAGGCCGGCCGGCCGGCCGAGATCCACGTCTTCAACCGCGGCGCCCACGGCTTCGGCATGGCCACGCAGAGCCTGCCGTCGGACCGCTGGATCGACCTGATGGGCGACTGGCTGGCCGACCTCGGCTACGCCTGACGGGACGGCTGGGCGCTGCGCCGCGGCTGGTCTGAGAGGCTAGTGTCGCGGGCAGTAGGCAGTGTGCATTTCCTCCCACTTGTGACACTGGTGCTCCTGCATCAGCAGCGGGAATGAGCGGTCGCCGTAGAGCCCGCTCGCGTTCTCGCGCTGCATCTCGGCGGCCTGCGCCTCGCAAGCTCGCGCCCGCTCGGCCAGGCTTGCGCAGTCCGATGCGGTAGCGTTGACCCCGGCTTGCCACGGCGTGCCTTGCAGCCCCGCAATCGGCGTCAGCATCTCGCGCTTCGGGAAGGCGATCACCAGCGGCGCCCCGGTGGCGAGCTCGTCGTGAAGCCGGCGCCAGAAGTCAGCGCTCGCCCGGTCCAGCGCGGCGGCGCGCGGATCGTGCGCCGTGCTCAAGGCGGCCCTGTTGCTCCGCTCCAGTTCGTCGGTGATCTGAACCGCCGACTTGCCTTCGACATTCGGCGAGACGACGTCCTGACGATAGATCTGCGACCAGGCCGCCCAGGTCTTCGCGTCGGCGGCATGGCCGGCCTTGGCCGCCGCGCTCGACTCCGCCGACGCCTGTTCGGAGAGCTTGAGGAACAGCCACGGGGCGGAGCCTGCGTCGGCCGCCAGTGCGCCGACCGGCGCGATCGCCAACACCGCAGCCAAGATCACTGCCAACCGACTCATGCTTCACCCTCACTCTGGCGCCAACCCGGCCGTGCCCGCTTACATCCGATCGCTCAGCCGCCCAAACAGGCGAACGTCGAAAAACGCCGGACGGCGGCGGCATCGCCTGAGCCCGGCCAGGCCGTCCCATGGCGCGGACCCCGATCGCGGCAGGCCCGCGTAGAAGCCCCTTGCAGCGCCTCGGAACGGGGCTGTTGACAGCTCATCGAGGCGGCGCGAAGTTCGGCTTCGGGTGGATACGGCCCGCCGTCTGCGACCCTTGGGGTTGGTGAATCGTATCGGACGTCCCGCATCAGCCTTGCCAGGGCGGACGGGTCGGTAATGCAGACGCCGACGTCACTCGTTCGCCACGCAGGGGACGTCACATGCGCGACTTTCGCGACGCCAAATCCATGGCCAAAGGGCTGCGCCGCAGCCTCGCCGACCTTGGAACCGATCTCACCCACAGCCAGAGCCTGGAGCTGATCGCCCAGGCCTTCGGCTTCGACAACTGGAACATCCTCGCCGCCAAGATCGAGGCGGCGCGCCCGGCGCCGGCAGAGGAGAAGCGGCCGGCCGACGAGACGCTGCATTGCGGGTTCTGCGGCAAGTCGCAGCACGACGTGAAGACGCTGATCGCCGGGCCCGCCACCTTCATCTGCGACGAGTGCGTGGCGATCTGCGACGACGTGATCGCCGACAACGAGGTGATGCGCCACCTGAAAGACCCGGCGCAAGGCGGCGACCCGGAGGCCGCGCTGGAAGCCTATCTTGCGGGCCACGGCGCCGAACAGCTGGCGGCCTATCTGGCGCGCAACGAGAAGCACTTCGACGAGGAGCAGCAGATGCTGGCGAGGTTCGACGGCGAAGGCGAGCCCTTGCCCGAGCACTTCCTCAAGCTCGACGCGGCCGGGCGGGAGAAGGCGCGGAGCCGGCTGGCGCGCCAGCACGCCGTGCGCGGCAAGTCCGTGGCGGTCGTCGCCCGCGTGCTCGCCGCCAGATCATGACCACCAACGCCATCGCCGCCCCGCCCAAGCGCCGCGCGGCGATGGCGTTCATCTTCGTGTCGGTGACGCTCGCCACCCTGGCCAACTCGATCATCGGCCCGGTGCTGCCGCAACTCTTAAAGCTGCTCACCCACGGGTCGATGTCGCAGATGTCGACGGCGATGGGCGCGATGATGATGATCTTCGCGGGCCTGCAGTTCTTCGCCGGGCCGGTGCAGGGCGCGCTCTCCGACCGTTTCGGCCGCCGGCCGGTGATCCTGATCGCCAACTTCGGCCTCGCCGTCGACTATGTGATCATGGCGCTGGCGCCGAGCCTCGCCTGGCTGTTCGTCGGCCGGGCGGTCACCGGCGCGACGGCCGGCTCGATCACCGCCGCCTACGCCTACGTCGCCGACGTCACCGAGCCCGATCAGCGGGCGGCGCGCTTCGGCCTGCTGGCCGCGGCGATCAGCGCCGGCGCCGCGGCCGGGCCGCTGGTCGGCGGCCTGCTGGGCGAGGTCGATCCGCGGGC
>DASXEN010000041.1:0-2037 GCA_036490095.1 Caulobacteraceae bacterium
CCAGACCGGCTCGACCGACGACCGCGACCTCTGCGTCACCTACTGGATGAACCTGCTGCAGGACCTGCCGCGCGAGAGCCCCCTCTTCGTCACCCTCAACCCGATCCGCCCGCCCGACCCCGCCACGGTGATCCGCACCGAGCGCTACCACCACCCGCTGTTCGACGCCGGCGCGCTCAGGGCGCAGAAGCGGCTCTGGTCGCTGCAGGGCGAGGGCGGCGTCTGGTGGGCGGGCGCCTATTTCGGCGCCGGCTTCCACGAGGACGGGCTGCAGGTGGGCCTGGCGGTCGCCGAGGCGCTGGGCGGCGTGCGCCGGCCGTGGACGGTGGCGAACGAGTCCGGCCGCATCTTCCTCGGCCCCGCGCCCGCGGCGCCGCAGCTGGAGGCCGCGGCGTGAGGAGTGGGCTCTACGACGGCGAGGTGGTCCACCAGCGTCATTCGCCGCGCCGCCACCGGCTGCGCTACCGCCTCTTCCAGCTGCTGCTCGACCTGGACGAGCTGCCGGCGCTGGATCGCGGGCTGACGCTGTTCGGCCACAACCGCGCGGCCGTCTTCAGCTTCCACGACCGCGACCACCTGGCCGGCGAGGCGCGGCCGCTGCGCGGACAGGTGCAGGCGCTGCTGACGCAGGCCGGGATCGACGTCGGCGGCGGCCCGATCCGCCTGCTCTCGATGCCGCGGGTGCTCGGCTACGTCTTCAACCCCTTGAGCATCTTCTACTGCCACCGCCCGGACGGCGAGCTGGCGGCGGCGGTGCTGGAGGTGAACAACACCTTCGGCGAGCGGCACGTCTATGTGGTCGAGGCTGGGCTGGACGGGCGGATCGTGCGCCGCGGCTGCGGCAAGGCCTTCTTCGTCTCGCCCTTCCTGGGCTTGGATATGACCTACGACTTCCGCCTCGCCGCGCCGGGCGAGACCGCCGCCACCGCCATCCTCGCCCGCGGCGCCGACGGCGCGCCGGTCGTCGCCGCCGCCTTCGCCGGCCGCCGCCGGCCGCTCACCGACCGCACGCTGGCGCGCGCCTTCCTCGCCCACCCGCTGCTGACGCTGAAGGTCGTCGCCGCCATCCACTGGGAGGCGGCGAAGCTGCTGGCCAAGGGCGTGCCGCTGCGCCGCAAGCCGGCGCCGCCGCCGTCCTCCGTCACCGTGGTGCGGTCAGAAGCCGACGCGCCAGCTGGCGACGAAGCCGAGCCCCGGCGGCGCGCCGGCGACGTTGCCTTCCTGCGAGGCGGTGGTGGCCTCGAGCCGCAGCAGGCCGAGCGAGCCCAGGCTGCGGTCGGCGAAGAGCCGCAGGTCCAGCTCGCGGCCCGAAGGGGCCAGTCCGATCCGCCGCGTGCTGAAGCTCAGCGGCGCGAAGTAGGTCGCGGGGACGTCGGCGAGCGTCGCCGTCGCTGCGCCGTCCTCGAACCGCAGCGGCTGGCTGAGTTCGAGGCCGAGGTGTGAGCAGAGCCGCCAGAACCCGCTGCAAGCGTCGTCGCTCATGACGCCCATCCGCCACGACGAGGTCAGGGAGGAATCCACCCGCAGCAGCTGGCCGGCGAACTCGGTGCGGCCGAACGAAGCCTCGCCATAGAGCGTCGCCCCGCCGCCGAGGCTGCGCGCGCCGCCGATGGTCAGGAAGCGCGTCTTCGAGGGCGTGGCGAAGACGCCGCTCAGCATCGAGCCGAGCGGCCCCTCGGGCTCGCTGAGGCTGCCGAGGCTCACATGGGCGGCGTAGCCCGGCCCGGCGAGGCTTGCGCCCACCCGGGCGTAGCTGGCGCCGGTCTGCCGCATGGTGGCGAACGGCGGCAGCCGGTAGCTGACGCCGGTTTCGCCGGTCAGGGAGACGTGGCCCAGCTGCAGCCGGGCGGCTTCGACCTGGTTGGGCTGGGCCACGCTCTCGAAGGCGCCGCGCGGCTCGCCGAAGTCGGGCTGGACGTCGCCCTGCCCGTTCCAGGCCATCAGCGTGAGCGCCCCGGCGGTGGCCGAGACCTGGCTGTAGGCCGGATCGGCGTCCTGGTTGAAGGCGCGGTCGGCGTGCAGGTCCGGCGCCGCGGC
>DASXEN010000064.1:0-21439 GCA_036490095.1 Caulobacteraceae bacterium
CCTCCATCAACAGCACCGAAACCACGCCAACGACCACACAACCGCCTCGCCCGCGGCGACCGCACACGCCTCAACATCAAAGACCATACGCCTCAGGCCCCAAACCGTACAAACGCGACCCGCGTGAGAAATCCGGGTTAGCGCAGGGGCGGGGTTGCTCGCGAGGCGGTTGGCGACGAAGTTTTGGCGCCGTGTCGCCAGGCCGCGTCAGATGACGCCGAATTAAGTAGCCCCTCGCCGCGGAGCAGGGGACAACGCCTCCCGGCTGGGTCCCGTTTGCGCTGGAAAACACGAGAGTCTCCTTAAGCCGTGCTCGCCCTCATCGCCGCCGTCGCCCTGCAGTTGCCTGCGCTCGACGTGCCCAAGCTGCCGCCGATCACCCGTGATCCGCAGGTCACCTTCCTCGACCGCTCCGGCCAGGTGATCGGCGTGCGCGGCGGGCGCTATGCTCCGCCGGTGGATGTCGCGCGGCTGCCCAAATACGTGCCGGCCGCCTTCGTCGCCATCGAGGACAAGCGCTTCTACGAGCACTCCGGCTTCGACGTGCAGGGCATCGCCCGGGCGCTGGTGACCGACCTGGGCGAGGGCCGCGCGGCGCAGGGCGCCTCGACCATCACCCAGCAGCTGGCCCGCAACCTGTTCCTCTCGTCGGACAAGTCGCTGCAGCGCAAGGGCGAGGAGCTGATCTACGCGGTCGAGCTGGAGCAGGCCTACTCCAAGCCGCAGATCCTCGGCCTCTACCTCAGCCGGGTCTACTTCGGCGGCGGCGCCTATGGGATCGAGGCGGCGGCGGAGCGCTACTTCGGCGTCTCGGCGGCGCACCTGACCATCCGCGAGGCGGCGACGCTGGCGGCGCTGATGAAGTCGCCGGTGGAGTACAGTCCGGTCGAGCATCCGGAAGCGTCGGCCGAGCGCACCCGGCTGGTGCTGGACGCCATGGTCGAGAGCGGCGCGATCACCCAGGCGCAGCGCAACAGGGCGCTGGCGCAGTCGCCGAAGGTGTTCAAGTCGGCGCCCGACGCGGCCTCGCAGTATTTCGTCGACTGGGTGGACGCCCAGTTCAAGCAGATGGGGCCGCCGAAGATCGACCTGATCGTCGAGACCACGCTCGACGCCCGCGACGAGGCGGCGGCGCAGGCCGCGGCGACGCAGACGCTGGACCGCTACGCCCGCGACGACGTCAGCCAGGCGGCATTGGTGTCGCTGGATCCGCAAGGGCGGGTTAGGGCGATGGTCGGCGGCGCCGACTACGCCAGGAGCGCCTTCAACCGCGCGGTGGACGCGCACCGGCAGGCCGGCTCGTCGTGGAAGCCGTTCGTCTACCTGACCGTGCTGGAGGCCGGCCGCACGCCGGACAGCCCCGTGGTCGACCAGCCGGTGACCATCGACGGCTGGTCGCCGAAGGACTTCGAGCCGGAGTACCTGGGCCAGGTCACCCTGCAGACCGCGCTGGCGCAGTCGATCAACACGGTGGCGGCCTCGCTCGCCGACGAGGTCGGCCGGCCGAACGTGGCGGCGACGGCGCACCGGCTCGGCATCGTCACCCAGATCAACACCGAGCCGGCGATGGCGCTGGGCACCAGCCTGGTGACGCCGATCGAGATGGCGCAGGCCTACGACGCCCTCTCCAACGGCGGCGATCGGGTGACGGCGTTCGGCATCGAGCGGATCCGCACCGTGGCGTCGGGCCGCGTGCTCTGGACCCATCCGGTCCCGAACACCCCCAACGTGATCGGCAACCCGCCGCTCGGCGAGCTCGACCAGATGATGCGGCAGGTGCTGGTGAACGGCACCGGCGTGCGCGCGGCGATCCCCGGCTACGACCTGGCGGGCAAGACCGGCACCACTTCCGATTTCCGCGACGCCTGGTTCGACGGCTTCACCGGCGGGCTGACCACGGTGGTGTGGATGGGCAACGACGACAACAGCCCCACCCGCAACATCACCGGCGGCCTCGCCCCGGCGGAGTTCTGGAAGATCTACATGCGCGTGGCGCTGAAGCGCACCCCGGTGACCGCGATCCCGCCCGGCCCGCCGGCTGCGTCGCTGATGCCAGCCCCGATCCCGGTGTCCGCCCCGCCGCCGCCGCCGGGCGAGGCCCCGCCGCCGCGCCCGCCGCCGATCCAGACCCATATGCCGGAGGGCGGCCCGCCACCGGTCTGAAGTCGGCGGCGCTCGAGCCACCTCTCCACCCGCTCTCCGCGCGGAAGCGGGGCCAGGCAGGACGCGGTTGCAGGGACGCGCCGGTCTGAGATCGGCAGCGCGCCGCAGGCGATCTCTTTGACCACGGAGGACACGGAGAAGGCACGGAGGACACAGAGGCTCTCCGTGAACTTCGTGCCTTCTCCGTGCCCTCCGTGGTTGGAAACTGCGCCTGCGGCGCGTTGCCAATCTCAGGCAAACCCCTCCCTTCAACCTCCGCCTATCCGGGTCTGGGGAAAGCGGACCCGGGCGGCTTATGGACCGGGGGCCGCAAGGGGATAGAAGGGCCGCGTGGGGCCGTTTCCAGATCTGTGTTCGGCAGGCGCGACGTGAGCGCCATCTTCGGCCTGCTGCGCTTCGACGGCGCGGCCGCGGACCCGCGCGACCTGGAGCGGATGCAGGCGGCGCTGGCGCACCGCGGGCCCGACGGCCGCCGGTTCGTCGTCGACGGCGCGGCCGGGCTCGGGCACCTGCTGCGGCGCGTCAATCGGGAGGACGTCCACGAGGCGCAGCCGCTCTGCGACGCGCACCTCACCCTGGTGGCCGACGCCCGGCTCGACAACCGCGAGGCGCTGGCGGCCGAACTGGGGCTGGATGTGGCGGCCCTCGCCGGGACGCCCGACAGCGCCCTGATCCTGGCGGCCTGCAAGGCCTGGGGCGAGGCGGCCCCGGAGCACCTGCTCGGCGACTTCGCCTATGCGCTCTGGGACAGCCGCGCCGGCCGGCTGACGCTGGCGCGCGACCACATGGGCCAGCGCGGCTTCGCCTACCATGCCGGCGAGGGCTTCTTCGCCTTCGCCACCCAGTTCCGCGGCCTCTGGGCGCTGGCCGACGCGCCGCGCCGCCTCGACGAGGGCGAGCTGGGCCGGATGATGCTGCTGACGCCCGAGGCGCGGCCCGAGGGGACGACCCTCTACGCGGGCCTCGCCGGGCTGCCCGGCGGGGCGACGCTGACGGTGTCGGCGGGCGGCGCGCTGGCGATCCGCCGCTACTGGACCCCGCGCGCCGACCCGGCGCACGAGGGGCGCGACGAGGCCTACTACGTCGCGGCCTACCGGCGGGTGATCACCGAGGCGGTGGAGTGCCGGCTGCGCCGTCTCGTCCACCCGGCGGCGCTGATGCTCAGCGGCGGCTTCGACAGCGCCGCGATCGCCGGGCTGGCCGGCCCGGTGGTGACGGCGCAGGGCCGCAAGCTGGTGACGGTCTCGGAGGTGGTGTCGGAGGCCCACAGCGGCGGGCGCTGGGACATCCGGCGCTGGATCGAGGCGTGCCGGCGGGTGATGCCCCATCTCGACGTCCGCTACCTGGAGGCCGAGTCGGTCTCGCCGCTGCAAGGCGCCGAGCGGCGCTTCCTGCTTGGCGACGCGCCGTCGCCCGGCGGCGGCTGGATGCACCGCCTGTTCGCCGAAGCCGCCGGGGCCGGCTGCCGGCTGGTGATGGACGGCATCGGCGGCGACTACACGCTCAATCCCCGCGGCTATGCGGCGCTGGCCCGATGGGTGGCGCAGGGCCGGCTCGGCCGCTTCTTCGCCGAGCTTGGCCCGCACATGCGCCTGACCGGCCAGTCGCCCTGGCGGGTGCTGAAGAGCGAGCTGGGGCTGCACCTGCTGCGCGGCCCGGCCTTGTGGCTGCGGCGGCTGCGGCGCGGCGGTCCGCGCATCGGCACCGCCTATGCGATCGCCCCCGGCTTCCTCAAGACGTTGCAGGACGCCGGAGAGGTCCCGCTGCAGCGCCGCGCGGAGACCGGGTCGCGGCTGGACATGCGCGGACGGATCGCGCTCGCCGCCGCCCAGGCCGCCGGCGCGCGGGTCCCGCCGGTGGAGGCGGTCGCCGGCGCCTACGGCCTCGCCTTCAGCCGCCCCTTCCACGACAAGCGCGTGGTCGAACTGGGGCTGGCGATCCCGGAGGACCTCTACGTGAAGGGCGGCCGCAGCCGCTACCTCGCCTGCCGGGCGCTGGCCGACATCTATCCGCCGTCGTTCATGACCCGCGGCCGCGGCAACGACGGGGTGACGCCGCAGGCGCTCGACAATCTCGACGCCTGGGCGGACGAGATGCTCGCCGAGGCGCAGCGGCTGCAGGCCGGCGCGGCGTCACGCTACGTGGATTTCGGCGCGGTCTCGTCGTTCCTGCGCCTGCGCGACCGCTCCGAGCTTTCGCGCCGCAAGCGGCTGCTGGCGGTGCGGGCGCTGATGACGGCGCGATTCGTCGAATGGTTCACCGGCGCCAACCGCGGCTGAGCCGGCGGCCCGCTCAGCTGCCGACCTGCGAGGTGCCGGTGGTGTAGTCGTGCACCGACGGCGTCAGCTTGAAGACGTTGTGGTTCGAGCCGCTCACCTTGCTGAGGATCAGATGCGGCGTCGCCCAGGGCTTGCGGCGAAGCTGCTCGCCGGCGTCGGCCTCCGGCTCGATATCTCGTTGCATGATCAGGTCCGGCTGCTGGGCTCAACGCGTCGGTACGTCGCAAGCGTAGCCGAGCGGGCCTCGGTTGAGCAACCGAGTCCCGCTTTTGCAACTACCCCGCGAGGGGTCGCCGTCAGCCCCGCAGCGCCCGCAGCGCCGCCTCGGCCCGCTCGACCGTGCCGGCGTTGTCGCCCCCGGCGTCGTGGGCGCCGATGCCGTCGAGGTTGCGCTTGAAGACGCCCTGGCCGATCGACGCCAGGCGGAAGGCGGCGAAGGCCAGGTAAAAGTTGAGGTCGTCGATCCGGCGGCCGGTGCGGCGGGTGTAGTCGGCGACGAACGCCTCGCGGGTCGGCAGGCCGGAGGTGGCGAAGTCGACGCCGTCCATCGTCCCCCAGCTGGGCGACTTCGAATCCCACAGCATGCAGACGTAGCCGAGGTCGGCCAGCGGATGGCCGAGGGTGGAGAGCTCCCAGTCGAGCACGGCGATGACGCGCGGCTCGGTGGGATGGAACATCATGTTCTCCGGCCGGTAGTCGCCGTGGGCGATGGTGGTCTCCTCGTCCGCCGGCATGCGCTTCGGCAGCTCCTGGATCAGCGCTTCCATCGCCGGGATGGCTTGCGTCTCCGCGCCCCGGTACTGCCTGGTCCAGCGGTCGATCTGGCGGGCGAAATAACTTCCCGGGCGGCCGTAGTCGCCAAGCCCGATGGCCTGGTAGTCGACCGCGTGCAGCCGGGCGAGGGTGGCGTTCACCTGGTCGTAGACGGCGGTGCGCTCGGCGGGATCGAGGTCCGGCAGGCGCGCGTCGCGGAAGATGCGGCCCGCCAGGTAGTCCATCACGTAGAAGGTGGTGCCGATCACTCCCTCGTCGAGGCAGAGGGCGCGCATGTGGGGGACCGGAAAGCCCACCGTGCCCAGCGCCTTCATCACCCGGTATTCGCGGTCGACCTGGTGGGCGCTGGCCAGCAGCTGGCCGGGCGGCTTCTTGCGCAAGACGAGGCGCTGGTCGCCGGCGAAGATCATGAAGGTCGGGTTGGAGGCGCCGCCGTGGAACTGGCGCACCTCGATCGCGCCCTTGCAGCCCTCGACGTTGGCCGCGAGCCAGACGGCGAGGCGCGCCTCGTCGAAGCGGTGGTTGGGCCGCACCTCGCCCAGGTTCGAGGGCAGTGAGCTCGCCGTCGGCGGATCGGCCATTGCCTTCCCTCAAGTCACGGGCGGCGAGACTATGCGCCGCCAAGGGCCGCTTAGCACGCTGACGAAGCGGCAGGCCAAGAGGAGACGCGGGATCATGGCCATCGCCCCTGCCGAGTTCGAATGCGTGCTCTACGAGGTGGCGGACCACGTCGGCCGCATCACCCTGAACCGGCCGGAGCGGCGCAATGCGCTGAACCGCCGCGCCTACGCCGAGCTGGAAGCGGCGCTGCGCCATGCCGACGCCGACGCCGAGGTGCGCTGCGTGGTGGTGACCGGCGCCGACCCGGCCTTCTGCTCCGGCGACGACGTGCGCGAGATCATGGTCGGCGGCGCCGCCGAGCGGACGTCGGCCCCGCCGCGCGTGCGTTTCGAGCCGACCCCGGCGGCGATGGCGGCGATCGAGTGCGGCAAGCCGGTGATCGCGGCGGTGAACGGCGCGGCGGTGGGTTGGGGGATGGAGCTGGCGCTCTACGCCGACATCCGCATCGCCTCGGAGAAGGCGGTGTTCGCCGAGCTGTTCATCAAGCGCGGCCTCGTCTGCGACGTCGGCGGCTTCTGGAAGCTGCCCAGCGTGGTCGGGCCGGCCAAGGCGGCCGAGTTGCTCTACACCGGTGATGCGATCGACGCGAAGGAGGCCGAGCGCATCGGCCTCGTCACCCGCACCGTCGCGCACGACGAGCTGATGCCCGCCGCGCTGGCGATGGCCGCCCGCATCGCCGCCAACCCGCCGCTGGCGCTGCGCTGGATGAAGGAGGGCCTGCGCCGCGCCACCCACGGCGATCCACGCGAGACCGGCGCCTGGGCGATCGAGACCATCTACCGCCTCTTCGCCACCGAGGACCACAAGGAGGGCGTCGCCGCCTTCCTGGAGAAGCGCGCGCCGGTGTTCGTGGGGCGGTAGGCGCGGATGGAGAGCTACGACCTGATCGTCGTCGGCGGCGGGATCGCCGGGTCGGCGCTGGCGACGGTGATGGCGCGGGCCGGCCGCCGGGTGCTGGTGCTGGAGCGCGCCGAGGCGTTCGAGGACCGGGTGCGCGGCGAGTGGATCGCGCCCTGGGGCGTGGCGGAAGTGCGGCGGCTGGGGCTCTACGAGCTGCTGGTCGGCGCCGGCGGCCATCATCTGACGCGGCACGTCAGCTATGACGAATCGCTGGAGCCGGCTGTCGCCGAGGCCGCCACCCTGCCGCTGGGCATCTTCAAGGAAGGCGTGCCGGGCCCGCTGTGCCTCGGCCATCCGCGGCACTGCCAGACGCTGATCGAGGCGGCGGCGCAGGCGGGCGCCGAAGTGCGGCGCGGCGTCAACGTCACCCGCGTCGAGGCCGGCGCGGCGCCGGCCGTGGCGTTCGAGCACGGCGGCCAGGCGCTGGAGGCGCGCGGGCGGCTGGTCGTGGGGGCCGACGGGCGCACGTCGCAGGTGCGTGAGGCGGCCGGGATCGCGTTGCATCAGGACCCGCCGCACCACTGGTTCGCCGGCCTGCTGGTGGAGGGCGCGGATGACTGGCCGGACGACCTGCAGGCGATCGGCACGGAGGGCGACTTCGCCTTCCTGGCCTTCCCGCAAGGCGGCGGGCGGGTGCGGGTCTACGGCGGCTATGCGCTCTCCGAGACTGGCCGCTTCAAGGGGCCGGACGGCGCGCGGCGCTTCCTCGACGCCTTCGCCATGAGCTGCAGCCCGCAGAACCGCCATCTGGTCGCTGGCCGGCCAGCCGGACCGTTGCTCAGCTACTTCAACAACGATTCCTGGACCGACGAGCCGTTCGCCGAGGGCGTGGTGCTGGTGGGCGACGCGGCCGGCTGGAACGATCCGATCGTCGGGCTGGGCCTTTCGATCAGCTACCGGGACGTGCGCATCGTCAGCGACCTGCTGCTTGGCGCCGACGACTGGAGCGCCTCGCTGTTCACGCCCTACGCCGAGGAGCGGCGCGAGCGGATGCGCCGCCTGCGCTTCGCCGCCAAGCTGCAGGCCGCCCTCGACATGGAGTTCGACGAGGCGGGCAGGGCGCGCCGCGGCGACTGGCTGGCGCGCGCCGCCGGCGACCCCTCGCTGCGCGCCCACGCCCTCGTCGTCATGGCCGGGCCGGAAGCCGCGCCCGAAGCCCTGTTCACAGAAGAGCACCGCGAGCGGGTGCTCGGCTCCCGAGCCGCCACATGACCCCTACCGAGATCGCCAGCTACAACGCCCGCTGGCTGCAAGCCTGGACCGACAAGGACGTCGACGCCCTCTGCGGCTTCTACGCCGAGGACTGCGTCTACAAGGACCCGCAGACCGCCGCGGGGATCACCGGCCAGGCCGCGTTGCGCGCCTATCTCACCGGCCTCTTCGCCGCGACCCCGCCGATGACCTACGAGCCGGACGAGGTGTGGCCGATCCCCGGCGGCTTCTGCGGACGCTGGTATTGCGCCATCGGCGAGGGCGGCGCTGCCGGACGGCTGCGCGGGTTCGACCTGGTGCTGCTCGAGGGCGAGCGCATCGCGCTCAATGAGGTCTACGTCCACCAACTGCCGGCATGACCTTGGCCGCGCGTCCCGACATCCGCCCGCCGGCCGCCATCGACGCGGCCTGGATGACCGAAGTGCTGCGGCTGAACGGCGTCGATGCGGCGGTTGACCGCGTCGTGGCGCGGCCGATCGGCACCGGCCAGATCGGCGATTCCGTGCGCTTCACGCTCGGGTACTCCCACGCCACGGCCGACGCGCCGGCCTCGCTGGTCGGCAAGTTCCCCGCCGCCGGCGAGGAGAGCCGCGCGACGGGCGTCAGGCTGCAGAACTACCTGCGCGAGGTGCGCTTCTACCAGGAGCTGGCGCCCGCCGCCCGCATTCGCACCCCCCGCTGCTGGCTCACCGACATCGACGAGGCGACCCACGACTTCGTGCTGATCATGGAGGATCTGGCGCCCGCCGAGCCGGGCGACCAGCTGAAGGGCGTCTCGCTCGACCAGGCGCGCGCGGTGGTGGTCGAGGCGGCGAAGCTGCACGCCTCGCACTGGAACGACGATCGGCTCGATACGCTGCCCTGGGTCTCCGGCTCGAAGGCGTCGCCGCCGAGCGCGGCGACGGGCGAGACCGTGACCCTGCTCTGGCAGGCGTTCAAGGCGCGCTACGCCGCGCGGCTACAGCCGCAGTGGACCGAGGTCGGCGACCGGCTGGCGGCCAACTTCAGCGCCGCCGCCACGCCGCGCGAGGGACCGCGCTGCCTGACCCACAACGACTTCCGGCCGGACAACATGATGTTCGCAACGCCGCGCGGCGGCGCGCCGGTGACGGTGCTCGACTGGCAGAGCTTCGCCTACGGAGTCGGCGCCACCGACGTCGCCTACTTCCTCGCCGGCGCACTGCCGCCCGAGGTGCGCCGCGCCGCCGAGCCGGAGCTGCTGGGCCTCTACCACCGCACGCTCACGAGCGAAGGCGTCAGCGGTTACGGCGAAAGCGAGCTGGCGCGCGACTACGGCCGCGGCGGCTATCTGCTGTTCCTCACCGCCTTCTTCGCCGCGATGATCGTCACTCGCACGCCGCGCGGCGACGACATGTTCATGCAGATGCTGGGCTCGGCCGCCGAGCACATGATCGAGCACGGCGCTCTGGCCGAGTAGACTCGCGCCAAGCGCGTATCGGAGAAATTCCGAACTGGCCGCGGCGCCGGAAGCGTGAATACTGTCCCGGTTGCTGCAACGACGCAGCGGGAGGGACGTCGGACCGTGGCCGCTCGGCTACCGCCAATCGGGTTCTGGAGCTACGCCCGCCAGGACGACGACGCCAGCCAGGGGCAGTTGAGCGCCCTGCGCCTGCAGGTGAAGGCCGAGCTGCAGCAGCAGTATGGGCACAGTCCGATCACCATCTTCCAGGACGTCGCCGCCATTGCGCCCGGCGCGGAGTGGGAGCGCGAAATCCGCAACGCCATCGGGCGGTCCACATTCCTCATCCCGATCATCACGCCCGCCTTCATCGAGAGCGAGTGGTGCCTGAAGGAGGTGAGGATCTTCCTGGAGCGCGAGCAGCAGATCTGGCGCCACTTCCCCGCGCTCGACGGCAAGCGCCGCATCTTCCCGGTCTACTATCGGTCGATCGAGGACCTGCCGCCCTTCGACGACGCCGTGCTGAAAGAGCTGCGCAAGCTGCAGTGGGTGGACTACCGCGAGCTTCGCTACAAGAACCCGCACGAAGAGGTGGTGCAGAAGACCCTCGATCATCTCGGCCGTGGGATGAGCAGCCTGCTGCACATCCTGGCCGAGCCCGCGCCCGCCGAAACGGCAAGCCCGGCCGAGGCGCCGGGCGGCGTGGAAGCGCCGCTCGTGGCGGAGGCGGCGGATCGACCGGCCGAGGTCCTCGCCCTGGACGCGCCGCAGACGTCGGTCGCCAAGGCCGACCCGCAACCGCAGCGCGGCCCGCAGGATCAGACGCCGCCCCTGGCCGGCGACGTGGCCGGCTCCGTCGCCGCGCAGACGGCGCAGTCCACGCAGACGGCGAAGACCGTCATGTTCGACACCGGAGGCGCCAGCGCCGCCAGCGTCGTCTGGACCGTCGCGCGGCAGCTCATCGCCGCTGGCCTGGTGGTCTGGGCCGTCATCATCGCCATGCACATCCCCGGCGATCTTTCGTCAGGCGGCGGGAACGGCCGCGGCGAGATAGCCTTCGTCGTCGCCATGCTGGGCGGCGCGGGCATTCTGTGGCGCGCTGGCCGGTGAGCGCGGCGGATGCGCCGCCCGTGGGCTTGCGGCGCGCCGGATCTTCGCCCGGACCAGCCGGCGAGCGGCCCGGCGGCCGTCGTCCCTATTCGGGCGCGCTGCGCTGGAGTTCGCGATACCAGGCCAGCTGCTCGCTGGTGGCCAGCAGCCTGCCCGAGCGGCTCCAGTAGCTGGAGCGCTCGTCGGAGGCGCCGCCGCCGCCCACGCGGCCCTCGCATTCGATCAGGATGAAGTCGTCGCCGATCTCGGCCAGCTCCTCGGCCGTGGCGTGCAGGTAGCAGGTCAGCGACAGGGTGGTGGTGCGGATGGTGGGGCCGAGGGCGTACATCGCCCGCGGCGCCGAGTTGTCGGTGACCATGCCCAGGAGCGCCTTGTCGAACGGCCCGCGCCGCGAGCGCACCCAGGCCAGGGAACGGGAGCTGTCGCCCGGTGTCGGCGGAAAGCCCTCCATCGTGCGCCGCTCGAAGGTGCTGGCGCCGTAGTGCTGGGTCGCCTCGCCCGGGACGTCGGGGCTGGGCAGGCTGTCCGGATCGGGCGCTTCGGGCATGCGGGCGAAGGCGAATGGCGGGGTCTGCGGGCGCCGCGCCAGGGTGACGACGCCGTGCACGCCCACCTGCGCCGAGCCGGCCTGCAGCAGCTCCACTTCCCAGACGCCGACCGAGCCGCCCTGACGGATGCGGCGGGTGCGGATGTCGAGCGGGCCGGCCGGCACGGCCGCCGCATAGGTGAGCGTCAGCGACAGCGCCTCGCCGGTCGCCTCCGGTTCGGCCTCCAGCACCCGCACGCAGAGGCCAATGGCGTAGCCGCCCCACAGGCCGCCGCCGGGATTGCTCCACTCCGGCCCGGCGATGGTGCTCCAGCGGCCAGGGGCGACGGGCGTGAGGGGGATGTCGATGGTCCGTGCGAGGCTCATGCCCGCTCTCTAGCCAGGCGTCGCCGCGTCACGGAAGAGCTTTGCGGTGAGAGGTCGCAGGTGAAATGCGAAGCGCCGGGATCGCGCCCGGCGCTTCGTGGCCCGCGTCAGCTGCCCATGCGGTGCAGGGCGCAGATCTTGTTGCCGTCGGGGTCGCGCAGGTAGGCGAGGTAGAGCTTGCCGAAGCCGCCCTCGCGCACGCCGGGCGGGTCCTCGATCGAGGCGCCGCCGTTGGCGACGCCGGCGGCGTGCCAGGCGTCGGCCTGGTCGGGCGTGGACGCCGCGAAGCCGATGGTCGCGCCGTTGGCGTTGGTGGCCGACTGGCCGTCGATCGGCTTGGTCACCGCGAAGATGCCGGACTGCGTCATGTAGAACAGCCGCCCGTTGGGGTCGACGGTGGCCGGGGGCACGCCCATCGCGCCCAGCACGGCGTCATAGAACTTCTTCGAGCGGTCGATGTCGTTGGATCCGACCATGATGTGCGAGAACATCGAAGCGTCATCCTTCCAGCGTTTGAGGGGCCCCGTCCGGGTTGCGACTTGCAACCCGCACGCCGGGGAAGGTCAAGCCCAGAGATACTGAGGCGCGCGGCGCCTGCTCAGAGCGAAGCGATGAAGGCCTGCAGCTCGGCGCTGACCTCGCGGTCCTCCGGCGTCAGGCCGCCGAAGCCGGCGTGCGGCATGCCCTCCCAGACGTGCAGCTCGGCGCGCACGCCGGCGACGCGCAGCTTGCGGTGCATGCGCACGGCGTTGGAGAGGAAGAGGTCGCGGGTGCCGGCCTGCAGCAGCGTCGGCGGGAAGCCGGCGGCGTCGCCGAACAGCGGCGATAGGTATGGGTGCGCCAGGTCCGCGCCGCCGGCGTAGAGCTGGTTCATCTCCATCAGCCGCGCGCTCAGCACCACGTCGAGGCCCATCAGCGTGTCGAAGCTGTCGCCGCTCTCCGTGAGGTCGAGCTCGGGGGTCAGCAGCAGCGCGCCGGCGGGCATGGGAAGCCCCTCGTCGCGGGCGCGCAGCAGCAGGGCGGCGGCGAGGTTGCCGCCGGCCGAGGTGCCGGAAACCACGATCCGCCCGGCCGGAACCTCGGCCAGCAGCGCGCGGTAGGCGCCGACGCAGTCGTCGAGCGCGGCCGGATAGGGGTGGTCGGGCGGCACGCGGTAGTCGACGCCGTAGGCCGCGCGGCCGGTGCGCAACGCGATGGCGGCGGTGGAGAAGCGCACGTTGCCCTCGCCGCCGCCGAACAGCAGGGCGCCGCCGTGGATGTCGAGCACCACATGGTCGTCGCCGATCAGCCGCTGCGCCTGCGGCGTGGCGCGGTAGGCGGCGACGCCGCCGAGGTCGTGGCGGACGACGTCCGCCTTCAATCGCGCGGCGAACGGGGCGGACATCTGCGCCGAGGCTTCGTTGCGCGCCGCGATCAGCCTGCGCCAGCCATCGTGGTCGGCCAGCGGCGGGTAGGCGCCCTGCGCCGGGCGCGGCGTCGCCAGCATCGCCCTGGCCGCCTCGCTCAGCGCCGCCGGCAACGGCACGCGCCGCGACGCCAGCTCCATCGCCGCCGGCCCCTGATCGTCCGCCATGGTCAGCCTCCCCTTGTTGGTGCGACAGCATGCGGCCGGGCGGCGGGCGCGATCAAGGGCCAGCGCCTCGCGGCCAGCGCCTCGCGGCCAGCGCCTCGCGGCCGTGGAACCGCAGGGCAAGCCTGGCTTTAATGCAACCAGGGACGCGCGCTTTCGGAAGACCTGGGCCCAGCCCAACCATCTTCGCGCTCAGAGGAGCCAGCACGGTGACGACGCAAGTCATCGGCGCGGCGCCGCCCCTTGCAGGCGGCGCGGCCGCCTCGCCCTGCAGCGTCGAGGTGATGTCGCGGGCCGACCTGGCCCGGGAGCCCTACTGGGCGAGCGCCTTCGCCGGCAAACGCAAGGATCGCCGCTACTACGAACTGGTGGAGGACACGCTCGAGCAGGGATTGGAGCATCGGTACTTCGTCTTTCGCGGCGCTTGCGGCGAGGTGTGCGCGGTACAGCCCTTCTTCCTCGTCGACCAGGATCTGGTCCTGGCGGTGGGATCGCGGGCGCGGCGGCTGATCGAGGGCGTCCGGCGCGTGTGGCCGCGCTTCCTGATGGTGCGCACGCTGATGGTCGGCTGCGGCGCCGGCGAGGGACACCTCGATGGGGATCCCGCCACGCACGGGGCCGTCGCCCGGCGCCTCGCTGCGGCGATGGTCGAGGCGGCGCGCGAGCTGGGCGCCTCGATGATCGTGCTGAAGGAGTTCCCGAGCCAATACAGGGCTGCGCTGCGGTGCTTCCTGGACCACGGCTTCGGCGTGATCCCCAGCATGCCGATGACCAGGCTCGACATCGATTACGCGGACTTCGACGACTACATGACCCGGGCGCTGAACAGCGCCACCCGGCGCAAGCTGCGCAAGAAGTTCCGCGAGGCGGCCGAGGGCTCACCGATCGAGATGGAGATCGTCGGCGACGCCACGCCGGTGATCGACGAGATTTTTCCCCTCTACCAGGCGGTCTTCGAGCGCTCGCGGCTGCATTTCGAGCGGCTGACCAGGGCGTACTTCCGCCGCATCGGCCCGGCGATGCCCGACAAGGCCAAGTTCTTCCTCTGGCGCCAGGAGGGGAAGATCGTGGCGTTCGCCCTGTGCATGTTCGAGGGCGAGGACTTCTATCCGGAGTACGTCGGCTTCGACTACGCCATCGCCTTCCAGGCGCACCTCTACCACTACATCGTCCGCGACATGATCGCCTGGGCCATCGCCAACGGCTTCAAGCAGCTGCGCAGCAGCGGGCTGAACTACGATCCGAAGCTGCACCTGCGGCACCGGCTGGACCCGATCGACCTCTACGTCCGGCACCGCTCGCCGGCGCTCAACGCCATCGTCCAGCGGCTGCTGCCGTGGATCGAGCCGACCCGTTACGACCCGATCCTGAAGAAGTTTCCCAACTACGGCGAGCTTTGGCCTTAGCTCGGAGCCGAAGGCTCACGCCGGCGTCGCCTCGCCCCACTCGTTCCAGCCGGCCCAGCGCGGCGTGCCTGGCAGGTACATGGTCTCCAGCCGCGCCAGGCGGAAGCCGGCCGCCTGGATCGCCGGCGCGACCGGGCGGGTCAGGTGGCAGCCGCCGGCGAGGCGCTTCCACACCGGCTCGATCCGCCGCTGCCACTTCACCACCTCGGCGTCGGGCGCGAGGCCGTGCTCGCAGAAGATCAGCCGGCCCTTGGGTTTCAGCACCCGCCGCGCCTCGGCCAGCGCCGCGGCCGGATCCTGCACCGAGCAGAGGGTGAAGGTGCAGACCACGCAGTCGAACGAGGCGGCCTCGAACGGCAGCGCCTCGGCGCGGCCGTCGGCGATGTTGGCCGGCATGCCGGCGGTGGAGGCGGCGGCCTGGGCCTTGCGGCGCAGCGGCTCCGACGGCTCGACCGCCTCCAGCGCGCTCAGCCTGGCGGCGTCGTAGAACGGCAGGTTGAGCCCGCCGCCCATGCCCAGCTCCAGCACCCGGCCGCCGGCGCTCGGCACCACCTTGGCCCGCTGCCTGGCGATCGGCCGCGCGCCGCACGCGCAGTTGATCAGCGGCGGTACGACGTAGCGCTCCCAGAGCGAGGCCATCCTTAAGCGGGCCGCTGCCGGGCGAGGGCGCGTGCCGCCTCCTGCTCGTGGGCGACGGCGGCGCGCGTCTCCTCAAGCAGCCGAGCCACGATCACGTCGCCGCCGACCGCGGCCCAGTAGGCGGCGAGCTTGGGGTGCTTGCCGAGCGGGCTCGGCGCGTCGAACAGGGCCGGCGCCCATTCGTAGGCCAGCATCAGCTGCGGGACGAGCGCGCCGTCGGCCCAGGTGAGGCGCTCGCCCACCGCATAGCCGCCCTCGCCGATGTAGGCCTCGATGTAGCCGAGCGCGGTCTCCATTTCGCCGAGCGCCCGATCGATCGCCGCCCGGTCCCAGCGCCGGCGCGACTGCCCGGCGGCGGTGAACAACGGCCGCATCGCCATCACCAGGTAGAAGTCGCACAGCCGCGAGATCAGCCGCACCTGCGCGCGGCCCCAGGCGTCCTTCGGCAGTAGCGGCGGGTCGGGATAGGCGTCCTCCAGGTATTCGCAGATCACCTCGGATTCCGGCAGCGCCCGGCCGTCGTCGGTGACCAGCGCCGGCACCCGGCCGACCGGGTTGACGCTGTAGTAGTCGCCCTTGGACTCGGTGGTGGCGTGGAAGCCGGGCGGCTCGATGATCTCCGGCGTCAGGCCCTTGGCGTAGAGCACCAGCCGCACGCGGGTCGGGAACGGCGAGGTGTAGGTCTGGTAGAGCTTCATCAAGGAGCCTTGGGCGCGGCCTTTGCGGGGGTGAGGGCGTAGACGTCGCGGGCGGCCGCCTCGACCGCCGCGTCGGAGAAGGCCAGCGGGAAGAAGTCGCCGCCGGCCCACAGCGGGAAGAGGTCGCGGTAGTGCGGGCTGAACGGATCGCCCGACTGGCCGGGCGAGTTGACCGCGACGCTGCGGTCCCAGTCGCCGACGTCCATGTCCATGCGCACCGAGGCGCCGGAGACCGCGCCGTAGTCGCTCCTGCGCCAGGTGGCCGCCGCCGGGTTCGACGCCCCGCCGCGCACCTGCAGCGGGCCGACGGTCATCTGCGCGGCCAGCGCCGGGCCGGCCAGCGCGGCGGCGGCGGGGACGAAGGTGGCGCGGTGCAGCGTGCCCCAGGTCCAGCTGGCCGGGTCGTCGCCGAGCTTGCCCTTCAGGCTGCGGACCGAGGCGGCGAGGCTGGCCAGCAGCACCCCGCGGCTGTCCGGATGTTCCGGCGCGGCGAGATAGTCGATCACCGCCTCCAGGCTGCCCGCGCCGATCAGCGCTCGCGCGGCCGGCGGCGCGGCGTCGGCCACCAGCGCCGGGCCGAGATGGTTCACCGCCCAGTCCTCGTAGAGCGCCGCCGCGGCGCTATCCACGCCCTCGCGGCAGTCCCAGCCCCTCAGCAGCCTCAGCCCCAGCGCCGCGTCCGGATCGTCGGCGGTGAGCGGCGCCAGCAGCGCGGTGAGCCGGCAGGCCTCGGGGCTGGTGGGGTCCATCTGCAGGTTCATGGAATCGGCGATGGTGACGTGGGCGTTGGCGCCCAGCACCTGCTTGATCCGGGTGATGCGGCTGGGGTCGCTCCACTCGAAGCCGACCTTGCGCTCGGCGATGGGGTAGCCGGGCGGCAGGTTCATCTCGTTGGCCGAGGCGAACCAGCCCTGGGCGGGGTTGTGGACGCTGGGCAGCTGGTCGGCGCGCAGGAACCCGGCCCACTCGTAGCGGCCGTCGCCCGGCACCGGCATCAGCCCGTCCCAGTTGGGCCGGATCGGCGCGCGGCCGGCGGCGATCCAGCCGATGTCGCCGGCGGTGGAGGCGAACACCATGTTCTCCGACGGCGTCCCCCACTGGCTCATCTCGCGGCTGAAGGTCGGCCAGTCGACCGCGTCGTCGTACTCGATCGAGCCGAAGTAGGCCGAGGTGCCGGGCTCGCTCCAGACGGTGCAGACGGCGAAGGCGTGGCGGCCGTCGTCGGAGACCTTCACCACCGGCCCGTGGCGGGTGAAGGCCAGCTCCACGTCGCGCGGCGCCTCGCCCTTCACGGGAATACTCTCGCGGACCACCCGCATGTCCTCCCAGCCGTCCTTGTAGCGGTACTGGCGCGGGTTCGCCGGGTTGAGGTCGTAGACGTAGAGGTCTTCCTGATCGATGGCGAAGATGGTCAGGCCGAAGGCGATCGCCTGGTTGTGGCCGACCGAGACGCCCGGCAACGCCGGCTCGCCCGCGCCGATGATGTCGAGGCCGGGCGCCTTCAGCTGCACGATGTAGCGCAGCGAGGGCACGCCCAGCGTCCGGTGCGGGTCGTTGGCGAGGATCGGCCGGCCGGTGGCCGTGCGGCCGGGCGCGATGGTCCAGTTGTTGGAGCCCTCCGCCGCCGCGCGATCCTCCATCTGCGCGAGCGCGGCCGGGGTGTTGTCGGCGACGACGGCGCCGGCGTGGAAGGCCACGTCGCGGGTGGCGAGCTCGTAGTCCTTCAGCACGTCGGCGGGGACCACGCAGGGATCGAGCCCGTCCGGGACCTTGGTGGTCCAGGGTGGGGCGAGTTTGCGGCGCAGCGCGTCGGCGCCCAGCCCGGCGGCGCAGGCGATGCGGGCGCGGGCGACCTCGGAGTCGGCGTTGCGGGTCAGCGCATGGCTGCGGATGCGGACCACGTCCTCCGCGCGCCAGAGGTCCGGCTGGCTGCCGGTCAGCCCGAACTCCACCGGCAGCGGCAGGCGCCCGGCGCGGACCTCGCCGACGTAGGCGTCGACGCCGGCGACGAAGGCCTCCGCGCGGCCTTTGGCCTTGGGTCCGTACGCAGCCCATTCCGCGGGCATGTCGCCGCGGTAGAGGAAGAGCCGTGCGGCGCGGTCCTGGGCGACATAGGCGGGGCCGAAGCTGGCGGAGAGCAGGCCCAGCCCGCGCTTGCGCCACAGGTCGATCTGCCAGAGCCGGTCGCGCGCTGCGTTCCAGCCCTGCAGGAAGAAGGCGTCGCGGTCGGAGGCGGCCTGGATGTGCGGCACGCCCCACTGGTCGACGACGATCCGTGCCGGCGCCTGCAGCCCCGGCACGGCGAGGGGATGGTGGCGTACCGCAGTCGACGGCGCGGCGGCCGCGGAGGTCGCCGCCAGCGCCAGCAGCCCGGCGAGCCAGGAAACCAGATGTCGCCCCATGCCGCCCGCCCTAGGTCCGGCGCGGGATGACCACCGGCAGGCTCTCGTAGCCCTTGACGAACACCGAGTGGGTGCGGACCGGCTCGCCGGCCAGCTCGATGGTCGGGAAGCGCTTGAGGATCTCTTCCCAGATGATGGTCAGTTGCAGCTCCGCCAGCCGGTTGCCGACGCAGCGGTGGATGCCGAAGCCGAACGACAGGTGGGTGCGAGGCCGCGGCCGGTCGATGATGTAGTTGTCCGGGTCCTCGATCACCGCCTCGTCGCGGTTGCCCGAGACGTACCACATCGCCACCAGGTCGCCCTCGCGGATGGTCTTGCCGCCGAACTCGAAGTCCTGCGTCGCCGTGCGGCGCATGTGCGACAGCGGCGTCTGCCAGCGGATGGTCTCGGAGACCATCGACGGGATCAGCGAGGCGTCGGCGCGCAGCTTGGCGTACTGGGCCGGATGGCGGTTGAGGGCGTAGACGCTGCCGGAGATGGTGTTCCGCGTCGTGTCGTTGCCGCCGATGATCAGCAGCCCCAGGTTCCCGTTGTACTCGTTGACCTCCATGTTCCGCGTGGCCTCGCCGTGGGCCAGCATCGAGATCAGGTCGAACTTCGGCGGCGCGTCGACCCGCTCGTTCCACAGCTGCCGGAACACCGAGAAGCACTCGTCCAGCTCCGCTCGCTTGTGCTCCCAACTCTTCACCGGGCCGTGGCCGGGCGGATTGGTCATCATGTCCGACCAGTGGGTGAGGCGCCGGCGCTCCTCGAACGGAAAGTCGAAGAGCGTCGCCAGCGTCATCGCCGTCAGCTCCTTGGAGACGAGGTCGACCCAGTCGAACTCCTCGCCGATCGGCAGGCCGTCGAGGATCAGGCCGGCGCGCTCGCGGATGATCGGCGCCATCCGCTCCAGGTTGGCGGGCGCGACGACCGGGCTGACGGTCTTGCGCTGCACGTCGTGCTTGGGCGGGTCCATCGAGATGAAGCTCTGGCGCGTCGGGCGCTTGGCCATCTCGGCCTTCGACTCCAGGCTCTGCAGCGTGATCCCGTCCTCGGACGAGAACACCTGGTGGTTGGTATCCACCGCCATGATGTCGTTGTAACGGGTGACCGACCAGTAGGCGCCGTAGTCGCTCTCGGCGGTGTAGTGCACCGGGTCTTCGGCGCGCAGCCGCTCGAAGATCGGCCAGAAGCTGTCGGCGGCGAAGAGGTCGGCCTGGGCGGGGTTCAGCGCCTCCAGCGGCGTCGCGTAGGCCTTGGCGCGGGCCTCGTGCCTCAAGTCGATCGATCCGTCGCTCATGGCGCGGCCTCCCTGGCCGTTGGTTATCCTTGTTAACCGACGATCCGCCCCTTTGGGGGTGTTGTCAAAGTCGCATCGCCGGGTCGAGCTGGCCGAGCACGGCCACCGCGGCGATGACCGCGGCGCCCAGCGCCTGCTCGGCGGCGATGGAGGCGCGGACCCAGCGGATGGCGCGGTCCGCGTCGCGGGCGGCGAGGGGCGTCAGCAGCCAGCGGTTGACCGCCGCCACCGCCAGCAGGGCGGCGACCAGCAGCAGCTTCACCACCAGCGCGCGCAGGTAGGCGCCGCCGATCGCGCCGCGGGCGTCGGCGATCACGAAGGCGAGGCTGCACAGGCCCGCGCCCAGCACCACGAACACCGCCAGGAGCGCCAGGTTGCCGAACCGCCGCAGCATCGCCGGCGCGGCGTCCCGATCACGGATCAGCGCCGCCGCCAGCGGCCCGAGCGCTCCCAGCCAGGCGCCGACCGCCAGCAGGTGCAGGGCCATGACCGCCAGCCGCAGCAGGCCGCGCGGGCCCTCGCCGTCGGCGGCGTGGCCGACGAAGGCGAGGCCGGCCAGCGCCACGCCGCTCAGCACCAGCCGCGGCCGGCTCTGGCGCACGACCGCCAGCGCCAGGCCGCACGCCGCGGTGGCCACGAGCGCGCGGCCGAAGCCCGTGCCGACGGCGAGTGTGATCGTCAGGTCGGCGGGCGGCCAGCCGGCGCCGCCGTTCGCCTGGCGCGCCAGCAGCGCCAGATAGGTGAGCGCCGCCAGGCCGAGGGCGAGCGGCGCGGCGGCGGCGACGCGGCTGCGCGCTGGGCCGGGCGCCGGCTGCAGCGTGCGGAACAGCGCCGCGCCGAACAGCAGGATCGCCAGGCCGTAGGTGGCGAAACGGACCGCGACGATCGCCCAGTCGATGCTTTCGGCGACGCTGCCGCTCACGGGCGGACCGTGAAGGCGAAGTCGCCGCTGGTGGCATGGGTGTCGACCGAGATGACGCGCCAGTGCACGACGTAGCGGCCGGGCGGCGCGGGGCCGCGCAACTCGACCACCAGGCTTTTGGCGTCGCCAGGCGCGGGCCGCGCCGGCCCGGCCCCGGCGAAGCCCGGCGGCCCGGCGACGCTGACGCGGCAGGCGGCGGCGACCACCGGCTCGGTGAAGTGCAGGCGCAGGCTTTGCGGCGCGTGGGCGACCACCGAGCCCACCTTCGGGTCGGCGTGGTCGAGGAAGGCGTGGGCCTGGGCGGCGCCGGCGATCGCCAGCGCCGCGACAGCGGCCAGGAGGGGGATCTGCTTCATCGGGCGCCTCACCAGATCGGCTTGCCGAGCGAGCGCGGGAAGAGGTCGTCGATGAACCAGTGCACCTGCAACACCGCGCCGACCGAGCGGCCGCTGGCGCCGTTGATCGGGAACACCGCCTCCGCGCCAACCTGGATGCGCCGGCCGGACCAGATCAGGCCGGGGTTGATCGTGCCGGTGGTCCCCGCGCTCTCGCCGTGAGCGACAGGCGTCGTCAGCGAGACCTCGACCACGGGCGTCATCTGGTTCACCACCGAGGGCAGGCCGATGTCCTTCACGTGCGAGGAAAGGTAGCGCAGGCTGTACTCCAGCGCGAAGCCGCTCTCGAGGTCGCGCTCGTCGCCGGACCGCAGCGGCGCCGCGTAGCCGATCACGCCGGTGAGGGCGAGCGGCCGCGCCCAGGCGAGGCTCTGCGGCAGGTCGCCAGCGCCCTTGCCGAAGTAGAAGGTGGGTGTGAGCGTCGTCGTATCGTCGGCGCCCACGCGCGAGGCGCCGGTCCCGCCCCATTCGACCTCCAGCCCCACCGAGACCATCAGTTCGTGCGGCGCGTCCGTCGCCAGCAGGTACTTGAAGGTCGTGCCGAGGTTCTGGAAGCCGGTGATGTCGCCGCCCGGTAGCCGCAGGTCGGTCCAGGTCCCCTCGAAACCGACGCCGAAGTTGCTGGTCAGCCGCTTGTCCCACTCGCCGGAGACGTCGGTCTCGGTGGCGGGCGGCTGGTCGGGGGTGCGGGCGACGCTGACCTGGGGCAGGGTCAGCTCGTCGGCGACGGCCG